>CAZDXW010000042.1:15055-25927 GCA_964509485.1 uncultured Christensenella sp.
GGCCCGTTCGGGCGGCCGGACATGGCTTACTTCAAGTTCACGAAGGCAATTTTCGAGGGAAAGCCCATCGACGTATACAACGACGGAAACATGCTAAGAGACTTTACGTATGTGGACGACGTGACCGCCTGCGTGGAGCGGATGCTCTTCTCGCCGCCAAAGCCGGACGAAACCGGCGCGCGAAATGCCGTTTACAACATCGGCAACAACAAGCCGGTGCGGCTGCTAGACTTCATTCATTCGCTGGAACGCGCACTCGGAAAAACCGCGAAGCTGCGGTTTCTGCCGATGCAAGCGGGGGACGTGGAGAAGACCTATGCGGATATTCACGAGACCCAGCGCGACTTTGGATTTGCGCCAAAGACCGGAATTGACGAAGGCCTGCAGGCGTTTGCCAACTGGTATCACGACTATTATTCCGAAGAGCCGAAGAAGTAACAGAAGTTTTGGAGCGCCGGACGCTCTATGAATTGGATCACAGAAGGAAAGCGGGAGTACACAAGTTGAGATGGGCAATGCAGGTTCGAAATTCCGTGGTGGGGTTTTATAACTACACGGTTCTACTGACGTATTTCGGCGTCGTGAGCGCGATTGCGGGAATCGGGCTGGCCATGTACGATCGCACGTCGATGGCGATTGTCTGCCTGATGATCTCCGGCTTTTGCGACCTGTTCGACGGCTCGATTGCCAGAACGCGTCAGCGTACGGAGAACGAAAAGAAATTTGGCATTCAGATTGACTCGCTGGCGGATATGATCTGTTTTGGCGTGCTGCCGGTTGCGATTGGCTACTCCGTCGGCTTGACAAAGTGGTTTGAGTTTGTCGTGCTCGCGCTCTACGTGCTCGCGGCGCTGATTCGCCTCGCGTACTACAACGTGACCGAGGACGAGCTGCAGTTCTGCGAGAACACGCCGCGCGTCTACTACGACGGACTGCCCGTGACCACCGTTGCGCTGATTCTTCCGCTCATCTATACGCTCCGCCCCGTCATGAAGAGCGGGTTTCTCGCCCTGTTTTCGGCGACGCTGCTGGTCACCGCCGCGGCGTACCTGCTCAAGGTGAAAATTCGCAAGCTCGGCATGAAGGGCATGATTGTTGCCGCGTTCTGCGGACTGGGCGTGCTCGCGCTGCTGATTGCGGGCTGGAACGCCATCGGCGCGGCATAAACGAAGATGCGAACAACAAAAAACCGGCCTCTGGCCGGTTTTTTTTATTGAGATACGTTTTTAAACGAACGAAGAACTATCGATTGGATACGGATTGCGCAATGCGGCGGACGATTTCGGCGTCCACGCGCTCGTCGAACTTGCGCGCAAAGAGCATGCCGCTTTGCAGGATCCGGTCGTAGTCCTCGCTGCGAAACACGTACGGCGAGGAACTGGTTCCGCGATCCCAGTCGATGAACCGCATGGTTGCGTGTTCGTCGTCGTATTCGCGCGTAAAGCGGTTTGCCAGGAACGGCGAGTTCTGCAACAGCGTTTGGATGAACAGCTCGTCCGAACACTTCGAAAACCGGAAATAACGGCGATACTCGGCGGCGTTCGCCAGACAATATTCCGCGAACGCCTGCGTAATGGAGAACCACTGCGAGCCTTTTTGAAAGCGGACGGTGCAACACTTCAGCCGGTTGACCTGCAACAGCGATTGCAGCCGGAGGGAGAGGTCGTCGAGCTTGCGAACGAGCGGATAGCGCTGGCGCGCGCTCTGCATGAAATGATAGGTTTGCAGGCGATCTCGAAGCAAGTCGGCGGAGACCGTTTCCGCCTTAAAATCGACAAACTCCGCTTGCTCGGCTTTGGCGAAGAACGCGTGAATCTCGTCCTGCGATCGCAGCGGCAGGTCCATGCCGGAGAGCAGGTGATAGTACGCGTGCGGGGTTGCAGAAGCGGTTGCGAGCAGCAACAGCGTTGCGTCGACCAACGCTTCGCTGCCCCAAGCCGGGCGGAATTTGGATAGAATCGTCAGCTTGCCCTGCCGAACGGAAGCTTGCAGCGCGGCGGCATCCAAGCCCTTTGCGGATGCGTCGATGTGCAGATATATGTCGTTCTGCGGGTGGTCGAGTAGCTGGAGCAAGATGGAGAGCTGACTCCAGTTTCGATGCGCCAGAATCAGATAAGCATGGCGAGTTTCTAGCATAAAAAACCTCCCGAAGTCGATCCGACAAGTTTCGAATCACAACAGAAGGTATTATACCAAATAAATAGCCAGTAATTTTGAAGTAAAATGAACGAAATACGTATTTAATGTGTACTAGTCGAGGAGATTCCGTGCCCAAGAAAACAGATTGTTCAGCGTGTTTTCCTTGAGATTGGTATAGACAGCCAGCATTTTTTCCGGCAGCGCGTTTCTCACGCTCTCGACAATCGCAATGGCGGTTGTGTGCGCGCCATCGCCGGAAGCGGCAACGTAGTCCAGCACGACGAATGCGACAAACAGCAGTACGGCCAAAGCCAGCAGCGAGAGTAAAAATCGAAGAAACACAACCACAACCCCGTTGCTGCGCAGCGGGTGCTTTCGCCCGTTTTCCGCGCCGCAGTACGGGCAGTATCGCCCGGAGAACCGTACGCCGCAGTTTTTGCAGGCGCGGCGTTTTTTACGGGGTTTTCGTTGCATTGCGCAGAAGCTCCATTGCGTCTTTTTTTCGAATCACGCGGCAGGAAGGATGCTGAAACTCGTTCTCCGGGCAGTAGCCGAGCGAAACGCAGTTTGGTCCAGCGCCCTCAAACAGGGCGGGCGAGGCTTCCTTGCACAAACGCAACATCTTGTTGGCGAGGTCGCGAATCTCCGCCTGCGCATTCATACAGCAGCGAATCTTAAACCAGTCTAAAAGTGCGTGTGCGTTCATGCCGATGAGCGCCTTAAACTCCGTTGCCTGTGGCTTGAGGTAGCGGAGGTCTTCCTCTTTAAAGCCCGCGTCCACGCCGGAATCGTACCATTCTTCCAGCATGTTCAAAAGCTCCGTCGCGCCAAGCGAAACCGTTGTGCCGTCCGGCAGGGTACAGTCCGCGCGGTGCGGCAAAATCGAGTCCGGCAGCACGACGTCGTAGCTCCGCTTACCGCCCTTGTCGACGCGTCCGCTCTTGATGAGGTAGCTCGCGAGGCGCTTTCGAACGAGCTGCACCTCCGTGACGCGGGAATATCCCTCGACGCCAAAGAGAAAATAGTCAAACTCCGTCGCGGCGAGGTGCCCTTTGTCGATGATGCTGCGCACGAGCTCCGCATTGTAGGGTGAAGCGATGATTTCGCTTAGCCCCCGCTCACTGCGGGTGAACCGCGCGGCGACGTCCGTATATACCTTGCCGCCGCCTGCGAGCAGGACGACCGTTCCGTCTCCGACGCGCTTTTGATTCATAGCGTAACCTCGCCTTGCTGATTGATGACTTTATTAATGCCTGCGTTCTTGATCAGCCGCGTGCACATGACGCACGGCGTTGGATTCTCAATGGGATGGTCAAATCCTTCGAAACCGGAGAGGTAAATCGTGCTGCCGAGCATTTCGTTTCGGCTCGCGCTGATGATTGCGTTCGCTTCCGCATGGACGGCGACGCATTTTTCGTACTGCTCGCCGTGGGGAATGCCGTGCCGCTCGCGCCAGCAGGAGCCGACGTCGCAGCAGTTCTCGTCCCCGCGCGGCGCGCCGTTGTAGCCGGTTGCAACGATTTCGTCGTTTTTCACGATGACCGCGCCGTACTGCCGCCGAAGGCAGGTGGAGCGCTTGGCAACCTCTGCCGCAATCGAGAGGTAGTACGCTTGCTTGCTGATTCGTTCCATCGACATGACCCCCATATCCCGAGCCTCGAAAGCCCTTTTGGGTATTTTCGCATACCCGCGCACGAAAAGCAAACGAAGATTCGACCAGTGCGGTTTGTTCGGCCGAATCCAGCAAAACGCCGCACGGATTTTTACTCCATACGGCGAAACGACGAGACAATTTTCATTCAAACGGCTCCAGATCCAACCAGCGCTCGGCGAGATTGTCCACCTCGACGCCGGAATCCAGCGCGTAGTTGACCGTATAGAGTGTGCCGCCCTTAATGCGGCGAAGATACGCGACGCAGCGGCTCGCGTGGTCGACGAGGTAGCGGTTTCGCTTTTGCATCGAGGCGGGGCTGCAGCGCTCGGCGGAGTACCAGATTTCACTCGCACCAACGAGGATTCGTTCGTAGCGCTGTAGCTGCTCCGCGCTCCAGCCCTCCGTTTGATCCAGCCCCGGCAGAGCCAGATGCAGCGAAATGGAGGAGTCCTGCTGCCGAAGGTTCAGCACGGCTTCCGCCGCGAGGGTGTCAAACCCCAGCGCGCCGCCCGCGAAGAACTCGGTAAAGCCGTCCGCAACGGCGCGTTCCACCGCGCGCGTTAGTAACTCGCTTAGCGCGCGCATGCCCGGTTTCTGTTCGTTGCCCGCGTCGGGCAGGGCGTTTGGACGGTGCCCGGTAAAGCAGCAGCCGTGCGCGCGGTCAAACGGGTCTTGCATCCATCCTCCGTGCGCCAATTGCGATAAGCGCTTCTTCGTTCATTTCGCCCGCCTGGAGGGCAACATAAGCTGCGCGGAGCAGTTCCGGCGTTTCCGCGCAGGCGCGGTCAAACAGGTCGACAAACGACTCCGTACGCGAGCAGTGCGGCTCCCAGGGCGCGTGCCAGACATCGCGGGAAGCGTTCAGCCGATCATTGGGGTCCGGATGGCGCGAAACGAGATAGCCCGTGACTTTGCCCGACGCGCCAAAGATGCGCTCCAGAGTGCCAAAGAAGCGAAGCTTTCGGTTTTGCGGATCAAAGGAGAGCGTGTTGACGGCGATCCACTTGCGAAAACTCCGGCGAAACACGCCCTTGGTTTCCAGCGAAAAAAGCGACTTGGCCAGCGCGGCATGAAACGCGTCCAACTCGGAAAGGTGAGCAGTTTGATAGAACTGCTTCGGCGGCGTTGGTACGCCGGGCAGCGCAATTCGATCCGCCATCATAAGATCCATTTGAATCTCGGTGGGCGTATGCGCCTTTCCGGCAAAACGCGCTTCTATATAAGGATGCGCGGTCGTGTCCAGCACAAAATGACACAGAAAGCCGAGCACATAAGCGCAGAGCGCGTCGTTTCCCCGCGCGAGCGGAAGCATCGCGGCAAAGAGTACGCGCATGTCGAGCTTATGCAGTTTGTCCGCAAGGTCGACGCGGCAGGGGGCAAAGAGCGGCTTTGGCATCGCGTCCCCGAAGTACGGGTCCGGCCCCATCGTGCCAATGCGAAACAGATCCGGATACGCATCGACCAGCGCGGCAATCTCCGGGCTGAAATACGGTTTCGCTGTCAGTCCGACCAGCGCATGTGTAAAGTTATATGGCATGGTTTTATTATACGGTTGTCCAGCGTAGAGAAACAAGCGCTGCGTAAAATTCTACGCCTAAAAAACAAATGACGTTGCCCGCGGGGGCGGGAAAATACCGTTATACTCGAATTTGTTCCAATTGGTTTTCTGTATTTAGAAAAGACGATGCGAAACATACGCCAATCAACGCGATCCTTCAAAACATGTGGATTCGCAAGGGAAAATATTGTCACATCCGCTGGCAAAGATTGTAAAATCTGAAATAGAAATGGAATCTTCCAGCACGGCAGTGGAAGAACGAAGTCATGAATTTTTTCTAACAAAAACGTGGAAAATTTGAAAATCTTGTGTTTTCCTATGGTACATTGTTAAACCATCGTGTTACAATACGAGTGATAGCACGACTGAGGTGGAGAGCATGAAAAAGATTGTCAAGCGCAGGAGAACGTTTCGCATCAATAACCCTCTCGCATTCGGAATCCTATGCGCGATGATCCTTATTTTGCTCGCAGGTGTGACCTATGCTCTGGTCGCAGGTGTGATCTCTCCCGCTATCGTGCAGTATCGCGTGGCCAACGCTACGCCGACCCCGTCGCCCACCGTCGCGCCGGTCACCGCAACGCCGTCGCCCACCGTCGATCCCAATCTGCCGACGCCGACCCCGACCCTCGCACCCGGAACGACGCCGACCCCGACGCCGAAACCGGCAGGGCTGCTCGACGGGCACATCATCGGCATTGACCCCGCGCGCGGCTACAGTTCGCAGATTCAGGGCGTATCCACAAAGGTGTACGCAAATCGATTGAACTTCGCGGTCGCAACACTCGTCAAGCAACAGCTCGAAGAACAGGGCGCAACCGTAGTCTTTACGCTCGCGGACGTGAAGGACGACAAGACCGCAAGCGAACGCGCCACCATTTTAAACAACGGAAAGGTGGAGCTGGCGGTTCGAATTGAGTGCAATTCCGTCGGCGCATCCGATACGCGAGGAGCGATGGCATGGGTGCCGGAGGATCACGACCGCAAGTCGGACTGCGATAAACTGGCGACTGAGGTACTCAACGCGTATGTCGAGGCAACCGGCCTGCCGCTGCGTGATTTTAAGGGGACAAGCATCATCGCAAAGACCGACGAAACCTTCCTCAACAAGACAAATGCGCTGGTTTGCACGCTATTTATTGGGCATATCAGCAATTCTGCGGAGGATAAGAAGATCAACGACGCGGAGTTTCAAAAGACCATGGCGAAAGGAATTGTAACCGGTATCCTCAAGTACCTTGGGGTAAGTCAATAAAAGTATAAACGAAACAAGAATCGCCGTATCGGGCGATTCTTTTTGCGTCCGGCGGATATCAGTATTAAAAAATCGAAATCGAACCAAATCGGATAGCACAACCATTTCATTTTGAAACAGGCAAACGATCATACGGCCTGTACAATGGTAAGATCGATTCATACAGTTCATCCGTTTCTACGCGGAACAATGAGGTTCTGCGTGGAACTAAACTAATTGCATGTGCAGGATATTTTTCCTGAGCACGGGATAGGATGCTGTTTTTTCCAAATAGAACGCTGTTTTTCAGTGTGTCGATCAAAAAGAAAGCAGGTGGAGAGGTTTGAATAAAACGTTTCGAGGCGGAATACACCCGCTTCGCCGGATTGGCGAAGGGAAGCCGCTGACCAAAGAAAGCCCCGTGCGCGCAATCGTGCCGGACATCGTGGTCATTCCAATGGGAATGCACCTCGGCGCTCCGAGCGCGCCATGCGTGGAAAAGGGACAGCGCGTCCAACTCGGTCAGGTCATCGCCACGCCGGTTGGCGGGCTAGGGTTGCCCGTGCATGCAAGCGTATCGGGCGAGGTGCTGTTTGTTGAGGAGCGTCAACAGCTGCGCGCCGCGCCGGAACTCTGCGTGGGCATCCAGAACGACCGACAGGACGACTGGATCGAACTGACCCCGACAGGGTCGGTGGAAGAGGTCGAGCCAGCCGCCATTCTCGCGGCGGTCAAGAGTGCTGGCATCTGCGGCATGGGCGGCGCGGCGTTTCCAACGCATATAAAGCTCGCGATTCCGGAAGGGAAGCAGGCCGACGTCGTGATTCTCAACGGCGCGGAGTGCGAACCCTATCTGACGGCGGATCACCGCCTGATGCTGGAGTTTCCGCAGCGAATCGTGGATGGTCTTCGCCTGATTCTGAAAGCGACGGGGGTCAAGGCTGGGGTCATCGCCATTGAAACGAACAAGCCGGACGCAATCGAAATCATGCAACTGGCTTCCTCCGCCTATCCGGAACTGCGTGTGCTGCCGCTGAAAACGAAGTACCCGCAGGGCTCTGAAAAACAGCTGATTCAAACCGTGACCGGGCGCGAGGTGCCGCGCGGCAAACTGCCGATCGACGCGGGCGCGCTGGTGTTCAACGTGAGCACCGCTGCCGCAATCTGCGATGCGGTGACGCTCGGTATGCCCGTTGTGTCGCGCATTACGACTATAACGGGCTGCGTCAACGAACCGAGCAACCTGCTGCTGCGCATCGGCACGCGCTATGAAGAGGCGATTGCCGCCTGTGGCGGCCTCCGCGAGTGCGCGAGAAAGGTATTCGCGGGCGGGCCCATGACCGGGCTCTGCGCGCCGGACCTTGGCGTTTCGATGACCAAGGCGACAAACGGCATTGTGCTCTTTACGGAGCAGCAGGCGAAGGACATGGAAGAATCCGCCTGCATTCGCTGCGCGCGCTGCGTACAGGTTTGCCCGATCGGGCTGCATCCGTATCTACTGCGTGCGGATATCGACAAATTGGACTTTGAAACGGCCAAGAAGCACGGACTCATGGACTGCGTGCTCTGCGGCGCGTGCTCCTATATCTGCCCCGCGCGGCGCTATCTCTCGTCGTCGTTCAAAGCAACGCGCGACGAGCTTGCCGCAAAGGCGAGGAGGTGAACCGAATGGAAGCAAAACAACGATTCTCCGTTTCCGCCGCGCCGCACATCTTTGCGCGGAACACCACGACGATTCTGATGAGCGACGTGCTGACCGCGCTGTTGCCGGTGGTAGCCGCGGGCATCTGGTTCTTCGGTTGGAACGCCGCGCGTGTGGTGCTCATCTGCGTCGCGTCCTGCGTGCTGCTGGAGCTGCTCTGGCAGTTGCTACTGAAGAAACCGGTTACGATCAAGGACCTTTCCGCCGTGGTCACGGGCGTCATCCTCGCGATGAACATGCCGTCCACTGCGCCGTGGTGGATGCTCGTCATCGGCAGCGCGGTGGCGATTTTGCTCGTCAAGCAGCTCTTTGGCGGCATTGGCGATAACTTCGTAAACCCCGCGATTGCCGCGCGCGCCGTGCTGCTCGCCAGTTGGCCCGCGCTGATGAGCGGCAGTGCCTATGTAACCCCGTTTGACGGGGTGTCGAGCGCAACGCCGCTTGTGATCTTCTCCCAATCGGCAGAGGCGGTTTCCAGCGCAACGGCGAACGCGATGATTCCGCCGTCGATGATGGATCTCTTCCTCGGTCGGATTCCGGGTTGCATCGGCGAGGTCAGCAAGATTGCGATTCTGCTGGGGCTAGCGTACCTGCTGATTCGAAAGACGATCACCTGGCACATTCCGGTGACGATGATCGCCTCGTTCATGCTCTTTACGCTGGCGTTTGGCGGCGATCCGCTTCAGGGCGTGCTGATGGGCAGCGTGCTCTTTGGCGCGGTGTTCATGGCGACGGACTACGTCACCTGCCCAATGACGCATACGGGGCAGATGATCTTTGCGGCGGGCGCTGGATTGATCATTGCACTGATTCGCGCGTTCGGCGGATATCCGGAAGGTACGACCTACGCGATTCTTCTGATGAACGTACTCACGCCGCTGATCGACCGCGCGACGCGCGGAAGAATCTACGGGGAGGTGAAGTCCCGTGCGTAGAATATTGATCCTTGGATTAAAGCTCTTTGTACTCGCCGCCGTGGCGGGGCTTGCGCTGGGAGCTACGAACATGATTACGTCCGGACCGATTGCCCAGCAGGCGGTTATCGCGGCTGATATGGCGCGCCGGAGCGTGCTGCCAACGGCGAATACCTTTACCGAACAGACCGCGCCGGAAGGGCTGCTAAACGTCTACGCGGGCTATGACGCCGCGGGCAAGCTGACCGGCAAGACGGGAACCATCGTGACCAAAGGCTACGGCGGGGAAATTGAGATTACGGTTGGCGTCGATTTATCGGGAACCGTAACGGGCGTTACCGTTGGCGGATCGAGCTTCGCCGAAACGGCGGGCCTCGGCGCGCGCGCCAAAGAGGCATGGTTCGGCGCACAGTTCATCGGTCAGACCAGCCCGATTTCGCTGTCGAAGGACGGCGGAAAAATCGACGCGATCACCTCGGCAACCATCACCTCGCGCGCGGTAACCGGCGCGGTGAACAACGCGGTGCAGGCGCTCGGCAGCCTTACTCCGCCGACGGAGGGATAACCATATGGAACAGAAAAACACGCTCAGAAGCGTATTCTTCAACGGCATCATCACGGAGAACCCCACGTTCCGGCTCGTGCTTGGCACTTGCCCGACAATGGCGGTGACCACGAACGCGACGAACGGAATCGGCATGGGCGCGGCGGCGACGTTTGTGCTCGTCGGCTCCAACATCGTCATCTCGCTGCTCAGAAAGTTCATTCCGGATAAGATTCGCATTCCGGCGTTCATCATCGTCATCTGCACGTTCGTCACAATGGTGCAGATGTTCATGAATGCGTTTCTTCCGGCGCTGTATCAGAGCCTCGGCATCTTTCTGCCGCTCATCGTCGTGAACTGCATCATCCTCGCCCGCGCGGAAGCGTTCGCGAGCAAGAACCCGGTGCTGCACAGCGCGGTGGACGGAATCGGCATGGGCATTGGCTTTACGATTGCGCTGACGCTGATTGGCAGCATCCGCGAGATCTTTGGCAACGGAACCATCTTTGGCACGCCGGTGTTCGGCGCGGGCTATCAGCCGATGCTGCTGCTGATTCTGCCGACAGGCGGATTCATCGTGTTTGGCTTGCTGCTCGGCGTGTTCAACGCCGTGAGCCTGAAGATTGGCAAACGGAAGGAGGCGAAGAGCGAATGAGCCCGATCGTAAAAATCCTGCTCTTTATGTTCAGCTGCATTCTGACGAATAACTATATCTTTTCGCGGTTCCTCGGCTGCTGCCCGTTCCTTGGCGTTTCCAACAAGGTGGAAACCGCGTTTGGCATGGGCATTGCCGTTACGTTCGTCATGGCGCTGGCAAGCCTGTTTACCTACTTTGTGTACTATTACCTGCTCGTGCCAATGAAGCTTGAGTACCTGAACACCATCGCTTTCATCCTCGTCATTGCCTCGCTGGTGCAGGTGGTTGAGATGTTCCTCAAGAAGTCCGCGCCTTCGCTCTACGGTGCGCTTGGCATCTACCTGCCGCTGATTACGACGAACTGCGCCGTGCTCGGCGTCACGATTCTCAACATCACGGAGGGCTATAACCTACTTTACTCCGTGTTGAACGGAACGTTTGGCGCGCTAGGCTTCCTGCTGGCAATCGTGCTGATGGCTGGCGTTCGCGA
>CAZDXW010000043.1:0-23513 GCA_964509485.1 uncultured Christensenella sp.
TGCACTTGCTCTACAGCCGTTTCTGGCATAAGTTCCTCTTTGACCTTGGCCTCGTTCCGACGAGCGAGCCGTATATGAAGCGCACCAGCCACGGTATGGTGCTCGGCAGCAACGGCGAAAAGATGAGCAAGTCCCGCGGCAACGTGGTGAATCCGGACGATTATATCCCGACGTTTGGCGCGGACAGCTTCCGCACCTACATCATGTTCATGGGCGCGTTCGACCAGCCGATTCCCTGGAACGAGCAGGGCACACGCGGCTGCCGCCGTTTCCTCGACCGCGTTTGGATGCTTCAGGACATGGTCAAAGGCACGGGCGATACCGACGCCGACATGAAAAAGAAGGTTCACGCGACGATCAAGAAGGTCGGCGAGGACTACGAGCGCATGAAGTACAACACCGCGATTGCGGCGATGATGGCGCTGGTCAACGATTTTTACGCCAAGGGCAGCCTCACGAAGGACGAGCTGCATACACTCGTGTTGCTGCTTGCCCCCGTTGCACCGCACATCTGCGAGGAGATCAACGAGAACCTCGGCTTTGCGCCGCTGCATCACGCGCCGTGGCCGGTCTACGACGAAAACGCACTGGTGGACGACGAGGTCGAGTTCGGCATTCAGGTCAACGGCAAGGTGCGCGGGCGGGTCACGCTCTCCGCTTCGCTGGAACCCAAGGCGATTGAAGCCGCCGCGCTCGCTTGCGAAGAGGTCCAGCCCTTCCTTGAAGGCAAGACCATCCGCAAGGTGATTGTGGTCAAGAACATCGTCAATATCGTGGTTGGATAAGGCAAGATACGCAACAGCGGCGCGGAACAATTCCGCGCCGATTCTTTTTGATTGAGTTTATTTTTCGAAATCCTACTCTATGCGACATCGATTGTAAAATAATCGGGTGAGAAAAAATACTGATAAAGCACACCGTTTTCTTCTTTCTCACCTTTATAAACTGCAGCAAGAATAATCTTTTGCGCTGCCAGCGTCTCGTCTAAATCGGAGCTTACACTTAATGTTGGATCACATATTTGTACCAGAATTCGTTCGATATGAGACATGATTCCACTGTCTGCTTCACCCTCTGCAGGCCGCTCGACCACACAAATATGATACACCCCATCTGTCGTTGTATACAACAACAGCCAACCAAGCGTAAACCCCAGTTGATGTTCGATCGCAAATATTTCAGCTTTCGGTTTTTCGCTTTGAACAACTTGAGATATCCAATCGTGAGATTCTTTACCCACTTCTGTTTCAACCAACTGCACTTGATACTCAGCTGTTTTTTCGGATAAAGTGTTTAGTAATTCCTCTCTCGAAAAACGAAATAGCTTTGAAGGATGAAGCGGAACGCTTTCAACAGCGTCCGTCTTCGCTTTCTCCTGATCTGACTCGCTAAACACCCAGAATTTCATCTGATGCTTATCAGTGAAGCAGTAGAAGTCGTACCCATACCCGTTTTCAAAGTATGAATCACTTTCTTCACTCTTTTTTATAATGTTTTCTAACCGTTGCTTCACTGCTTTGTCATAATTTTGAATACTTGAATCTGTACTTCGAATAACGGCATGCATTAATTCATAGAAGAGATGAGTTTTCAATGATTCCAGGCTTTGAAAGACATAAGAGAATAAAATTGCACTAACCCCGTTTTTTTCACGTTCGATCTTAATATATAGATAGTCATCCCCCAAATCCGGGTGTTTAACTAAATATAACATTGCATTACCTTCGGGGTAGGCTTCCTTTGCTTCAGCTTCTGCTTTCTCGACGGTATAACCATCACCTTCTATATCCTTTGAGAATGCGCTGATAAAATCTTCTTCCTTTGGTAAACAGTTCACCGATTCAACGATTTGATTTTTTTCCGTCTGTTTGCCCGCACAGCCAAACGTTAAGAGAAATACCAAACAGACCACTAGGCTGATCCATCTTTTCATACCATTCTCCTATACAGTATTTGAATCCGTTCATTGCTTTATCGACTAAAAATTTCTCAGGTTTGTTTTAGGGCGTTTTATGTTTACGGGGCATCGATCGAGATGGAGTCAGCTTCAACATCGTAACTGCGATATACATAACGTAAATCGTTTTTTTCGAGCGTGTAATCATCGCCTAATTGATCAAACATTTTTAAAGCGTCGTCTTGATCCGTCTCATTTGGACTATTCCGGAACGATGAATCGCAGCAACGGAATACCATTGCCGATAGATCTCCATACCCTAAAAGACTTGTGCCGTTGTCGTTCTGGACAAAGACAATATTAGTAAGTTTTTGTCTTGTGCCATATAAAAGAATATACCCATCTGTAAAACCGATCTCCTGAACAATGGCGTATACATCCGGTTTATCTGATAGAAGCAAATCCGCTGAATCCGCAAGTCTTATATAGTCTGAGTCTTGTGGTACCAAGGAGTAGCCATATGCACTGACCATCGCACCAAGCGAGTCCAGAAAACTCTGTTTAGAAAAATCAAACGGCTTCATTTTGCTTGATTGCTCTTTTTCTAGTTCGTTTAAACTGGCCGCATAACTGCTTCTCGGAAATAAGATATTAAAATGGATGTAGCTTTCTCCAAGATTAAAATAATACTGAATACTGTTCTGATTGTATGTAGTATCATTATTCTGTGCCTGAATAACTGCATTGATTGCAGTATCTCCACTACTCTCTCCCGGTATTATGGAAGCATCGTAAATATGCATTAAAGCGGCAGCAAAGTATCGAATAAGCGATAAGTTTTCGTTCTTTGGGTCTGGTGAAAATGATAACTTGATCGACTTTAGTCCTGCGGCTGTCTGGGTAATTATCAGATAAGCATACTTCTCTGTTATGGACTCTCCTTTCTCAATTATATAGTCCGTATTGCTCAACAAAGGGTTTTCTTCATCTGGTTCTTTGGGAGACAAAGTTCGAATGGTATACCCTTGTTCAGCAATCTCTTTTTGGAATACTTTTATCAGATTATCCTCCTCGAACTTCCTTCCGCAACCAACACAACCAAGTAGGAGACATAGAACCATTATGCTAGAAAAAAATCGAAACAATTGTCTTTTCAATTTTCACTCCTCCTTCATGAGAATCTCAATTTTGTATCATTAATAACAGTTCTGAAACTTTAATAGTTGTGCAAATTGCACAAATCAAAGAAATTTGGCGGACCTATTTGAAAGCGCCTCCGAATCCACTATTTCCCCATTCTCTTGCTTGCCATGCGAAACAGGCATATACTCAATAGACCCCTATCGGAAGGAATGATGGTACATGCCCTCTTGTATAACCTCCATTCGCCTCGCCACCGCCGAGGACGCGCCGGTGATTGCGAACATCGTCAACACCGCGTGGAAAACGGCCTACGCAGGCATCGTTCCGCAGTCGTATCTCGACGCGCTGGACGATATTCCACGTGAGCAGCGACTGGTCGAAGGGCTGGAGCGTTTTCCCGATCTGCGGTATTATCTGTTCGAAGAGAACGGCGTTCCCGTTGGCGCGGCGAGCCTGCATCCCACGCACGATGAGGATTTGGCCGATACGTCCGAGTTTACGTTCTTTTACTTTCTTCCTTCGGTCTGGCGTCGGGGATACGGGCGGCTACTGCTCGACCGGCTCAAGGCGGATTCCTATGCGCTCGGCTTTCGGCAAATCTGCTGCTGGGTGCTGGAGGAGAACACGCGCGCGATCGCGTTTTACGAATCGCAGGGCATGCTTCGCGATGGAAAACGGCAAACGGTCACGATTGAGAGCCCGCTCGAAGTAGTACGCTGCGTCTCCAGGCTGGATTAGACCAAGATAACACAACACCGGCTCGGAAGCTCCGCGCCGGTGTTTTATTTTGCTTGTTGCTATTTAATTATAGGAAAAGGTGCGTTACGTATTGGTCGACGATGACCAGTATGCCGAGCACGGCGGTGTAGACCGCAAAGCCCCAGAGTTTCTTTTTCTTGATTGCCGTAATCATGAGCTTAACCGCGAAATAGCCCGTCATCCCGGCTACCAGCATGCCCGCGACCACGCTCGTCCAGTGGACGCCGCCGATGCCGGATTGTAACGCATCCGGAACCTCAATCAATGCGCCGCCGAGGATCGCCGGAATCGACATCAAAAACGAAAAGTCCGCGGCGGTCTTGCGATTGAGTCCCGCAAACAGAGCACCCGCGATGGTTCCGCCGGAACGCGAAACGCTCGGCAGGATTGCCACGCCCTGCATCGCGCCGATGAACAACGCGTCGCCTACGCGCATGTCCTTCATCTTACGCCCTTTTCCGTTGTTCTTGCGACGAAGCAAGTCGCTGGAAAAGAGCAAGGCGGACGTGATGAGAAAGCCATAGCCGAGGAACGAACCGTTTTCCGTTGCCGTATAGAACGAAGCGAACGGCTCGACTTTTTTGAATAGGACGGCGATTACCACAGTTGGAACCGTCGCAAGCAGCAGCATGCCGACCGTCTTCTGAAAGGGATGCTTGATCAACTCGATAATGATCTCCCAATAAACGACAAACACCGCAACCAGCGTCGCCAGATGCAGCATAATCGTAAAGAACATCGCGCCTTCGGTGATGCCAAAGATTTCCTGCAGCAATAGCAGGTGCCCACTGCTGCTCACGGGTAAAAACTCGGTCAACCCTTGTATAAACCCAAGCAGCATCGCGATCCAAACATTCATATAATACCTCAAACGAAAACGATCGGTTTCATTCTACACGGTTCGCTCCCGAAACACAAGCCGCACCCAATTCAGCCAACTTCGGCAAGCGTCTCCTGAAAGAACGCGAGCACGCGAGAGCGGTATTCCTCCGGCGTAACAGATAACCCTTGCGTATGCCCGACGTTCGGAATCGTCCAAAGCTCTGCGCGTCCATTCGCCGCCACCTCGTAAAGCGCGCCGTAAGCGGATTCGTTTGGCTTTGTTCCAGCGGCAATCAAGAGAAACCTTGTATCCGCTGCCGAATCGACGGATTCCAGCATGCTTCGTTCGGGCGGGCGCTGTCCGGTCAGCAGCGCGGTGGAGGCGTACATCACCCGCGTTGTCCAGCTGCGCCAGAGCGAGCGGTTTTCCGGCAACTCCAGATAGTCCGCAAGCGAATGGTAGGTTGCGCCGTCCGCAACGATCGCTCGAAGTTCAGGTTCGTCCGCCGCGCTGGCAAGCAGCACCTCGCCGCCGAGTGAGAGGCCAAGCGCGCCGATTCGCTTCACGCCGTTGTTTCTCAGATACGAAACCGCGGCGGCAACATCCTGCCCGCAGTCCCAGCCGAGTGCGTTTCCGCGCCCGCCGCTACCGCCGTGACCACGCAAGGTCAGTGCGAACACGCCATAGCCAGCACTGCGCAAAAACGCTGCATGGTTGGTGATTGAGGCAAGATTCTCGTTGCTGCCATGGATCAACAGGATGCACGCGCCGTTTTCGCCCGCCACATACCAACCAGCCAGCGGCGTTCCATCCTGCGCGGTCAGCGCAACCGCCTCATAACCGTCGGGTGGCAGTTCCAGTGCCTGCGGCTTTCGAGCGGACGCAATTGCGCCCATCGTGAATGGAAACAGCACATAAAGAAGAAGGATCAGAGCAAGAACGATACCTCCGAGAATTTTCCAGAAACGTCCTGTTCGCTTTGGTTTCGTTAGTCCTGGAACCTGTGATTCCATCGCGTTCCCCTCCCAATATCGTTGTTAGATATCCCCCCGCAAGGCGTAGACGCAGATGCCGACGCATTCGCGCAGGAAGTTATTGAGCCGCAGGTACCAGACGTCGTCCGCCGGAATCCCGACCACCTGCATGCCGAGCGCCTTTGCCACCTGTCCCGCGCGGTAGACATGAAAATTCGTCGTGACAAACGCGATCTTTGCGTTTTCGCCCAAGACATTGTCGATGATCTTCTTGGAGTTCACGAAGTTTTCCTTCGTGTTTTTCGCCTGTTCCTCCGCATAGATGCGGGAAGCGTCGACGCCGTGTTCCTCCATGTATTTCTTCATGGCGGAACCCTCGGTGACCGATTCGCCCGCGCCCTGTCCGCCGGAGACCACGCAGACGGCGGTTGGATGCGCTTCTAAGAACTCAATCGCGGTGTTGAGCCGGTTTTCGAGCACCCAGGTGACCTTGTCTCCATGCACCGCTGCGCCGAGGACGATGATTGCGTCCGCATTCGTATGCGCGCCTTCACTGGACGCGCGCACCATGAGGAATCCGCAAACTGCGAAGATCGCGAACGCAGCCGCATAGCAGACGACGATCAGCCACTTGAGAAACGCGAGGAACCCGTGCCCCATGTGGGGCAACACGAACGCGACGAACACGAGCGGCACGCCAAAGAACGCGGGCAGAATTACGCCGAGGTTATAGTTCGAAAGTGTGGATATAATCAGCGTCTCCACAATCAGTACCACGCCGAGAATCAGAAGCACCTCGCGAAATGCGCTGAACGAATGCCCGCGTTTCCGCCAGAAGGCGCAACCGAGCATCAGCACGGCGATGAGCACCACGAACACGGCGAGAATATAGAGTCTCCATCTGGTATACATAAGAGTTTTATTCCTTTCCGATTGTTTGCCGGTTTTCTATGGGACAAACAGGGGAAATATCGATTTTTGCTTTACCCGCAGCCGCGGGCACCGACAAAGGCATTATATAGCAAGAAACGGGAACGCGCATACTCGCATTCCCGTTTCGTCACAGCATTGTTACAAAACTCTAATTATAGATGAACCCTTTTCTCAATGTGATTTAGAGCACATGCTTCAGGAACTGGCCCGTGTAGCTTCCTTCCACGGCGGCAACTTCCTCCGGCGTGCCGGTGGCAACGATGGTTCCGCCCGCGTTTCCGCCCTCCGGCCCAAGGTCAATCACATAGTCCGCGCATTTGATCACGTCCAGATTGTGCTCGATAACGAGCACCGTACTGCCGGTCTCGCAGAGGCGCTGGAGGATTTCCAGCAGGCGCTTCACGTCATCGACATGCAGCCCCGTCGTCGGCTCGTCGAGGATGTAGAGCGTTTTGCCCGTGTCGCGGCGGCTCAGCTCCGTCGCCAGCTTCACACGCTGCGCCTCGCCGCCGGAGAGCTGCGTGCTCGGCTGACCGATCTTCACATACCCCAGACCAACGTCATAGAGTGTTTGAAGTTTTCGCGCAATCTTGGGCAGCGGCTTGAAGAAGCGAAGCGCCTCCTCAACCGTCATCTCCAGCACGTCGTAGATGTTCTTTCCCTTATAATGGACTTCCAGCGTTTCGCGATTATACCGCTTACCGCCGCAGACCTCGCAGGGCACGTAGATGTCCGGTAAAAAGTGCATTTCAATCTTGATGATGCCGTCGCCGTTGCAGGCTTCGCAGCGCCCGCCCTTGACGTTAAAGCTGAAACGCCCGTTGCTGTAGCCGCGCATGCGCGAGTCCGGTGTGTTGGCAAACACTGCGCGAATCAGGTCAAACAGTCCACAATAGGTCGCGGGGTTACTGCGCGGGGTACGCCCGATTGGGCTCTGGTCGATGTCGATGATCTTGTCCAGCGCGGCGACGCCCTCGATCCGGTCGTGATCGCCGGGGCGGGAGTGCGCGCGGTTGAGATCCCGCAGCAGCGACTTTTTGATAATCTCGTTGACGAGGCTCGACTTTCCGCTGCCAGACACGCCGGTCACACAGACGAACTTGCCGAGCGGAATCTCCACGTCGATGTTCTTGAGGTTGTGTGCGCGCGCGCCGCGGACGACGAGCTTTTGCCCGCTTCCCTCGCGCCGCGTGTTCGGCACCGGAATGCTCAGCCGCCCGCTCAGGTACGCGCCGGTAATCGATTTCTCGTTCGCCGCAATCTCCTCCGGCGTGCCAATGGCAACCACTTCACCGCCGTGTTCACCCGCGCCCGGGCCAATATCCACCACATAGTCGGCAGAACGAATCGTTTCTTCGTCGTGTTCCACCACAATGAGTGTGTTTCCTAGGTCGCGCATGGTCTTGAGCGTCTTGAGCAGGCGCGCGTTGTCCCGTTGATGCAGGCCGATGCTCGGCTCGTCCAGAATGTAGAGCACGCCCATCAGTCCGCTGCCAATCTGCGTCGCGAGGCGGATGCGCTGCGCTTCGCCGCCGGAGAGCGACACCGCGGAGCGCGAGAGCGTTAGATAATCGAGGCCGACGTTGACGAGGAAGCCCAGGCGTGCATCGATTTCTTTGAGTATCTGCTCGGCAATCATGGTCTGCGTTTTGCCCAGCTTCATGTTCTTTAAGAAGTCCCGCGCGGCTTTGACCGGCAGATCGGAAAGATCCGCAATGTTCATGTCCCCAACCGTGACGGCGAGGCTTTCGCGCTTGAGCCGCTTTCCCTTGCAGTCCGGGCAGGGCGTCTGCGCCATGAAGCGCTCAATTTCCTGCTTGCTGTATTCGGACGTACTCTCGCGGTAGCGCCGCTCCATGTTGGTTGCGATGCCTTCAAACGGCGCGTCGAACGTTCCGCTCCCGAATTCCTTTTTGTAGGCGATGTGCAGCTTTTCCTTGCCGGTTCCGTAGAGAATCGCGTTCTGCACTTCCTGCGGCAGCTCTTCGTAGGGCGTTTTCATCGAAACCCCGTAGTGCTTCGTCAGCGCTTCGAAGTACATGCTCGCGATGGTGCCCTTGGAACCGCTGTTCCAGCCCATTACGTTGACGCAGCCCTGCGCGAGCGACAGATGCTGATCCGGAATCACGAGTTCAGGATCGATCTTGAGCAGCGTGCCGAGTCCCGAGCAGGTTGGGCACGCGCCAAAGGGATTGTTAAACGAAAACATCCGCGGGGTCAAATCCTCGATGCTGATGCCGCAGTCCGGGCAGGCGTAGTTCTGCGAAAAGAGCATCTCCTCGCCGTCCACAATTGCGACGATGGCAAGCCCGTTGCCAAGGCGAAACGCGGTTTCCAGCGAGTCCGTCAGCCGGCCTTCGATGCCGGGTTTGATCACGATACGGTCGATGACCGCTTCGATGGAATGCTTGTATTTCTTATCGAGTGCAGGAACGTCCGCAATGTCGTAGACCTTTCCATCCACGCGCATGCGAACATACCCTTCGCGCTTGAGTTCGTCGAAGAGTTTTTGGTGTTCGCCTTTGCGCCCGCGTACGCACGGGGCGATGATCTGCGCTTTCGTTTCCTCCGGCAGCGCCATCACGCGGTCGACCACCTGGTCGATCGTTTGCCGCTCAATCGTCTTTCCGCATTCCGGACAATGCGGAATGCCGCAGCGCGCGTAGAGCAGACGGAGATAATCGTGAATCTCCGTTACGGTGCCCACCGTACTGCGCGGGTTGTGGCTCGTGCTCTTCTGGTCGATGGAAATCGCGGGGGAAAGCCCGTCGATGCTGTCGATGTCCGGCTTTTCCATCTGCCCCAAGAATTGACGGGCGTAGGAGGAGAGGCTCTCGACGTATCGCCGCTGACCCTCCGCATAGATCGTATCAAACGCGAGGCTGGACTTTCCGCTGCCGGAGAGCCCCGTAAAGACGACGAGTTTGTCGCGCGGAACGACAAGGTCTACGTTCTTGAGGTTGTGCTCGCGCGCGCCCTTGATGATGATGTCCTTCATGAGGAGTCCCTTTCGTTTTGCCGTCCGATTCTGTTCCGGCCGGCGGATGATGACCGCTTTCTGGTCTCGATGGTCCAAATGACCGATATTCTAGTATATCACAAATACTTTCACCCGTCTTCGGGGGGAACTATATGGATTTTGCTCCGCTGCAAACACTCGTTCGTTTTGATGACAGTATACACGAACGCCTATTAAACTGCAAACACTTGTTCGTTCTTTTTTCAGGGTTTTCCTCTTGTATTTTCCCTGCTTGTTTTCAAGCGGGTAACCTGAAAAACCACGTTGTCCACAGGTTTATCCACATCGGTGGATAACTTTTGTGGATATTCGCATTTGATGCGAACACTTAACGAATGAATTTCTATTATTATGTGGCTGCGCCGCAGCCAGGGAACAACGGCTCTATCCACTTGTTGAGTATATCAGTGATTTTTCTCGTATGACTCCCCCACAAGAATGAGATAATGTATTTTGAACAAGACGGAAAAACCCACGGCTTGAATTGCCGCGGGTTTATGAGTGATTCGTCGGAAATCGAAGGTTTAGTCTTTCTTTTCTTCGGCGCAATCGTCGCAGCCGCAGCCACAGCCGCAACCGTCTTCGTCGTCGTCTTCGTCTTCCATTGCTTCGAAGCGTTCTTCCACGATCTTGGACAGAGCTTCCATCTTGTCCTCGTCCGCGGGGAGAAACTCTTCGAACTCGCCGTTGACGACGATCTTCATGATGTAGACTTCCGCGCCGTGCTCGTCCTCACAGGATTCGTGTTCACAGCCACAGCCGCACTCACTGCCTGCTTCGGGATCGATCAATACTGCGTACTCCTGGCCTTCGTAATCAAAATAATCTACGACCTCAAGTTCAAACTCATTGCCGTCGTCATCCGAAAAAACCACCAAATCGCGTTCTTCTTCCATGCGGTTCACCACCTTAGCGTTATTGCCTGATTTCAGGTCACCTCATTCTACCTTATTTCCCGCTCAAGCACAAGAAAGGAAACGTGAGTTTGTTACGAATTCTGTGGCGGTTCCGGCAGATTTTCCACCGATTGTTGCCGCAATGTCTGCGGGATTTCATAAAAATTTTTGTCAACTCCTATCTATTTATGATACAATAAAATAAATATTTAGAGCATGGTAACAAAAAATATTTAAGGCTTCATAAAATATATTTGTTTTCCAGCTTGTATTTTCGTTTTTTTCTGTATATTATTTATAAGGAAGAGGGTTCGGGACATGGATCTGGAATTCTTGCAGCGGCTCGCCAAAGCGATCACCGCCGAGTTCGGCGAGAGCAGTGAAGTCGTCGTCCACGATATCTCCGGGGACGACACGGAGCACACCATCGCGGTCATCGAAAACGGGCATGTTTCCCATCGTCAGGCCGGGGGCAGCGCCTCCCGCGTGGTGCTTGAAGCGATTCAGCGCAAACACGACGCGTTATTGACGGACGAACTCGGCTACCTGACGAAAACGCGGGACGGCCGGGTGCTCAAGTCCAGCACGGTCTACCTGCGCAACGACGAAAACGTGATCGAAGGCGTGCTCTCGATCAACTATGACATCACGGAATTACTGATGGCGGAACGCGCGATTGCCAGCGTGCTGCATCACAACAGCGAGCCGGCCATGCCGGAGCGGATTCCGCAGAACGTCAACGACCTGCTGGACGACCTGATTGAGCAGAGCGTCGTGATCGTCGGCAAACCCGTTGCCATGATGACCAAGGAGGACAAGATCGCGGCGATCCAGTTCCTCTATCAGGCGGGCGCCTTCCTCGTGACCAAGAGCGGCGACAAGGTGTCGAAATACTTCGGCATCAGCAAATATACCCTGTATTCCTACATCGACGCAAAGAAAGATTGACCGTACCGCTCGCCGCGGCTGCGGTCGGGGCAAGCAGAAAGGAAGATCAATCACCATGGATACCAGCAAAGTGAAACAGGCGGCGCAAGCCTACGAAAAGCAGATGACGAAATTCCTGCGCGATCTCATCGCGATTCCGAGCGAGAGCTGCGAGGAAGAAGGCGTCATCAAGCGCACCATCAAAGAAATGGAAGCGCTGGGTTTTGACAAGGCCGAAATCGATCCCGAAGGAAACGCCCTCGGCTGGATGGGCACCGGCGACAAGATCATCGCCTTCGACGGGCACATCGACACCGTTGGCATCGGCAACATCGCAAACTGGGAAAAGGACCCCTACGAAGGGTACGAAACGGACGACGTGATCTACGGGCGCGGCGGTTCCGACCAGGAGGGCGGCGTGGTTTCCGCCGTGTACGGCGCGAAGATCATGAAGGACCTCGGTCTGATTCCGGAAGGCTACAAGATTCTGGTCACGGCCACCGTTCAGGAAGAGGACTGCGACGGCCTCTGCTGGCAGTACATTCACAACGAGGACAAGATCAAGCCGGAGTTTGTCGTTTCCACCGAACCGACGGACGGCGGCATCTATCGCGGCCATCGCGGGCGCATGGAGATCCGCGTGGACGTAAAGGGCATTTCCTGCCACGGCAGCGCGCCGGAACGCGGCGACAACGCGATCTACAAGATGGCGGACATCCTTAAGGACGTCGAAGCGCTCAATGCCAACGGCTGCGAGGACAAGGACGCGATCAAGGGTCTCGTCAAGATGCTCGACCCGAAATTCAACCCGAATCATTACGAGGACGCGCGCTTCTTGGGCCGCGGCACCTGCACCGTTTCGCAGATTTTCTTCACCAGCCCCTCGCGCTGCGCCGTTGCGGACAGCTGCTCGATTTCGATCGACCGCCGCATGACCGCGGGCGAAACCTGGGAAAGCTGCATCAAGGAAATCGAAAACCTGCCCGCCTGCAAGAAGCACGGCGCAAAGGTGAGCATGTACATGTACGACCGTCCCGCATGGACCGGCCTTGTGTACGAAACTGAGTGCTATTTTCCGACCTGGATCAACAAAGAGACCTCCGGCCACGTGCAGGCCGTTGCGGATGCGCACAAAGCGCTCTACGGCGACAAGCGCATTGGCAGCGAGAGCTCCATGCACCTGCGCAACCGTCCCCTGATCGATAAATGGACGTTCTCGACGAACGGCGTCGCCATTCAGGGCCGCTACGGCATTCCCTGCGTCGGCTTTGGCCCCGGCGCGGAGAGCCAGGCACATGCGCCGAACGAAATCATCTGGAAGCAGGACCTCGTGACCTGCGCGGCGGTCTACGCGCTGATTCCCTCCATGTATAAAGGACAGGGCGCGGACGACGCGTGCCAGTTCCGCGCGGGCGGCACGGACACGACCTCGGACAAGTCCGCCTGCTGATTGCAAGCGCTGTGCAGAACGGGCAACCCCCGTTCTGCACTTGTTTTCTCATTAATGACTATGAAAAGAGTAACAGGAGTGAAATTTATGGGTAAAGACGATATCAAGCAGTTCACCAAGGCACTGGAAGGCCTGAACTACGCGAACATGTACGAAGGCGACTTCTTCCTCACTTGGGAAAAGACGCGGGACGAGCTCGACGCGGTGTTCACCGTTGCCAACGCGCTGCGGAATCTCCGCGAGCGCAACATCTCGACCAAGATTTTTGATTCCGGCCTCGGCGTTTCCCTGTTCCGCGACAACAGCACGCGCACGCGCTTCTCGTTTGCTTCCGCCTGCAACCTGCTCGGCCTCGAAGTGCAGGATCTCGACGAAGGCAAGAGCCAGATTGCGCACGGCGAAACCGTTCGCGAAACCGCCAACATGATCAGCTTCATGGCGGACGTCATCGGCATCCGCGACGACATGTACATCGGCAAAGGCAACGCCTACATGCACGAAGTGGTTGAGTCCGTGAAGCAGGGCCACATCGACGGCGTGCTCGAGCAGAAGCCGACGCTGGTCAACCTCCAGTGCGACATTGACCACCCGACGCAGTGCATGGCCGACATGGCGCATTGCATCCGCGAGTTCGGCGGCGTGGAGAACCTCAAGGGCAAGAAGATTGCCATGACCTGGGCGTACAGCCCCAGCTATGGCAAGCCGCTGTCCGTTCCGCAGGGCGTCATCGGCCTGTTCACCCGCTTTGGCATGGACGTTACCCTTGCGCATCCGGAAGGATACGAGGTCATGGACGGCGTGCTCGACGTTGCCAAGCGCCAGAGCGCCGAGAGCGGCGGCAAGTTCACCGTCACCAACAGCATGAGCGAAGCGTTCCAGGGCGCGGACATCGTTTACCCGAAGAGCTGGGCGCCGTTTAAGGCCATGGAAGAGCGCACGGAACTCTACGGCAACAGCGATTTCGACGGCATCAAAGCCCTCGAAAAGAAGCTGCTCAAGCAGAACGCCGAGCACAAGGACTGGGAATGCACGGAAGAGCTCATGGCCAAGACCAACAAGGGCAAGGCGCTCTATCTGCACTGCCTGCCCGCCGACATCACGGGCGTGAGCTGCGAAGCAGGCGAAGTTGCCGCAACGGTGTTCGACCGTTACCGCGACCCGCTCTACAAGCAGGCTTCCTTCAAGCCGTATGTCATCGCGGCGATGATCTTCCTCGCCAAGACGAAGAATCCGGCGGAGATGCTCAAGCAGCTGGAGAAGCGCGGCGAACTGCGCCACCTCGGCATCTAATTCTATTAACGAAACGAACGGGCGCGCCGGAAACGGCGCGCTTGTTTTTTCGTTGCATCCTTTCTTTGATTCTCTTCGAATCACATTAAACTCTAATCTTACGAGTTCAAAGTATTTATGGTAGAATCACGCATAGCAGCAAGCAAATACAGGTAAAGTGATAACCTTTCAAGGAGGCATCCGTTGGTTTCTTTTGATCCCGATGTGCTAAACCGAGTCTATGAATTGTCTCTTGAATTTGGCAAGAACTGGCGAAGGCCGGTTTTGACCATCGTGCAAGAGGTTTCGCCGTATTTGAGCCGTGAGGAGCAACAGCATATCAGCGCGTATATCGAGGAGACGCGAGGCAGAGTCGAAACCTATGTCTCCGAAAGGTATGTAGATGATCAGCCGGGTAAAATCTCGGATCTTCAACGGCAATGTGCCGAATGGATCGAAGCAGAGTTCCCCTGGATGCGCGCGGAGACGATTCTGCACGCGATTAGTCAGGCTATCTACTACGCTTGGCACGGATGACGCTTTTTTCACCGCGAAGCGTTTAAAACGTTGGATCAAAGATCAGCATCTTACAGTAAATACAAAAAAGTGAGCGCGTCCGTGGGGGCGCGCTTGTCGTTTGTCTTTTAAAGAATCAGAATACTAACTAAATAGCTTCATTATCTCGGGCCAAAATGATTTGAGTAATGCAATCGTTGCTACGATTGGAGATATCCATTCGAGGATTCTCTTCTGTCGATCTTTGGCATATTTCTCGATTGCTTCAACTCCTTCACTATTCGGATAAATTATAGAGTTCTCGTAAACATCATCTCTGTCAAACTCATATTAAAACTTTATCTGAGGTTGATCTACAATCTCATAGAATTGTTTGGTGTTTATACTGTATTTCTCTAGAAGTTGCTTCAAGGTTCTTTTGTTTTTTATATAGACTAAGAATTTATACTGCTCTCTAGTCATGTCCTTTTCCTTTTCTCTAAAAATTAATCGATGACTTCTATTCATCTTTATAAAAGCTTATATCAAAAAGAGTGCTTAACACAATGATTTTTGCCTTTATCCACAATTCGATCGTATAATGTGGATAACAAGGTGTATTTCGGAGGAAATCCATGATTCACGTGTATTGCGGCGACGGAAAAGGCAAGACCACAGCGGCGCTGGGGCTGATTCTGCGGCACGTTGGCGCTGGCGGGCGGGCCGTGCTCGCGCAGTTCCTCAAAAGCACTCCTACGGGCGAGCTAGCCGCGCTGGAGCGGCTCGGCGTGCCCATCTACCGCAACGAGCTGCCGCACGGGTTCTTTCCGAACATGAGCGAAGAAACGAAGGCGAAGGTGCGCGAACTGCACAACCGTACGCTCACAGAGGTCACGCGCATCGCGCGAGCAAACAAGTGTTCGCTTCTCGTGCTGGACGAGTTGAACGCCGCTCTCACGCTGGAGCTGGTCGACCGTGAGGCGGTGCTCGCGCTGCTGAATAACCACGGCAAGGCGGAGCTCGTCATCACTGGACGCGACCCCTGCGCGGAGGTGCTGGAGCAGGCGGACTACGTAACGGAGATGAAACTCGTGAAGCACCCGTATGAAAAGGGTGTTCAAGCGAGAAAGGGAATTGAGTTTTAGAATGTTTCACGGGAAACAAAAAGGGAATCCTTACGGATTCCCTATGTCTGTCAAAGAGCTCTGTTCCATTACGCCGGAATGGGGTTCTTTGTGTAGAGTAGAATGTGAAACAAACCAGTGACAAGAAATCGCAAAGAAGGATGTGCTTCCTTCCACCTGTGAACTGCGAGTTTTTACGGTTCATCGCAGCATATTTGAGCTTGACCCAGTTGGTGACTGCGGTTAAGCCTCGGTATGAGATATAACGCATCGCATATTCTTCTTTGGCATCGGCGACGACACGTTCAATCGTTTTTTCGCTTTTCGTAGGTCATCTTTCCCAATGGCGTGTGCCGAATCTCTTCTGCCTGTACTACGAAATCTCGCCAGATGTGAAGCGTGACCAATTTTTGGCACTGCTTACTTTCGGTGCAGAGGTGCCGTATCGGGCAGCATCGGCAGCTGGGTGATGGTTCCGGTTTGCATCGTATTTCTGGCGTTTAGCATTGCTCATTAAAACGGTCTTCACTCAATTACAAAAACGCCCAATTGAATGATCAAAGTTACGAATCGCTCCGAGGTTTCTGTTTTGCACGCAATAGTTGCAGTACGGATTCGAAATCGCTCTGTTCCAACACTCGAACCCATAGCCACTTTCCATCATGAAGCTGTTCCGTTTGTTCAAAGACCCTTCTGACCTTTTGATTGAGCTTCTCTTTCATCGCTTCCACACGCGCTGCCTCCGGTTTTCCCAGCACGATTAGAATGGAGAAAGCTTCGGATTCCGGAAATGCGTAACACATTGTCCTGTCCTTCTTTCTGTAACGAACAGCCCAACCGTAATTCTTCGCGAAAAAAACCGTTTCATATGAGAACTCATAGTTCGCTTGAATATACGCATGGTACTTCAGCCAAAGGGGTTTAACCTCTCCCAATGCATCAAGAATTTCTTCTTCCGTCGGTTTCTCCGCCTTAACAAGAAACCGATCATATTGCTTATGTCCAATTATGGAATTGTTATTTTGAATTTGCATGTATTCGCTCCACTTATGATCGACTGAATGATTTCCACATCTACTTCTTTATCAAACGCAGCCGAGAAGAACTGACGGTTAAATTCGACCGAACACTGACAGTAAACAGTCGACGGAAATCGCTGCGTACTACGAGCAACCTGCTGACAAAAACAGCGATTGTGTTCTGCGATGAATGTATTTTCGTCTATCATCGAATAGTTTAGGTCGCCTTCCTTGACATCGTGCCTGCTGATTTTATCCAGAAAATGCTGCATCGTTCCACTCTCCAGATATAACCGTCTTGCTGTGTTACGCTGTCCTGCCCCGCAACATTTACTTCCGCATTCACGCATGATTGCAATCGTAGCGCCTGTTCCAATCCGTTGTTCCGTCTCGCCAACCGTCCTGTTCCACCAGTTCGATTTTTCCATTGGATTTAAGGAATCGTACTGCACCGCATCGTGCAGGATCTCCACCGCAACATCTGCTTCAACGTGCTGTCTTAGGATTCGAATGAATCTGCCGATCCTGCCGGTTTGCGGCAGAGCTCTCATAAACAGCTCTTGCTCTGATGGTTCATTCATACTTGCTCTGCCCCTTTTATAATCAAGCGTTGCCTCACGATATCATTTCATTGTTGACATATAATTGTCAGGTTTCAAGTCGCAGTATTGACATTTTTCTAGATACCGGCTCGCAAAAAGGGATCAGGCAAATGCAGTTATTCGATTCAGAATCTGTTGTATTTGGTTTTCTACACCACCAACCAATAATTCACGATATCCTGATACACCCCGAACTTCACCCCGACCTCCGGAATGGTTCCTCCATAGGTAAACCCCAATTTCTCATGCAGGCGAATGCTGGGTTCGTTTGTCGCGGAGATCACGGAGATCACCAGGTGCGTCCGCTCGTCGGCACGCGCGACGTCCAAAATAAAACGCATCATCTCGCTGGCAAGCCCCTGTTTGCGAAACTCCGGCGAAACATAGATCGACAGCTCCACGGTTGAGCGAAACGCCTCTTTCTCGCGATAGGAGGACAAGCTCACATACCCCGCAACGCGCCCGTCGATTTCGGCAACATAAAGCGGATGGTTCTCCGTGTTATGATGGTCAAACCAAACCTGCCATTCGTCCAACGTTCTCGGCGTCAGATCCAGATTCGCAATGCTATTCAGCACCTCGTAGTTATAGATGGCGAGCAGCTCCGGCAGATCCTTTTGTTCCGCGACTCGAATCAACATGAAGAGAGGTCCTTTCCGCGCCCTGCGGGCGAATGCTTTTCCACAATTATAATGTTTTCAATCAATATTGCAACAAAAAAGCTCTTGTTTCGAAAGAGCTTTCGCAGTAAAAGGAAAATTCTTTTGCTTACTTTTCTTTCAAGAAAAGTAAGTAATCCGGCCAAGCGGAGAAACACGCAGTCGCAGCATCGCGACGATGTCGGCAAACGGCACGCAGCCAACGCTCTCCAGGCGGCTGTCGTACATCAGCTCGCGGTTGTCGCCAAGCAGAAAGACGCATCCGGCGGGAATCTCCACGGGCGGCATGTCGCCAACATAGTTCACGTCGTAGTCGCTTTCGTCGAGCGGAATGCTGTTGATGAACACATGCCCGCCAACGAGCTCAATCGTTTCGCCCGGCATGCCGACAATGCGCTTGACGAACAGCCCGTCCGGCGTTTGAAACAGCACAAGATCGCCGCGCTCCGGCGTATGGAAAAAGCGACCCAGCCGGTCGCAGAGCACGACCTCGCCGCTCTTGAGCTCGGGCGCCATGCTCTCGTCGACAATCCGCGTCGGCAGCATCCACACAAAAAAAACAAGGCAGAGGACGGCAACCGTGACAAGCACGGAAATCAGCCAGCCCATTCGCCTTGCCTGTTGGTAAACGCGCGCGCGGCCTTCGCTGCGACGGCGCTTTTGCAGTTCACTCAAGGATAGGTCACCCGCGAAAATGTTCGATAGTTGCCAAAGGGGAACACCACCGCGATCACGCGGCCAACAACCTTTGCGTAAGGAATGCACCCGACGGAGGGATTCCGGCTGTCCTTACTGCCGTTGCGGTTGTCGCCAACCACAAACACCTCGCGCGCTCCGACGGTAACGGGGTCCACGTCGCCAATGATTTCACCCTTCCAATAGGGGCTCTCGTCAATTGGTTCGCCGTTGATCGTAATCACGCCGTCCTTGACCGCGACGGTTTCGCCGGGCAGCCCGATCACGCGCTTGACGCAACTCTCGGTATAACCGGGATAGAAGCAGATGACGATGTCGCCCCGCAGCGGATCGCTGAACCAATAGGTCATCTTTTCAACGAGCATATCCTCGTTGTGCACGAGCGTCGGGATCATCGAATCCCCGTCGACGCGCGTCGGCTCCGCGATGAACGCGCGAATCGTCAGCGCGATGAGCACGACGACGACAATGTACAGCAAAAACTCCGCGTTCCGATAGGTACGCGTTCCACGCATGCTTTCATATTGTTCTTCGGCGCGCTCACGCAGATAACGAATCTGGCTCGGCGTAAATGTCTTTCGCTTCAACAATCTTATTCCATCCGTTCAATGTTGCTGGGAGGTGCATCGCCTCAAACCGGCTCTTCCGGAATGGATTCCTTCTTCTTCAGGATTTTCTTTCCCATGCGAACAAAGTCAGCCCGGTCGAGCATGACAATTCGCCCGCAGGTGTCGCACTTGATCTTCACGTCCGCGCCGACGCGGATCACCGTCCACTCGTTCGCGCCGCAGGCGTGCGGTTTCTTCATCTGCACCACGTCGCCAAGGTCGAACTGCTGAATCATGAATCCTCGTCTTCCGCCAGATGCTGCGTATAGCGGTATACGTCGTAGCTCGGCACGGCGGGCGGAATGTAGCTGTAGACGATCTCCAGCAGTTTGGAGGGCGCTTCCTCCTGCAGCAGGTGTCCGGCGTTGCGAACGAGATAGTAACGTCCCGTACGCAGCAGGCTCTGAAAATAGACGCTGCCTGCCGGCGGGTGCCAGCGGTCGTTTTTGCCCCAGAGCACGAGCACTTCGTGTTCCACGGGCATCAGCCCTTCCGCAATGGCGTCCATATCGAAATTGCGCAAAGCGTACATGATTGCCTCGCGCGCGAGCCCGTCCGCAATCGGCTCGTAATACTGCTTGACCACATGATCGTCAATCAGCGTTTCGTCACTGACGCACTCCTTGAGCAGCGCTCGAACGTTGCTCGCGGTGTAGAGGTTTCGCGCAAAGGTCGCAACCAGCGGTGTTTGCAGCTGTTGAATCAGCTTTGGCATCTGCTCGGTGATGCCGCCGGGCGAAATGGCAACACAGTTGGCCACGCGCCGCGGATACAACGATAAGAAGCGGAGCATGTACATGGCTCCGAGCGAGAAGCCGATCATGTGTGCGGATTTCACATTCAGCGCATCCAGAAACAGGTTCAACACAGCGGCCATATCGTCCGCGGTGTACGTAAAGCTGTCCGGGCGGGACGAATAGCCATGCCCGGGCAAGTCCAGAGCAATGACGCGGTAGTTGTCCGAGAGCTCGGCAAAGACGTTTCTCCAGGTATACAGCGACTGCCCGACCGAATGGATCAACAGAAGCGGTTCGCCAACCCCCGCTTCCAGATAATGGATGCGCGCAACTTCGGACTCCTCGTCTTCTCCGGTTGCGGGCAAGGTGACCTCGATAAAATCGCCCACCTGCTCGGAGTTGATGAATAACTGACTGCGCAGCGATTCTCCCACGGGCAAATTTCCCCCGATTACTATATTCTTTTCTTATTGTAAACCCTGATTTTCCCGTTTGCAATCAAACGGGGCGTTTGTCACAGATTGTTAACCCATTTTGGACTTTTTGCTCCCGTTTTCACGAAAAGTGGGGAATTTATACTGTTTTTACAACTTATATCGGTAGTTATGCTTGGATTTTCGCTTTTACTCTCGCCCAAGTGGCGCAAAAAACTCATTCTACTGTTGTTTTTAGTATCCCGTTGTCGTCGGTTCGAATCGGCGGAAAGCGCCGTTCTACCAATATAATTGAGTGTATAGAATCCGCGCATATCACCCATTTTATAAGTCCTTTTCCGCGTGTTCTTCTCTTCCTGCAAGCGGCGCGTTTCGTTTCGCCGGCAGACCCTCCACGCGAAAGCACAGCCGAACCTTGGCTTGTAAAGTGCCCGCATTTTTGCTATGATGGTTTGTAATATAGGGGGTATAGCACCATGGATCAATTGCAATCGGTTTGGGCGGCCGCGCGCGAGAATATTCGTCCCCAAATGACGGGGTTGTCGTTTCACGCCTGGATCGACGTAATCGTTCCGCTGGCTCTCTCGAAGGGCGTATTGGTACTGGAAGTTCCGACGCCCGACATTCAAAAGACGCTGGAAGACTTCTATTTTGAAAACGTTCGGGACGCGGTCAAGGCCGCGAACGACACGATCGCCGACATCAAAATCGTGCTGCCGGAGGATCGGGACATCTACATCAATCCGGTCAGCGCCGAGCCGATCAACGTTTTCGCGCTGAACCCGAAGTATACGTTTGAAACCTTCGTCGTCGGCGGATCGAACCACTTTGCGCATGCTGCCGCGCTCGCGGTTGCACAGAACCCGGCGGCAGCTTATAACCCGCTGTTCCTGTACGGCGGCGTGGGCTTGGGCAAAACGCACCTGATGCACGCCATCGGCCACGCGGTCAAGGGAAACGATCCCTCGGCGCGGGTTATGTACGTGACCAGCGAAACGTTCACCAACGAGCTGATCACCGCGATTCAGATGGACAAGCGGCTCGAATTTCGAAAGCGCTACCGCAACGTCGACGTTCTCCTGATTGACGACGTTCAGTTCATCGCCAAGAAGCAGTCCGTTCAGGAGGAGTTTTTCAACACCTTCAACACGCTGCACAACGCCAATAAGCAGATCATCATCAGTTCCGATCGCCCGCCGAAGGAAATTTCGAGTCTGGAAGAGCGTCTTCGCTCCCGTTTCGAATGGGGCTTGATTGCGGACATCCAGCCGCCGGACATTGAAACCCGAATTGCGATTCTTCGCAACCGCGCGCGGTTGGACAATCTGGACGTGGACGACGAGATCATTCAGTTCATTGCCGAGCACGTGGTCAGCAACATTCGTGAACTCGAAGGTTCGCTCACCCGCGTGGTTGCGTATTCGCAGCTGCGCCGCCGCCCGCTGACGCTGGAACTCACCATCGAAGCGCTGCGCGACCTGCTGCCGGACGTTCGAAAAAAGGAAGTCACGCCTCAGATCATCAAAAACACGGTTTCCGAATACTATTCCATTCCACTTGATAGCCTGCTCTCCGAGCGTCGGGATCGGGAGATTGTGCTGCCGCGTCAGGTGGCAATGTATCTCTGCCACGATATGCTGGGCATTCCCTACAAGCGCATCAGCACGCTCTTTGACCGAAACGACCACACGACGGCAATCAACGCCTGCAAGCGCATTGAGGAAATGATTGAATCGGACGGATCGTTCAGCTCCGTGCTGGAAGATATCAAGAAACGGATGTCCTGATCGAGTTTTCCAAAAAGAATCCACTTTTGGTGGATGGTCGATGTGGATAGATTGTGGGCAATGTGGAGAGCATGGAGCGTGTGGAAAAGCCCGGTCGTTAACCCCCGCTTATCCACAGACCGCTCCACAGCCAAAAACGCGGTTGTTAGCCTCTCTTACGGGTTCTCCACGAAGCGCACATAGTACTACTACTCCTGCTTCTGTAATAATAATAGAGATTAACACGCAAACCCGACTTCACCTGTGGATAACCCGAACAAAACAGAGCCTATCACGCGTATTGTATTGTAGTGTTTTTCTGCGCATGGCGCGATGGATCAACTTGTTGAGAAAGGAAGTATTCGAAATGCATTTTTACATGGATTCCAAGGAGTTGACAGAAGGCGTCCTTTCTGTGATCAAAGCTCTCCCGGTTCGAACGACGATGCCTATTTTAGAAGGCATCTACCTGGAGGCAACCAAGGACGGCGTTAAACTGAAATGCTCCGATCTGATGCTGCAAAAGGAATGCATTCTTCCGGCAACGGTTGAGGAGGAAGGTTTTGCGGTGGTTCCCGGTAAGCTCTTTTCGGAGATTGTACGGAAGCTGCCGGAATCCATCGCCGAGGTAACGCTCACCGGAAAGTCGCTGGATATCTCCTGCGGCCGCGCAAAGAGCAGTCTGCAATGCGTCGAAGCGACGGAAGATTTTCCGGAGATGCGCTTTACGGGCGATACGTTCACGGTCAAGATGGATCACAACGATTGCCGCGATATGATCAGTCAAACGGTATTTGCCACCGCGCAGGACGACAGTAAACCGATTCTGACCGGCGTACTGCTCGAACTTGGCGAAGAGATCACAATTGTCGCGACGGACGCATACCAATTTGCGCGCCGTTCCATGCCGCTGAAAAATCCCGTGCCGGAGCGCAACGTCGTCATTCCCGGTAAATCCATGATTGAGATATCCCGTATGATGGACGAAACGGAAGAGGATGTGGAACTCACGTTTACCAAGACACACGTCTGCGTGAACATCAAGCACTCCCGTCTTGTCGCCCGCCTGCTCGATGGAGATTACATTAAATATAAGCAGATTCTGCCGAAGGAGCACACCACGCGCGTCATGATTGACAAGTGCGAACTGATGGAAAGCATCGATCGCGCGCAGCTGATGGCCCGCGAGGGAAACAACAACATCGTGATGAAGTTTCATAACAACAAACTGACGATTACCGCAAACAGCTTTGCCGGAAAAATCAGCGAGGAAATGGACGTTA
>CAZDXW010000043.1:23613-25500 GCA_964509485.1 uncultured Christensenella sp.
TGCGTGCTCCGCCCCGTGAAGACGGAAGGATTCTATTATCTGATCGTTCCGGTTCGAATTTACTCGAACTTCTAAAAAGTAGATATTGATCGAGTTTTCCTCATAGAGCGCTACGGCGCTCTTTTTTATATAGAAAGAAGGTACTGGAAATTGATATAAAAAGAAAGCAGATTTTTATAGCAACTTGTGTATGCAAATGTTTCACGTGAAACATTGATCCCCTTGCTTCTGCTTCGTCGTATTGACCGCTTTGTTTCACGTGAAACAGTTACGCGTGAAGAAACGGTAAATATTGAGGGTAATCATCGATTTGTTTCACGTGAAACATTGAATACACCAGTTGCTTACAGTATAATGACGGTACCGACTATTGGAGGAATACTCTTTTATGAAAATTGTGGCGATAGCCAATCAAAAAGGCGGCGTGGGCAAAACGACGACCGCCGTAAATCTGAGCGCCTGTCTGGCGGAAAAAGGAAAGCGTGTGTTGCTGGTCGATGCCGACCCGCAGGGAAACAGCACGAGCGGTCTCGGACTCAAAAAGGAAGGCACCGATTCCTCGATTTACGACGTACTGATCAACGAAGTCGCCGTGGACGACGCAACCAAGGACACGATGATCGATACGCTCAAACTCCTGCCCGCGCATATTTCCCTGGCGGGCGCGGAGGTGGAACTCGTGACTATTCTCGCGCGCGAGCAGGTGCTCAAGCGCGCGCTGAACGCAACCAAGCAGCAGTATGACTATGTGTTCATCGACTGCCCCCCTTCCCTTGGACTGTTGACGCTCAACGCGTTGACCGCGGCGAACACGCTGCTCGTTCCGATTCAGTGCGAATTCTACGCGCTGGAAGGACTGAGCCTGCTGATGAACACGGTGAAGCTCGTTCGCAAGAGCCTGAATCCGGATTTGGACGTCGAAGGCGTTGTGCTGACGATGTTTGATTCGCGCACCAATCTTTCCATGCAGGTGGTCGAAGAGGTTAAAAAGTTCTTTAAAAACAAGGTGTATGATACGATCATTCCGCGCAGCGTGCGCCTCGGCGAAGCGCCCTCCTTCGGACTGCCGATCTCGCAATACGCGCCGAACAGCGCCGGATCGGTTGCCTACTGCGCGCTGGCCACGGAGATGATCTCCAAGGAGGAAGCGTAATGGCCGCGCAAAAAACAGGACTTGGCCGCGGACTGGACGCGCTGCTCGATCCCTATTCCGCCGCACCGGAAGATGCGCAGGCAACCAGCGCCGGCGTGCTGATGGTCAACGTTCGGGAGATCGACAACAACGCGCTGCAACCGCGTAAGTCGTTTGACGAGCATTCGCTGAGCGAACTGGCGGATTCCATTCGGGTGCACGGCATAGTGCAGCCGCTGATCGTCAAGAAAAAGAACAATCGCTATATGATCATCGCCGGCGAGCGCCGTTTCCGCGCCGCGCGGCTCGCGGGGCTGAGCGAGGTTCCCGTTCTCGTTGCGGACTACGACGAGGCGCAGATCCACGAGGTCTCGCTGATTGAAAACATTCAGCGCGAAAACCTGAACCCGATCGAAGAAGCAGCGGCCATCCGGTTTTTGATGAAGCAGCACGACATGACGCAGGAGGAAGTCTCCGCGCGCCTCGGCAAGAGTCGACCGGCGATTGCCAACTCCCTGCGCTTGCTGCAACTGCCGGAATCCGTTGTTGAACTGCTCAAGAGCGGCGCGCTTTCCGCCGGACACGGACGCGCGCTCGCGGGACTGACGGACAGCACCCTGATTGAAAAACTCGCGCAGGAGTGCGTCGAAAAGGAATACTCCGTGCGCGCACTGGAAGAAAAGCTCAAGCTGCTCGCGGAGAAGAAACCGGACAAAAAAGCGAAAAAGGAAAAACCAACGCGTTCGGCCGATCTG
>CAZDXW010000044.1:0-3061 GCA_964509485.1 uncultured Christensenella sp.
GCGCGTCATCGACAACGGGGACAGTTCGCCCGGAACGGTGCTGCCGCGCACGAGTGAGGTGTTCCAGCACGAGTTTGCCGCGGCGGACGTCGTTCTCTCGAAAGGACAGGGGAATTTTGAGAGCCTGAACGAAGTGACAAAGGAGAATCTCTTCTTTCTGTTCACCGCAAAATGTGATTCGGTCTGCGTTGAGGCGGGCGTACCCAAGCGCTCAATCGTCTGCATGAAGCATCGAAATTCATAACGGTTGGTCTATCATCTTTTCTACAGCGTTTCTGTGCACACAGAGCGCTGTTTTATTTCGCGGAAAAGAGTGAAAATCGAATCTAGTTTGCATTCTTTCTGCTTGACAGCGGAATAGAAGATGTTATAAAATAACATCATAAAGAAATATAGTAACATATCAAATGAACATACAAGGAGGCAAACCATGGCAACTCCGGTCATTATGCCGCGTCAGGGACAGTCGGTTGAAAGTTGCATCATCACGGAATGGAAAAAGAAGGTCGGGGACGAAGTCCACGTTGGCGACGTTCTGTTTTCCTATGAGACCGACAAATCCACCTTTGAAGAACAAGCAAAAGTAGACGGAACGCTGCTCGCCGTGTTTTACAAAGCGGAGGACGACGTTCCTGTTTTGCTCAATGTAGCCGTCATCGGCAAGCCCGGCGAGTCGTTTGCCGAGTTTGCGCCGAGTGGCGCCGCCGCGCCCGCTCCCGCCGCACAGGAGGAATCCAAGCCGGCTTCTGCCGAACCGAGCGCGCCCGCTCTGCAGGCAACCACCGCGAGGGCGGAGGGCGTTTCGCCTCGCGCGAAGAACGCTGCGGAACAACTGGGCGTCGATCCGGCACAGGCTTCCCCGAGCGGCCCGCATGGGCGCGTGATTGAGCGCGACGTGCTCGCGCTCGCCAAGGAAGGCCGCCTCGGAGGGGATGCCGTTGCCATCGGTATTATTTCAGGGCCAGCCGTTACAAAAGCAACGGAAGCACCTGCGGCAGCCGCGATCAACACGCAAGAGTTTGACGAAGTCCGCCTGCCGAACCTCCGCCGCATGATTGCCAAGACCATGCACGACAGCCTTGCGGAGATGGCACAGCTCACGCACAACACCAGCTTTGACGCAACGAAGATTCTCGCGTTCCGCGAAGGACTCAAATCCGCGCCGGAATCGATGGATCTGCCGAAGATTACGATCAACGACATCATTCTCTTTGCCGTGTCCCGCGTGCTCACCAAGCACGAAGGAATCAACGCGCATATGCTCGGCGACAAGATGCGCTACTTCAAGCATGTGAATCTTGGCATCGCGGTGGATACGCCGCGCGGGCTGCTGGTTCCGACGCTGTTTGCCGCGGAAACAAAGACGCTTGGACAGATTGCCGCAGAGTCCAAGTCGCTCGCGAAATCGGCCATCGACGGTAGCATCAATCCCGACCTGCTCTCCGGCGGAACGTTTACCATCAGCAATCTCGGCCTGTTTGGCATCGAGAGCTTTACGCCGGTCATCAATCCGCCGCAGGTCGCGCTGCTCGGCGTTTGCAGCATTACGGAACGCATTCGCACCGTGGACGGGCAGATTGCGGCCTATCCGGCGATGGGGCTTTCGCTGACCTACGACCACCGCGCGGTGGACGGCGCGCCCGCGAGCCGCTTCCTGAAGGATTTGGTTACGGCGCTGGAGCACTTCGACCTGCTCCTGATCGGTTGAGGAGGAACGCAACATGGCATTCGATTTAATCGTCCTCGGCGGCGGACCCGCCGGTTATCTCGCGAGCGAACGCGCTGGCCACGCGGGATTGAGCGTGCTCTGCATCGAGGAGCGCAGCGTTGGCGGCGTTTGCCTCAACGAAGGCTGCATTCCGACCAAAACACTGCTGTATTCGGCGAAGGTGTTCGACGGCGCGGCGCACGGTGAAAAGTACGGCGTGAGTGCCGAAGGGCTCAAGATTGACCACGCGAAGGTCGTTGCCCGCAAGGACAAGGTCGTCAAGACCCTGGTCGCGGGCGTGTCCTCCGCGCTCAAAGCAAACCACGTAACGCTCGTTTCTGCGCGCGGCGTGATCACCGGCAAGAATACGGAAGGCTATACGGTCGAGGCGGGCGGCGAAATCTACGTTGGCAAGCGCCTGTTGATCGCGACGGGCTCGTCCCCGGCGGTGCCGCCGATTCCCGGACTAAAGGAAGGGCTCGCAAGCGGGTTTGTCTGCACGAACCGCGAAATCCTCGCGCTCACCGAAAAGCCGGAGCACCTCGTCGTCATCGGCGGCGGTGTCATCGGACTGGAGCTCGCGAGTTACTTTACATCGATTGGCTCAAAGGTAACCGTCATCGAAATGCTAGATCACATCGCGGGCGAGAACGACGCGGAACTCGTCGCAATTCTGCAAAAGGGATTCGAAAAGCGCGGCGTAACGTTCCATCTTTCCGCCAAGGTGACGGAAGTAACCGCAAACGCAGTGAAGTACGAAAAGGACGGCGCCGTGCAGGAAGTCGCCTGCGACAAGGTGCTGCTCTCGATTGGACGACGCGCCAACACGAAGGATATCGGGCTCGAGAACATCCATGTGCTCACCGAGCGCGGCGCAGTCGTGACCGACGCGCACATGAAGACGAACCAGCCGGAGGTCTACGCGGCGGGGGACGTCAACGGAAAGTCCATGCTCGCGCACACGGCCTACCGCGAGGCGGAGGTTGCCGTGAACGTGATGCTCGGCAAAAAGGACACGATGCGTTACGAAGCGGTTCCCGGCGTGCTGTACACCAATCCGGAACTTTCCGCGGTTGGCGAGACGGAAGCAAGCGCGAAGGCCAAGGGGTTGGACGCGGCGGTCGTCAAGATTCCAATGCGCTTTTCCGGGCGCTACCTCGCGGAGAACGAAGGCGGCGACGGAATCGTTAAGCTCGTTGTCGACAACGCAAACAAGCGCGTACTCGGTGCGCAGGTGCTGAGCAATTATTCGAGCGAGTTCATCGTGACGGTTGGAACGTTCATTGAGCTGGGCATGACGATTGACGAGGTCAAAAAGATCGTCTTCCCGCATCCAACGGTTTCGGAAATCAT
>CAZDXW010000044.1:3161-9185 GCA_964509485.1 uncultured Christensenella sp.
TTTATCGATCCAAACGTCGTTCGCAAACCGGAAACACTGTCGTTTCCGCCGATTCCGGTCAACCAGTATCAGAAGACCGTTAAAGACGAGAAGAAGAATTTCTCCAAGGACGAGTTTCTGAATATCTTCAGGGACATGGCCTACATCCGCGAGTTTGAGACCATGCTCAACCTCATCAAGACCACAAACGAATATTGTGGCGTGCAGTACAACCACCCCGGCCCGGCGCACCTTGGCATCGGCCAGGAAGCGGCGTATGTCGGCGCGGCGTACGAACTGACGCTGGACGACTATACCTTCGGTTCGCACCGCAGCCACGGTGAAATTCTTGCCAAGGGTCTGCGTACGATTCAGATTCTAGACGACGAGAAACTGCTCGAAATCATGCAGAACTTCTTTGGCGGACGCACATACTCCGTCATCAAGGACAGCGGCAAAACCGTGAAGGAAGTCGCGATCAACTTCCTGCTCTACGGCATGATGTGCGAAACCTTTGCGCGTAAAAACGGTTTTAACCAGGGCCTCGGCGGATCGATGCATGCGTTCTTTACGCCCTTTGGCATCTACCCGAACAACGCCATCGTCGGCGGCAGCGGCAGCATCGCCCCGGGCGCGGCGCTGTATAAACTTAGCAACAAGAAGCCGGGCGTCGTGGTCTGCAACATCGGCGACGGTTCCATCGCCTGCGGCCCTGTTTGGGAAGGCCTCATGATTTCCGCCATGGATCAGGTTCGCACCCTTTGGGGCGAGAACGGCGGCGGCATGCCGATTATCTACAACATCAACGACAACTTCTACGGCATGGGCGGCCAGACCCGCGGCGAAACGATGGGGTACGACATGGTTGCGCGCATCGCAGCCGGCGTAATGCCCAGCGCCATGCACGCCGAGCGCGTGGACGGCTTTAACCCGCTCGCGGTCATCGATGCATACCGTCGCAAGATTCCCGTTGCCAAGGCGGAAGGGCCGGTGCTGTTGGATCTCGTGACCTACCGCTTCAGCGGACACAGCCCGTCGGATTCGAGCACCTACCGCACGAAGGAGGAGATCGAAGCCTGGGAAGCGCAAGATTCCATCCTTGTGTTCGGCAAGCAGATTGTCGAGGCAAAGATTGCCACGCAGGAAGAGCTGGACGCAATCTGGGCGGCGGTCAAGGACAACATGCTGCGCAACATGAAGCTTTCCATCGACGAAACCGTGTCCCCGCGTATCGACGTGTATGGCGCAGAGAGCGACTATATCGGAAACCTCATGTTCTCGAACCAGACCGTTCGTTCGTTTGACACGACGCGTAAACCCGACGTACTGCTCCCGAAAGAGGAGTGCCCGCGCGTGCAGCAGCTTGCGAAGAAAGCGCGCTTTGGCCTCGAAGCGGATGGCAAGCCCGTCAGCAAAAACCGCGTCTATCAGCTGCGCGACGGCATTGCCGAACCAATTATCAACAAGTTCTACGAAGACCCGACGCTCGTTTCCTTTGGCGAGGACGTGCGCGACTGGGGCGGCGCGTTCGCGGTCTACCGCGGCATGACGGAAGCGATTCCGTATCACCGCCTGTTCAACACGCCCATCGCGGAAGCGGGCATCGTTGGCTCGGCAATCGGCTACGCCATGAGCGGCGGTCGTGCGGTTGCGGAACTGATGTACTGCGACTTCCTGGGCCGCGCGGGCGACGAAATTTTCAACCAGCTCTGTAAATGGCAGTCCATGAGCGCGGGCATGCTCAAGATGCCGGTCGTGCTGCGCATGAGCGTCGGCTCGAAGTACGGCGCGCAGCATTCGCAGGACTGGAGCGCGCTGATGACGCACATTCCGGGTCTCAAGGTCGTGTTCCCGGCAACGCCGTATGACGCGAAGGGACTCATGCAGACCGCCATCAACGGCACCGACCCGGTCATCTTCCTCGAGAGCCAGCGCATCTACGACGTAGCCGAGCTGTTCCACAAGGAAGGCGTGCCGGAAGCGGAATACGAAATTCCGTTTGGCGAGCCGGACGTGAAGCGTGTCGGCAAGGACGTGACCATTCTTTCGATTGGCGCTACGCTCTACCGCGTGACCAAGGCGGCGGACATCCTGCAGGAGCAGTACGGCGTATCGGCGGAGATCATCGACGCGCGCTCGCTCGTTCCGTTCAACTACGCGCCTGTCATCGAGAGCATCAAGAAGACCGGCCGCATCGTCGTCACCGGAGACGCCTGCGAGCGCAATAGCTTTATGCGCAACCTCGCAAGCAACATCACCGAACTCGCGTTTGACTATCTCGATGCGCCGCCGGTCGTCGTTGGCGCAAAGAACTGGATTACACCTGCGCACGAGATGGAGAATGCCTTCTTCCCGCAGCCGGAATGGATCGTAGACGCGATTCATGAGCGCATTTTGCCGCTGAACGGGCACGTTTGCAAACACAACATGACCGAACTTGAACAAATGCGCGAAAATCAACGCGGTATCTGATTCGTTGTAACATATGGCGGCAGGTATGATATAATACTTGTCGTCATATTTTTGATTACAGACTCAATTACTTGAAAGGAATCCTGATGCATGAAATCAATTGAACAAAAGGCGATTACCAACATTCGCTTCCTCGCGGCGGAAGCGGTTCAAAAGGCGAACAGCGGTCATCCGGGTCTTCCGATCGGTTCCGCGCCGATGGCGTTTACGCTTTGGAAGCAGATGAAGCACGACCCGAAGGACTCGCACTGGGCGGGCAGAGACCGCTTTGTGCTTTCTGCGGGACATGCATCCATGCTGGAGTATTCGCTGCTGCACCTCTTTGGCTACGGCCTGCCGATGGAAGAACTCAAGAGCTTCCGTCAGTGGGGCAGCAAAACGCCAGGACATCCGGAGTTTGGCCATACGGACGGCGTGGAGACCACGGCCGGCCCGCTGGGGCAGGGCATCGCAACCGCGGTCGGCATGGCAATGGCGGAAGCGCGTCTGGCCGCAGAGTTCAACCGCGAAGGATTCCCGGTTGTCGATAACTACACCTACGCGCTCTCTGGCGACGGCTGCCTCATGGAAGGCGTCGCTTCGGAAGCCGCGTCACTCGCAGGTCACCTTGGACTTGGCAAGCTGATTCTGCTCTATGACCGCAACGAGATTACGATTGAGGGCAGCACGAACCTGGCGTTTACCGAAGACGTAGGCAAGCGTTTCGAAGCGTACGGCTGGACGGTGCAGCAAGTTGCCGACGGCGAGGACACCGCAGCGATTGCCAAGGCAATTGAAAACGCGAAGACGGATACGAAGCATCCCTCGCTGATCATCGTGCACACCGAGATTGCGCACGGTACGCCGAAGGCAAATTCCGCAAGCGCGCACGGCGAACCGCTGGGTGAAGAAGCGATCAAGGCGATGCGCGAGTACTATGGCTGGAACGAAGAGCCGTTTGCCGTTCCCGCGGACGTTCGCGCGTACTTTGCCGAGCTGCAGGAAGGCTACACCAAGCAGCACGCGGCTTACGACGCAATGATGGCGAACTACAAGAAGAGCTATCCGGATCTCTACGAGAAGTGGGTTGCCTGGCACGAGAAAAAGCTCCCCGCCGCGCTGAAGGCCGATCCGCGGCTCTGGAACGTAACCGGTTCGAAAGCGACGCGCGCAGTCAGCGGCGACGTGCTCAACATTTTTGCGGAGTATCTGCCGAACCTCTTCGGCGGCAGCGCGGACCTCGCGCCGAGCAACAAGACCGAGCTTAAGGGCAAGGGATTCTTCGGCGTGGAGAACCGTGCGGGCGCAAACATCCACTTTGGCATTCGCGAGTTTGCGATGGCGTGCATCTGCAACGGAATCCAGCTCTACGGCGGGTTCCATGCGTTCTGCGCAACGTTCCTCGTGTTTACCGACTATCTTAAGCCTGCGCTGCGCCTCTCCGCGCTGATGCACCTGCCGGTGGTCTACGTGATGACACACGACAGCATTGGCGTTGGCGAGGACGGTCCGACGCACGAGCCCATTGAGCAGCTGGCGATGCTTCGCGCAACGCCGGATACGCTCGTTTTCCGCCCGGCGGACGCGAAGGAAACCGCGGCGAGCTACATTGCCGCGTTGGAAGCAAATCAACCCTCCGTGATCGCGCTGACCCGGCAGAATCTGCCGCAGTATGCCGAGACCGGCGAAGGTGCCTACAAGGGCGGCTACATTCTCAAGGACGCCAAGAACGGCAAGCCGGACGTGATCCTCATGGCGAGCGGCAGCGAAGTCGAACTGCTCTACAAGGCAGCCGAGCTACTGGAAGCCGACGGCATTTCGAGCCGCATCGTCTCCATGCCGTGCCTCGATTTGTTTGACGCGCAGGACGAATCGTATCGCGCTTCCGTGCTGCCAAAGAGCATACGCGCGCGCGTTGCCGTGGAAGCCGCGTCCGCTTACAGCTGGGATCGCTACGTCGGACTCGACGGCGAAACCGTTTGCCTAGATCATTATGGCGCGTCCGCTCCGGCGAACATCCTGTTCAAGGAATTCGGCTTTACGCCGGAGAACGTCGTCAAAGCGGCAAAGGTAACGCTGGCGAATATCAAGTAAAACAATAGTAATAAAATCTGCCGAAAGGAACCGAGAAAAGTTGAATCGATTTCTGGTGACAGACTGTGTGGACCCATATGAGAACCTTGCGCTCGAGGAGTTGCTCTTCGAGCAGCAAGGGGACGGGGTCACCCTGTATCTCTGGCAAAACGAACGGACGGTCGTTATCGGGCGTAACCAAAACGCCTGGCGTGAATGCCGCGCGGAACTGCTCGAGAGTGAGGACGGAAAGCTCGCGCGCCGTTCCTCCGGCGGGGGCGCGGTGTTCCACGATCTGGGGAATCTCAACTTCACGTTCCTGCTGCCGCGCGAGCAGTACGACCTTGTTCGCCAGCTCTCGGTGATTCAAAAAGCGGCGGCCATGTTCGGCATCGACGCGTCCTTTACGGGAAGAAACGATCTCGTGCTGACCGAAACCGGGGAAAAGTTCTCCGGCAACGCGTTTCGCTTTTCCAATACGACTGCACTGCATCACGGAACGATTCTGATCTCGGCGGACTTTTCCAAGCTGGGTCGTTATCTCGCGCCTTCGCAGCTCAAGTTGGAATCCAAAGGTGTCAAGAGCGTGGTCAGTCGAGTGACGAACCTGAGCCTGAAAAATCCGGAACTCACCGTCGAGCGAATGAAACTCGCGTTGCGAGAGGCGTTCGAGGCGGAGTATGGCCCGGCCGTGCACATCCGTCTGGAAGAATTGGACGTGCAAAAGCTGGAACCCGTTCGTGAGAAGTACGCCTCTTGGGGCTGGCGGTTCGGATCGACCCCGTCGTTTAACGTGTCCTATGAGAATCGATTCTCGTTTGGCTGCTTTGAGCTGTTGCTCAACGTGCAAAACGGCGTTGTTGCTTCGGTGAACTGCTTTACGGATGCGATGGACGCAACGCTCGCGGAGCGGGTTGAATCCATGCTTCAAGGATGCACGTATTCCAGCGCGGCGCTTTCCGAGCGGCTCCGCTCATCCGGCGGGGAGGAAGAACGGGAGATCGCCGATTTCCTGGAGGAACAGACTATTTAAACACAAGATCGAAAAGCCTGTGAAAACGGGCTTTTCTTTTGTCGATTTTTTTCGAACGCGAACAGTGTTCTATGGTATAATAACAAAGTTAATTTACGAACATGAGGTTGAATGATGCAAGGAATTGTGGTACTGACGGGCGTTACCGGAAAGTCCGGTCAATACGCAATCGAGCGGCTGATCGAGCGAAAAGAGGAGTGCAGGAACCTGCGCTTTCGCGCAATCGTCCGCTCAAAAGACAAGGCTGCATTTCTGGAACAGAGCGGACTTCCGCTGGATGTTTGCGTTGGAGATGTGGACGACGACGCGTTTTTATTGAGCGTCTTTGCCGGTGCGGATACGCTGCTTCACATCGTTGGCATCCATACCTCGCTGCACGTTATTCCGCTCGCGATTCAGGCCGGAATCAAACGAATTCTTACGGTGCACACCACGGGCATCTACTCGAAATACAAATCCGCCAGCGCGGAATACAACCAGATTGACGC
>CAZDXW010000044.1:9285-12832 GCA_964509485.1 uncultured Christensenella sp.
AAGCGCGTTTTGTTTCCGTTCCATACTGGATCGCGATCTGTGGCGCATGGGCGCTGTATCTGGTCTCATTGACAAAGATCGATTATCGGGAAAAGGTGCAACGGCTCGTGGAACCGAGAGCGTATCCGCACGACGACGCGACCCTCGACTTCGGCTACGCGCCGATGGGATTTGCCGAAGGCGTGAAGGGCGAAGTGGAAGCGTATCTTGAGAAAAAGCGCAAAGGTTAATCTACGATAGAGAGACTCAAAAATAAGCAGGAGAGTAAGAGACATGAAAGAACAGAAGGGCTTTGGAAAAGGGCTGTCCAACGTTGCGCAATGGATTGTTGCGCTGATTTCGTTTCTTGCGTTTGCGTTCTTTTCGGTGGTCGGTTTGGTGCAGACCTGCCATGTGGACATCGATTTTTCAAAGGACAACATTGAGCATGTTACGTTTCTGAACGACAACATCCTGTTAAACCTTGCCGTACTGGCCGTGCTCTTAGTGCTCGCGGTTTTATTGATGCGGGCTAAAGTACAGCGCAAGACGGCGGTTCTCGTTGGCGCGGTGAGCATCGCCCTATCCGCGGGAATCGGCGTCTGGTGGGTGCTTTCGTCAAAATCGCTGCCCAGCGCAGATTCGCTTCGAATCATCACCGCCGCGCAGGAAGTCATCAAGGGCAACATGCAGGCGCTCACGGAAACTTTCTACTTTAAGACCTATCCATTCCAAACCGGTTATTTGCTCTTTGCGGAAGGATTTCTGCGTTTGTTCGGCTCCGGCGCGTTGATTCCGTTCCAATTGCTGAATGTGCTGTTCGTCGTTGCGGCGGAGATCGCGATGCTGTTGATTACGAAGGAACTGTTCAACGACGCCCGCGTCGAACTGCTCACGGCGATTCTGCTGGGGCTCTGCATCCAGCCGATGCTGCTCAGCACGTTCCTTTACGGAACGCTGCCGGGCATGGCGCTCGCGATCTGGAGCGCATACTTCGTAATTCGCGCCATGCGAACGCAAAAGCTCACGGCGCTGATTCCTGCGCTTGTGTTGATTGCGCTCGCCATCTTCCTAAAGAAGAATTTCTGGATTGTGCTGCTCACCGAGAGTATTTTGCTGCTGCTCTACGTGATTCGCGAGAAGAAATGGTTGTTTGTATCGTTCGTTGCGGTTGCGGCTGCGCTTTCTATCACGTTGCCAATGCTCTCACAGAAGATTTACGAGGAGAAGGCGGGGGAACCCTTTGGCAAAGGCACACCGCAGATGGCTTGGCTCGTCACCGGATTCCGCGACTCCAGCCTCTGTGCCGGCTGGTACAACGGATATACGAACAACATTCTGATGCAGAACGATTACAACTACGACGCGACGCTTGCGCAGTGTAAGCTGGATTTTGCGGAGCGGGTGGATGAACTGATCCATCGTCCCGTGTATCTGGTGTCGTTCTTCTACCACAAAATCACGAGTCAGTGGAACGAACCCGCCTACCAGACCATCTGGAGCAGCGCAACGAGCGACCGCAGCGGCGAGGTCTCCGATTTGATTAAGAGCTTCAGCAAGGGCCCTGCCAGCGACGCGTTCAATGCTTACTGCAATCAGCTGATGCAGTTCGTATACGTTGCGATGACCATTGCGTTCTTCGTGTTCCTGCGTAAAAAAGAGGAGCGAAGCGAAGCAAAAATGATCATTCCGACCATTCTGGTTGGCGCAGTGCTGTATCACGCGCTGTTTGAGGCGAAGTCGCAATATGCGATTATCTACGTTCCAATGATGCTGCCGTATGCGGCATACGGCATCAAGCGGCTTTCTGAAAGGGTGTTCCACAAGAAGACAGAAGCGGCAAAGCCGGAACCGGTAAAGACGGAAGAATAATTCAGGAAACACAAAAGAGGCGGGGGAATCCCGCCTCTTTGCGTTTGACTTGAATTTGGTTATTGACCCAGGCCGATGTCGACGAGGGTGTTGCTGCCGTTGGTGACCTTAGGCAACTGGCCATCCCACTTTTGCAGCGTCTCATAGCGAATCAAAATATCGCTGAGCGACTGCGCAATGGTCTGGTTGCTTTCCGCCGTTGCGTCGGCAAGCAGCTTGATCTTGTTTGCTTCCGCCTGCGCGGCAATGACCTGCTTCTGCGCTTCGGTGTTGGCAATGACAAGCGCCTGCTCCTGCTCGGTGCGGGTCTTAATCAGGTTCTGTTCGGCAACCTGCTTGGCCTCGATGGCAGAGATAAACTCTTCCGAGAAGTCCCAGTTGATGATGTTTAGATCATCCACTACGACGCCGTACTCATTGAGTTTGGTATTCAGGTTGTCGTCCAGCAGGATGCTGACCTCGCCGCGATTGCTGACGAGCTCCTGCGCGGTGTAGTTCGCGGTTACCTGCTTGAGCACTTCGTTGATGGCCGGCATAACAAGCACATCCTCGTAACCAAGACCGACCTGCTTGTAAATATCCGCGCTGGAGGACTTGTTGATGTGGTAGTTCACCGCGATGATGGACGAAATCGTCTGAAGGTCCTTGCTGAACGCTTCGGTCGTTACCTCGGTCTTCACGATGCGGTTGTTGATCATCACAACACTCTGCGCAAACGGCACCTTGAAATGGATGCCTTCCTGAAGCACGACAGGGCTGACACGACCAAAGGTCAGAATGACGCCGGTTTGGCCGGCTTCAACGACGACAAGGCTACCGCCGAGTACGATGAGAACCAGAATCAATACGGCGACTGCGCTAACAATCTTACCGACAGAGAGATTACCTGCTTTATCTCGAAACATAATGCACTCCTTTCCAGAAATATGTTCATTATTATAACATGAACTGACACAAATCGAATATGTTCTGCCTGCTTGCGATTGCAATCAAATTGTGAATTTCGATTTCCCGGAGAAAAAAAGAATGACGGTGGAAACCGCCATTCTGGTTGGATTTACTTTTTGCTGTAGGGGGTGTTTTCCAATGGCAGCTTGGTGCGGAAGATTCCGTCCCGATTGTAATATGCGAGCTGAACGGCAGGCGCGGTCGGAATCGAGCAGATTTCGCCGACGCCCTTCGCACCGCAGGCAAGGCCGTCTTTCGTCGACTTTCCGATGATCACGGGTTTGAGTTCCGGTATCATGGTCGACTTAAACAGGCCGAGCGTGCCGAACTTGCGCAGCGGTTTGCCGTTCTCAAGCGGGAAATCCTCCGTAAGCGCATAGCCGAGGCTCATCACCACGCCGCCTTCAATTTGCCCTTCCAGCGAAACGGGGTTCACGGCCTGCCCGACGTCGTGCGCCGCAGTCACGCAGGACACGCGGCCTTCGTCGTCGAGCTCGACCACCTGCGTTGCGTAGCCATAGGCAATGTGCGAAATGGGGTTTGGTTTCTCGGAGCCCATCGCGTCCGTCTTGCCTTCGTACTCGCCGAGGAAGCTCTGTCCCTCGAGCGCTTCCAACGAACCGGCCTCGTCCAGCGCGGCTTTTACGAGTTTTGCCGCGCGAACGGCGGCCTCGCCCGTAAACAGTGTCTGGCGGGAAGCGGTGGTGTTTCCGGCGTTTGGCGCGCTGGCGGTATCCGGAACGTGGTA
>CAZDXW010000044.1:12932-15113 GCA_964509485.1 uncultured Christensenella sp.
TGATTGAGGTTGCACTCCGTCGCAAAGCAGCTTTGCGTCACGCCAAATCCACGGAACGCGCCGCCCGGCGGATTGTTCGTGTAGTATGCATAGCCTTCAATGTCGACGTTCTGATAATTATACGGCCCCGCCGCGTGCGTGCAGGCGCGCTGGAGCACCGGTCCGCCGAGAGAGGCATAGGCGCCGCTGTCCGCGAGGATACGCGCGCGCATGGCGGTGAGTTTGCCCGTTTCGTCGCAGGCGGTCGTGAACTCCATCTCCATGGCGTGCCGTTTCGGGTGGATTTGCAGGCTGTCCGCGCGGGAGAAGCGCACCTTGACTGGCTGTTTCAGCAGATAGCAGGCGAGCGCCGCGTGATGCTGAACGCTCATGTCCTCCTTGCCGCCAAACCCGCCGCCAACCATCATGGCGGTGACGCGCACCTGTTCCGGCGGCAATCCCAGCATGGCGGCGCATTCCTTGCGCGTCTGATACACGCCCTGATCGCCGCTATAGATGTGCACGCCGTCGCCCTCGATTTCGGCAACCGCGCACTCCGGCTCCAGAAACGCGTGATCCGTAAACGGGACACTGTAATGGTTGGTCACCACGTGCGCGCTGGCGCGAATCACCTCGTCCGCATTGCCACGCTTGACGCACTGATAGGAAAGCAGGTTGTCCTTGCGATCCGGATGGACGAGTTCGAAGCCGTCCTTTCGCGCGTCGTCTGCGGAAAGGATGGGGGTGAGCGGTTCGTATTCCACCTTTACGGCGGCTTTGCCCGCGTCTAGCGCGGCGGCGGTCTCCGCCACGACGAGCGCGATTGCGTCGCCTAAAAAGTGCGTGATGGAACCGACGGGAATCATAACATCGTAGTCCTGCACCAAATGGCCAATCTTTTTCGCGCCGGGAACGTCTTCCGCCGTAAACACGGCGACCACGCCGGGCACGGCCTTTGCCGCGCTCGTGTCGATGGAGAGCACCTTTGCGCGAGGATATGCGCTGCGCACCGCGGAGCCAAGCAGCATGCCGGGCAGGTAGAGGTCGTCCGCATACAGCGCGCTGCCGAGCGTCTTATCAACGACCTCGATGCGTTTGATGCTGTCGCCAACCGAACCGGGCAGCTCCGTCTGCGGAACCTCGGTGTTCTCGCGAAAGAGTTTTACCGAGAGCAGCACGGCGTCCTCAATCTTCTTATAACCGGTGCAACGGCAGATGTTGTTTTTGATCGCTTCCTTCACGTCCGCGTGGGTCGGATCTGGATTCTGGTCGAGCAAGCCCTTCGCGCTGATGACCATGCCGGGCGTGCAGAATCCGCACTGCACCGCGCCAGAGACGGCAAATGCATAGGCATATACGTCCCGCTCGCGGGCAGAAAGCCCCTCGACTGTGACGATATGCTTGCCTTCGAGCTTGTCCGTCTGCTGAACGCAGGCTTTGACCGCTTTGCCGTCCAGCAGCACCATGCAGGTGCCGCAGGCACCCTCCGAACAGCCGTTTTTCACGCTGGTCAGGTGGAGTGCATCGCGCAGGTAGGCGATTAGTTTTTGATTTTGATCAACGGTGACTTCGCGCCCGTTGACAAAGAATGTCGACATGTGTTTTCCTCCCTGGTTTGATCGGGCAAAACGGCCTACCGCGCTACAGCAGGTAGCTATAGTCCCAAATCACGGAGTTGATGATTTGCTCAATCATCGGATCGATTGAATTCGTTCCGAGCTTGACGACCGAAACGTCGTTTAGCCGCAGCTTGATCTTTCCGCCGCCGAGCACGAGGAAGCCCTTGTTGGTGCTTTCGTCGAACTCCTTCTCGGTCGAGAACAGCGTAAATTTCTCCTTGTACGGCGCGCTGTCGTAGGGGCAGAAGACCGTGCAGTTGCCGCACTCGTTGCACATGCGATCCACATGGATGATCTGCGGCATGCTCGTTTTATTGATTTCAATTGCAATGTTCGCGCGATTCGGGCAAACCTGCACGCAGCATTCGCAGATCGTGGAGCACGCAAGGCAGCGCTCCGTCTCCTTGCCCGCGCTGTCGTAAACCGCAAGCGATCCCTGCTTGGCGAGGCAGTTGCCGGAGCAGGCTTTCGACTCTTCGGGAACGGTCACCGTGTATGGCCCGACAATCGCGTCCGCAACCTTGCGTGCGTCCGCAATCGCTTCCACCACCGTGGCGGGGCCGCGGTTCGCGTCGCCAATGAC
>CAZDXW010000044.1:15213-25430 GCA_964509485.1 uncultured Christensenella sp.
ACGCCGTCCTCCAGCGCGAGCTGCAGTTCCTCTTCGTCCGCGGGCATATAGCGTTGTGTGCGGCGATAGACGATGCTCGAGGAGACAACGCCCTTGATCCGTTTTGCGGCGCGCGCTGCGTCCATCGCGGTGTTGCCGCCGCCAACGACGATCACGTGCTCGCCGACGTTCGGGAGCGTTTCACACTTGTACTGTTCAAGGAAGTCGAGCACGTTCATACTCTCGCCCGATTCAAGCTTGAGCTGTCCGTGTCCCCATGCGCCGGTTGCGAAGACAACATGCGTATAGCCGTTCTGTTTCAGTTCGGCTACGCTGGGGGCTACGGAGTTCGTTTTGATTTCTGCGCCCATGGATTTGAGCAGATCGACGTCGCGGTCGATGCCATAGTCGCCAATGCGGAATCCGGGGATGACGTAGCGGGCGATGCCGCCGAGCTCCGCGCGCTGTTCGAAGATCGTTACCTTCGCGCCCTGACGGCCGAGGAAGTACCCAACCGCCATGCCCGCGGGGCCGCCGCCGATGACGGCAACATTTGCGCTGGACGAACCGCTGGGTTTCAGCGAACCAATGAGTGAGTCAAACCCCTCACGCGCGGCGAGCAGCTTTGCGTCGCGAATGTGGACGCTTTCCTCATAAAATCCACGTGTGCACTTGTCCATACAGCGGTGTGAGCAGATGCGACCCGTGATGAAGGGTAGGGGGTTACGCTCCAGAATCAGTTTGAGCGCTTCGGCGTATTTCTTGTCGCCGACGAGGCGCACGTATTCCGGAATATCCTGCTGAATCGGGCAGCCATGCTCGCAGGGAGCGATGAAGCAATCCGTCAGCGGCACCTTGCTCTTGATCTTTCGAACGGGCAGGGGCTTGACCGGCTTTTGATGCCGCTCATCCGAGCGCGCTGCGCGGGCAAGATAGGCAACCTTGCCGACGGAAACGCCTTCGAACGGGCCGTAGTCTTCCTTGGACAGTTTTTCGGCAATCTGCTTGGCGCGCTGGTATCCGCCGGGTTTTAACAGCGTGGTTGCCAGCGTTATCGGCCAAATGCCCGCGTCGAACAACTCGGTGATGTTGAAGAAGTCCGCACCACCGGAGAAGGAGAGGCGCATTCTGCCGTCGAACTCGCGGCTGAGCCGGTGCGCCAACTCAATGGTCAGCGGGTAGAGCGAACGCCCGCTCATATACATTTCGGTTCCGGGCAGCTCGTTTCGGGCGATGCCGACCGGGAAGGTGTTGGTGAGTTTGAGACCGAACGAAACGCCGTTTCCGCAGGCCAGATCGACCAGACGTTTGAACATCGGAATTGCGTCGCGATACTGCAAATCGTCGTTGAAATGGAAATCGTCGAACACGAGATAATCGTAGCCCATCTCGTCCATGGTTTTCCGTGCAAACTGATACCCAAGCAGCGTTGGATTGCACTTAACAAAGGTGTTGAGTCCCTTTTTCGTGATCAGATAGCTCGCGATGCGCTCAATCTCCTGAGGCGGGCAGCCGTGCAGCGTAGAAAGCGTAATGGAGGAGCAGATGCGCGGCGAGATCGCGTCGATGTACTTGGCATCTACCTTGTTGAAACGCGCGAGGTTTTCCTTCGCCCAAGTCTTGCATTCCTCCCAGATAGGGGTGGCGGCGGCATTCTTGAGCCCTTCGATGAACCGGTCGATCTTTTCGCTCGTGATTCCCTCAAAGTTGTAGCCGACGCTCATGTTGAACATGAATCCGTCCGGACGACCAAGATCGAATTCCCAGCTGATCAGCTTGAGCGCAAACCAGGCTTTCACATACTCGTCAAACGCCTCAGGAACGCGCAGCTCCGTGGACCACTCGACGTTGTAGCACTCGTCCTCGGCGAGGATGCAGGGCTTGCTGACGGGCAGGTCCTCTCCATCGAGCGTTTGCACCGTTTTCAATTCGAAGAATCGGCTTCCGGCATAGTAAGCGGCTATCAAGTTCTGTGCAAGCTGCGTATGCGGGCCGGCGGCGGGGCCGAACGGCGTTTCCAGATGCTCCGAAAAGAGCTCCAGCGTGTGGTTCTTCGGTGCGATATAGGGACGGCGAATACCAAATACGCTGCCCTGCTTGCGCTCTTCCAGAATCCAGTTCATCAAATCGGCAAACGGAATTGGCGTCATACGGTCGGACATAGGGGAGGCCTCCTTTTTCGGTCGAACTCTGCGGGAACGATTGCGATTTTAAATATCGATTATTATTAGAAGGAATCAGCCGTTGATCGATTTCCAGAGCTTCGCGGCGCTTGCGCGGCACTCCTTCATCACGGCGGCTTCGTCGGCAACAAGCACCTTGCGATCCTTCATTAGCACTTTTCCGTTGCAAACGGTGGTCACGACACTGCGCCCGTTCATGCCAAATAGAATGTGTCCGTTGACGTTTGTGCCATCCATTGGGGTCAGTGGGTCGTAGTCGGTCACGATTACGTCCGCATAGGCGCCGGGCTTCAGCACGCCGAGCGGCTTTTGGAAGAACCGCCCCGCGATCTTTGGGTTGTTCTCAAACAGCATGGTTGGAATTTCGCCCCAGGCAACGGTCGGATCACAGAGATTGTGCTTGTGGATGATGTTGCCGACCTTGTAGCTTTCGAGCATGTCGTTCGTATACCCGTCCGTACCAAGCCCAAGCAGATTCCCTTCCTGAAACAGGCGAATAACGGGGCCGCAGCCAACCGCGTTGCCCATGTTGGATTCCGGATTGTGGACGACCAAGGTGTTCGTCTCCTTCAGCAGCGTCATCTCGGCGGGGCTGACGTGGACGCAGTGGATCGCGAGCGTCTGTTCGCCGAGAATGCCGTTTTCAAACAGGCGTTCGACAATGCGCTTGCCGTACTTTTTCAGCGAGTCGATCTGGTCGCCGGGGCCTTCCGCAACGTGAATGTGGAATCCGTTGGAAGCGGGGGTATGTTGCTTGCAGAGCGCGAGCGTTTCATCCGAGAGGGTGAACGCGGCGTGCAGTCCCATCATGCCCTTGAGCATGTCGCTGCCATCCGCGTTTGCGCGCTCCATCATGCGCGCGTTCTCCAGAACCGCTTGCTTCATTTTATCCGCACCGTCGCGGTCGGAAACCTCGTAGCAGAGGCTGGTGCGAACGCCGAGTTCGCGCGCCGCATCCGCAATGGTGTCGAGGCTGCCGGGGATGTCGTAATAACTTGCGTGATGATCAAACACCGTGGTTACGCCGTTCTTAATGCAGTCGATGTAGACGGCGTAGGCGGAGAGGCGATCGTTCTCCTTGGTCAGGAGCCGGTCAATCTTCCACCACATGCCCTCTAGTATATCGTTGAAATCGTGCGGATTGTATCCCTTGATCGAAATACCGCGTGCAAACGCGCTGTAGATGTGGTTGTGCGTGTTGACGAGACCAGGCATAATCAGCCCGCCATGCGCATCAATAAACTCGGCGTCCGGATATTGGCGAACCAGTTCCTCCGTCGTACCGACTTTTAAAATCAGGTTGTCCTGTATGGCAACCGCTCCATTTTCGATAAAAAGTCCGTTCTCGCGCGTAACGAGTCTGCCGTTTCCAATGAGAAGCATGGCTGATGGTCTCCCTTCGCGATATGCAATTGCGTTTCGAATAGATTGCAGAAATTCATTCATATTATACTATACGGCTCAAACCAGGCGCAAGACGAACGGACGGAAAACTACAAAAATAATTCGGGCACAATAATTTTGTTCAGCACTATATTTTACTGTACATTTTGAAAAATTCGAGATATGATGTATGTGTTGTATGTTAAATACGATCATTTCGCATCCTGTTTACGAGGTAGGAACAATTTCATGAAACGCATCGCCGGATATCGCTGCACCATTTGCCACAAGGAATACCCGTTTGGACCGGAGCTGATGACCTGTCCTTCGTGCGGTGAAAAGGGCATTTTGGATGTCGTTTACGATTATTCGGAAATCAAGCGCGAGTTTTCGAAAGAGACGCTGAAAAACGACCGGGACAACAGCATGTGGCGCTATCGCGCGCTGATGCCAATTCAAGGCAAGGGACTGGAAGATTTTCTGCGCATTGGCTGGACGCCGTTGTATCGCTCGCTCCGGCTCGGCAAACAGCTCGGACTCGATACGCTGTACATCAAGGACGACGGGTTGAACCCGACCGGCTCCCTGAAAGATCGCGCGAGCGGAGTTGCAGTAGCAAAGGCAATTGAGCTCGGGTACGACACGATCTGCTGCTCGTCCACCGGAAACGCCGCGAGCTCCTGCGCCGGAAACGCCGCGCGCATGGGTCTCAAGACCGTGATCTTCGTGCCGAGCCGCGCGCCGATTGGAAAGGTTGCGCAGCTGCTGATCTTTGGCGCAAACGTCGTCTCCGTCAAAGGCGATTATCGACAGACATTTGAACTGAGCAAGGCTGCAATCGAGAAGTGGGGGTTCTACAACCGGAACGCGGGCATCAACCCTGTGATGACGGAAGGAAAGAAGACCGTCGCGCTCGAGATTGCCGAGCAGCTCAACTGGAACCCGACCGACTGGGTCGCCATCTCCGTTGGGGACGGTTGCACGATTGGCGGCGTATACAACGGCTTTTACGATTTATTCCAACTCGGCATGATCGACCGGATTCCAAGAATCCTCGGCGTGCAGTCCACGGGCTGCAGCCCGTTTGTCGATGCAGATGCAAGCGGCGGCGAACTGGTGCCAACGCCGGAGAACACACTGGCGGACAGCATTGCCGTCGGCGTTCCGCGTAACCCTGTCAAGGCGCAGCGCGCGGTGAAGGACAGCGGCGGCGCATGGATCGCCGTTTCGGACGACGAAATTCTGGACGCGATGCGTCTATTAGGCCGAACGGAAGGCGTCTTCGGCGAACCGGCCGGCGTAACGGCGACGGCGGGCGTGAAGGCCGCGGTTGTGAGAGGAATCATCAAGTCGAACGAAAGCGTTACCGTTGTTTCTACCGGCAGCGGACTCAAGGATGTAAAGAACGCGATGACTGCGGCGGGCGAACCGTTCCAGTGCGAACCGGACATCAAGGCGCTGGAAGCCAGCGGAAGAATTCGTTAAACGCAAAAGAAACTAAAAACAACACAGATCCTTTTCAATTGAATATTGGCTGAATGTCGACGTAACTTTTTACTCCCTCTTATCTAATAAGTGCCCAATCTCTCGGAAAAACCGTGAGACGAGTTATATGATTGGCGTAAGACTGGAAAGAATTAACATAATTTATAATAGAGTGTTGTAAAATAATGCAGAATTAATTCGTTCAAACTGGTTGTTTCGCCTGTTTACAGGTGTTACAATAGATCAAAATTTAGTAGGAGGAAAACCATGAAAAAGTTCATTGCTCTTCTGGCAGTCCTGGCTATGGTGTTCGCTCTGGTGGCTTGCGCCGCCCCTGCACCCGCAGCCGAAGCGACGGAAGCCCCCGCAGCAGAAGCAACGGAAGCACCCGCAGCGGAAGCGACGGAAGCCCCCGCAGCACCCGCAGTTAAAATCGGCGTGATCCTCGTCCACGACGAGAACACCGGTTACGACGCGGCGCACATCGAAGGCATCAAGGCTGGCGCAGCCGCCGCCGGTATTGCCGACGACCAGATCATCTGGAAGTACAACATTTCGGAAGATGAAAAGTGCTATGACACGGCGATTGACCTCGTCGAGCAGGGTTGCAACTACATCTTCTCCGACAGCTACGGCCATCAGTCCCACATGCAGCAGGCTGCTTCCGAAAATCCGGACGTGACCTTCGTCTCCATGACGGGCGACCAGGCTGCCCTGAGCAAGCTCCCGAACTTCAAAAACGCCTTCCCGCATACCTTTGAAGCGCGTTACGTCTCCGGCGTCGTCGCTGGCATGAAGCTCAAGGAACTCATGGATGCCGGTACGGTCAAAGATCCGTATTGTGGTTATGTCGGTGCCTACCCGTATGCCGAAGTGGTCAGCGGTTACACCGCGTTCTTCCTTGGCGTACAGAGCATCGTTCCGGATGCCCACATGGACGTCATCTACACGAACTCTTGGTATGATCCGACTGCCGAAGCAGAAGCCGCCAACGCGCTGATCGCGAAGGGCGCCTGCATCATCAGCCAGCATGCTGACTCCACCGGTGCGCCGTCCGCCGTCCAGACTGCTCTGGATGCAGGCACGCCCGTCTACTGCGTTGGCTACAACATTGACATGCTCAGCGTTGCGCCGACGGCTGCCCTGACCTCCGCGCAGAACAACTGGGCCGTTTACTACACCTATGCCTTCAAAGCCGCGATGGCTGGCGAAGACATCATGACCGACTGGTCCGAAGGCATTGCCGCGGGCGCAAACCAGATCTCCGCGCTGGGCGCGAGCTGTGCAGCCGGTACCGCCGAGAAGGTTGCCGAAGTTGAAGCCGCCATCAAAGATGGCACGCTCAACATCTTCGACACCGCGAAGTTCACCGTTGGTGGCGCACCTGTAACCTCCTACCTCGCGATCGACACCGATGGCGACTGGGTTGGCGACACGGGCGAAGCCATTGAAAACGGCATCTTCTATGAGTCCAAGCTCCGCAGCGCGCCGTACTTCGGCCTGCGCATTGACGGCATCACCGAATTGAGCTAATTGGCTTAACAAACGAATAAGGGTAAGGGGGAACGGTTCTCCGTTTCCCCTTTACCTTTTTTGAAGCACAGACTCGTTTAAAGCACGGACTTATTTGAAACACATACTCATTGGAACCAAAGGATCATTTGCAGTATCGACTCGATGGAGAGCGGCGTTCCCGCTCTCTTTTTGCTGATTGGTGAAAGTACTCCAGAATTTTCTTTGATTTCTTACGTTTTTGTTTACATTGCGTTCACCGTTATGCTAAAATATTTTCAGCAAGTCAGAATCTATGGAAGAAAGGGTCAAGCATGTGGAGAGTTCAATAGCTATCCGGATGGTCAACATTACGAAGACCTTCGGTGAGGTGGTCGCGAACAACAAGGTCTGCCTTGATATCAAACAAGGCGAGATCCTCGCATTGCTCGGCGAGAACGGAAGCGGAAAAACCACCCTCATGAACATGCTGGCGGGTATTTATTTCCCCGACAGCGGCGAGATTTATATCAACGGAAAGGCGGTTACCATCGCTTCTCCGAAAGATGCATTCGATCTGCACATTGGCATGATTCACCAGCACTTCAAGCTGGTGGACGTACTGACCGCCGCGGAGAACATCATTCTCGGACTAAACGAGACCACGGTTGTCGATGTCAAGCGTGTGCGCGAAGCGGTGAAACAGATTTGTGATCGTTACGGGTTTGTCGTTGATCCGGATAAGAAGGTCTACGATATGTCCGTTTCCGAAAAGCAGACGCTGGAGATCGTCAAGGTTCTCTACCGTGGCGCGGACATCCTGATTCTGGACGAGCCAACCGCCGTGCTGACCCCACAGGAAACGCAGAAGCTCTTCTGCGTCATGCGCAACATGAAGGCGGACGGAAAATCGATCATCATCATCACGCATAAACTGCACGAAGTGCTTGATATATCCGATCGCGTCGCCGTCCTTCGAAAAGGATATTACATTGGCGACGTGGCAACCTCCCAGACGGACGCCATGAAACTCACGGAGATGATGGTCGGCCGCGCGGTGTCGCTCGACATCGACCGTTCACTTCCGGTCAATCCCAAACCGAGGCTGATCGTGCAGAACCTCTGCGTCTGCGATTCGGACGGGATCAACCGCCTCTCCGACGTCAGCTTTACGGCTTACAGCGGCGAAATTCTGGGCATTGCCGGAATCTCCGGCAGCGGACAGAAGGAACTGCTGGAAGCGATTGCGGGTCTGCAGAACTGCCAGAGCTGCAGCAGCATTGAGTTCATCTCCGAAAAAGGGGAAAAGAAGCAGCTCTCCGGCATGCATCCAATCGACATCAAGCGCCTCGGCGTTGCGCTCGCGTTCGTTCCGGAAGACCGCCTTGGCATGGGCCTCGTCGGCAGCATGGACCTCACGGACAACATGATGCTTCGTAGCTACAAGGACGGCGCCGGTCCCTTCGCGGATCGAAAGAAACCTAAGAAGCTCGCGGAAACCGTCGTCAAGGATCTCGAAGTCGTCACCCCGGGTCTGAGCACACCGGTTCGTCGGCTCTCCGGCGGAAACGTACAGAAGGTTCTGGTCGGCCGCGAAATCGCAATGCAGCCGCAGCTGATGATGTCCGCCTATGCGGTGCGCGGACTAGACATCAACACGTCTTATAATATCTATCATCTTTTAAACGAACAAAAAGAACGCGGCGCCTCCGTCATCTTCGTTGGGGAAGACCTCGACGTGCTGCTGGAGCTTTGCGACCGAATCATGGTGCTCTGCTCCGGCCGCGTGAACGACATTGTCGACGCGCGGGCAACAACAAAGGACGAAGTCGGCTACCTGATGACATATTTGAAGGAAGGAAAGACGAATCATGAGCAAAAAGCATGAGGTTGCGTCTCGGGAGCCGCTGATTCGCATGTCGAAACGGGACGGAATTCCGGTTTGGAAGTCCGTCGGGGTCCGCTTGATCGGGCTGACGCTTGCGTTGGTCGTCTGCGCGGTCATCATCTATTCGCTCACCAAGTTAAACCCGCTGAAGGTTTACGCGGCAATGTTCAAAGGAACGTTTGGCACCAACAAGCGCGTTTGGGTGACCATTCGCGATATCGTGATGCTGCTTTGCATCGCGGTCGGCCTCGCACCGGCGTTCAAAATGCGTTTCTGGAACATCGGTGCGGAAGGGCAGATTTTGGTTGGCGGGCTCGCCGCTGCCGCCTGCATGATATATCTTGGCAAGTCGCTGCCGAGCCTTGCGCTGATTGTGATCATGTTCTTTGGCAGCATGGTTGCCGGCGGTGTCTGGGGTACGATTCCCGCCGTGTTCAAAGCACGCTGGAATGCAAACGAAACCCTGTTTACGCTGATGATGAACTATGTCGCCATTCAGCTGACGAGTTACTTCGTAGCCCTCTGGGAAAATCCATTTGGCTCCAACACGGTTGGCGTGATCAATCAGACGACGAAGGCCGGCTGGTTCCCGCCGATCTTTGGGCAGATGTACACACTGAACGTGATCATCGTTGCCGTATTGACCATTGCGATGTATCTCTACCTGCGATTCAGCAAACACGGGTATGAAATTGCGGTTGTCGGCGAAAGCGAAAACACCGCGCGGTATGCCGCAATCAACGTCAAGTCGGTCATTGTTCGCACCATGGCCGTGTCCGGCGCCATCTGCGGCATCGCGGGATTCATCGCGGTCTCCGGCGCAAGCCATACGATTTCAACGAACACGGCAGGCGGACGCGGATTCACCGCGATTATCGTCGCCTGGCTCGCGAAGTTTAATACGTTTACGATGATCGCCATCTCCGCCCTGATCGTCTTCTTAGAGAAAGGCGCCATCGAGATCGCGTCCCAGTTTGACCTGAACGACTTCGTCTCCGAGATGATCACGGGCATCATTCTGTTCTTCATCCTCGGCAGCGAGTTCTTTATCAACTACAAGATTCGGTTCCGCGGGGGAAAGAAGGAGGCAGGCAAATGACGCAGATCATCTCTTTAATTCAAGCCGCCGTCGTCTTTGGTACGGTTATTCTCTTTGGCGCGGTTGGCGAAATCCTCGCGGAGAAGTCCGGCAACCTGAACCTTGGTGTTCCGGGCATCATGTACCTTGGCGGCATCGCGGGCCTGACCGCCGCATTCTTCTATGAGAGCGGCGCGGCGAACCCGGTTCCGTTCGTGTCGCTGATCCTTACGCTGCTTGCGGCGTTTGTTGCGGCCATGCTCGGCGGGTTGATCTACGCGTTTCTGACCATCACGCTCCGTGCAAATCAGAACGTAACCGGCTTGACGCTGACCATTTTTGGCGGCGGCGTCGCAAACCTGTTTGGCGGAACACTCAACAAGATGGCAGGCGGTGTCGGTCAGATTTCCGTGGCCATTACGAGCGGCGCGTTCCGAACGACGATTCCGGCGCTCTCCGGCCTTGGTGCGATTGGGAAGATATTCTTCTCGTATGGATTCATGGCGTATCTGGCCATTATTCTGGCGTTCCTCGTGAGCTGGGTGCTCAACAAAACCAGTGTTGGACTTAACCTCCGCGCGGTCGGCGAAAACCCGGCGACGGCGGACGCAGCGGGCATCAGCGTAACGAAGTATAAGTACCTGGCGACCTGCATCGGCGCGGGCATCTCCGGCTTCGGCGGCCTGTATTACACGATGGACTACATCAAGGGCACCTGGTCGACGGACGG
>CAZDXW010000045.1:0-25313 GCA_964509485.1 uncultured Christensenella sp.
GAAATCAAATCCGCAATCGCCATGTTGTCCTTGTCGTAGAGGCGAAATACCTTCTTGTAGCCCGGATTCGTGACCTTCTCCGGATTGTCGGAGATTTTGATCTTCGGAATCAGCTTGCCATCGACAATTTCGCCGCTCATCTTGTACACGCCGCCGAGAGCCGGATTGCTCTCGCTCGTGATCAGCCGCGTACCAACACCCCAAACGCTGATGCACGCGCCCTGCGTTTTCAGATCGCGAATCAGGTACTCGTCTAAATCGCTGCTCGCCGCGATTTTCGCCTTGGGGAAACCCGCTTCGTCAAGCATGACGCGCGCCTTCTTGCTCAGGTACGCAAGGTCGCCGCTGTCGAGGCGAATGCCAACGGGCTCGTGTCCCGCCGCGCGGAGTTCCTTGAACACGGTGATTGCGTTCGGAACGCCGCTGCGCAGCGTGTCGTAGGTGTCAACCAGTAGCAGCGTGCTGTCCGGGAACACGCGCGCGTAGGCGCGAAACGCGCTGACTTCGTCCGGAAAGCTCTGCACCCAGCTGTGCGCGTGCGTGCCGGAGACGGGAATGTCAAACATCTGGCCGGTGAGCACGTTGCTCGTCGCATTGCAGCCGCCAATGATGGCCGCGCGTGCGCCGTAGATCGCCGCGTCCGGCCCCTGCGCGCGGCGCAGACCGAATTCGAGCACCGAGTCCCCCTGCGCGGAATAGCAGATGCGGCTGGCCTTGGTCGCAATCAGCGTTTGATGGTTTACAAACGTCAGGATCGCGGTCTCGATCAGCTGCGCCTCCATAATCGGCGCGCGGACGCGAACGAGCGGCTCATATGGGAATACGACCGTGCCCTCCGGCATGGCGTAGAGTTCGCCGGTGAAACGGAATGTTGAAAGATAGGTTAGAAACGATTCGTCAAAGAGCTTTAGCGAGCGCAGATAGGCAATGTCCTCGTCGGAGAAGTGGATTGCGTTAATGTAGTTGACCACGCTTTCCGTGCCCGCCATGACGGCGTATTCCACGTCCTCCTTCGGGCGGAAGAACAGGTCGAAGATACCGGTATTGTTCTGCATGCCCTCCTTGAAGTAGCCGTACATCATGGTCAGCTGGTACAAGTCGGTCAGCATGGTGAGATTTCGCATGAGAAAGGGTCCTCCTTCGTTCAAATGCGAACCTCGTCCGAAAATGAGGGCGGGGTTCTGTTGATCAAACAATTTGATTTATTATAACGCGAAAACGACTGAGAAAAAAGGAAAAGGGGGATGTTACGGAGGAAACAATGAGAAATTTAAGGAAACATTCAAAATCCATCCGAAGAACGATTATTTTTAGCAAATTTGAACGTATCAAAACGAGATAAAATGAGCTCAATATTTTGTCGAAAAGGAATTGACAATAGACCCTCCTACGGCTATAATGACATGGTGCGCGGCAGTGCTGGAATTGGCAGACAGGCACGTTTGAGGGGCGTGTGCGCGAGCGTATGGGTTCAAGTCCCATCTGCCGCACCAACAAAAATGACCACCGAATGGTGGTCATTTTTCGTTGTCGGTCAAATCAGAGGGGACTTGAAGCCGCGACCGTCGCGTTTCGCGACGGGGAAAACGCCGCGGTGTCGGCGTTTTCAGCGGCCGGCTTTGCGAGCAAAGACCGCCAACGGCGTGTCTGATTGCGAGCAAAGAGGTCCCATCTGCTGCACCAACAAAATGACCACCCAACAGGGTGGTTGTTTTTTATTCCCAAATTTCATAGAACGTGATGGAAAACTCTTGAATTATGCTATAATAACCGAAATCGTTTGTTTCGGGGGATCGTTTCCATGTTTGAATTACACCAAGTCACCGAATCAGCCTATTATATCGAAAGCCCTGCCAAGATCGGGCTGATCCGCCTCAATGAGACGGACGTCTGCCTGATCGACAGCGGAAACGATAAGGATGCGGGCCGCAAGGTTCGCCAGATTCTCGACGCTAACGGCTGGAAACTCAAGGCAATCTACAACACGCATTCCAACGCCGATCACATCGGCGGAAACAAGTACCTGCAAACGCAAACCGACTGCGATATCTTTGCGCCGGGAATAGAGCGCGACTTTACCGTGCATCCGTTGCTGGAACCTTCGTTTCTCTATGGCGGTTTTCCACCAAAGGATCTGCGGCATAAGTTCCTCATGGCGCAGGAAAGCGAAGCGGACGAACTGACGCAGGAAGCGCTGCCGGACGGCATAAAGATCGTTCCGCTGCCCGGTCACTTCTTCGACATGGTCGGGTTTGAAACCGCGGATGGCGCGGTGTTCCTCGCGGACTGCCTTTCCAGCCGTGAAACGCTGGAGAAATACCAAATCACGTTTGTTTACGACGTTGCGGCCTATCTTGCAACACTGGAGCGCGTGAAGACCATGCAAGCAAAGGTGTTTGTTCCCGCGCACGCCGAAATAACGGGGGAGATTGCGTCGCTTGCGCAATGCAACATAGACAAAGTGCATGAGATTGCTGAGAAGATTCTCGAACTCTGCCAAACGCCGATGCAATTCGAGGCATTATTGCAGCAACTGTTTCTGACGTATGACTTGAAAATGACCATTGAGCAGTATGTGCTCGTTGGCAGTACGGTGCGCTCGTATCTGGCGTGGCTCAAGGACAACGGCAGGGTAGAGGCGCTGTTTGAAAACGCACAGATGCTCTGGAAAACGACAACCATACAATAAGAATCTTTCCAGAATGATCGAACCTGCTAAAACAGCCTCTTGGACACGGGGGGGGGGGGGGCTGTTTTTTTATTCTGAGTTGCATCAAATGAAAATAATATACAGTCAACGAATTTTGTAGTATAATACCGTTACAGAACAGATATGCATAATGTGTTAATTAATCACAGACAATTCGGGGATCGCGCTCTATTGTTGTTGCAAGAGATCAAATTGAAGACGGCAGTCCATGCGGAGATCATGGACAAAGAACAATTCAGCAAACAACCGAAAGGAGCCGTTATGAACACGAACAAACGCATTCTGATTTTTGCGATAACCGCCCTGCTTGCGATCGGGCTGCTGGGATGCAGCTTCAGCGTCAGCACGGCAAACATTCAAGAAGCAATCATGACCGATTCCATCGACAGCGAAGGGAAGCCGGGCAACACGGTCACGAGCTATCCGGCGGACGCGGGCGTATTTTACACCTCTGCCATGCTTCGCAACGCGCCGGACAACACCAAGATTCGCTTCGTCTGGATTTATGACGACACCGGCGAGACGATTCAGGAGGTCAGCGTTGACAGCGGGGACATTTCCGATCGATACATCTATTCCTCCATTTCGCTGGACACGCTGTTTCCAGAGGGAGACTATGAGGTTCAGTACTACATTGACGAACGTACCGATCCGGATGCCACGGTGAAATTCCGCGTGACGGCAGCCGAGGAAATGACGGGCAATGTAGACACCACCGGCGCATACCTGGAGGACGTACACATGACCTCCGGTTTTGACAGCAACGGGCAGCCGCTGGATTCCATCGTTACCGTGCCGTCCACGGGCATCTGGTATGTTTCTGCGGTACTGCGCAACACCCAGCCGGATACGATCGTTCACTTCGTATGGTACGACACCAACAACGAGGTGATCGACGAGTATGACCTCGATCCGCAGGGAGCGACGGACGTCTACATAAACGGTTCGATGGAACTCGCTTCCACCGCGCCGAGCGGCGAATACTGGGTGGAGCTCTACCTCAACGATTCCACCATGCCCGCCGCGCAGGTTGGGTTCAACGTGGATTAACCGCATTTTGATTCAGCGAATCAACATGACAACCCCTTCGTCGATCTGGCGAGGGGGTTGTTTTTTCGTTCAAAAGCCGGAAGCGGATTGGACAAGCAAGCACAAAATGTGCTATGATCCTGTCAACAACAAGACGGAGATATATACCACATGACAGTGAACGACAAGGCGTCTTTGGCAAAAGCATATTTTGAAGAGGGCTACAATTGCGCACAGTCCGTTCTGCTCGCATTCTCGGAGGAGGCAGGTCTTACAAGCAAGCAGGCAGCGCGCGTCAGCTCCACGTTTGGCGGCGGAATGGGCAAGCTGCGCGAGGTTTGCGGCGCGGTGACTGGCATGTTTATGGCGGAAGGCTTGATTGAAGGCTACGACGACCCGAAGGCAAAGGAAGAGAAGGCGGAGGTGTATGCCCGTGTTCGTGCCCTTGCGGAGGCGTTTCAGGCGGAGAACCATTCCATCATCTGCCGCGATCTGCTGATTGACGTAGAAACATCCGCAAGCGCGGCACCGGAAGCGCGCACGAAGGAATATTATGAGCGGCGACCCTGCGGGGCATATGTCGAAAGCGCGGCGCGCATCTTCGCGCGTTCGCTGGGCCTGCCGGAGGCGTAAACAAAGCGTACAAAACTCGGATTCGGAGGCTGCATGCCGATTTTTGCACAGGGAGTCACCAAAAATAAGCTGATCATACTTTACTATATTCGCGCGGCGAAGATGGACATCACGCGCGAACAGCTCTATCGCGTTATGGTGGAAAACGACGTGATGAGCTATTTTGACTATCAAAGCTGCATGCATGAGCTGGAAGAGGATGCGTTTATTGCGGCGGTACCGCGCGCCTTTGGGCAGGCGTATCGCGTATCCGTTCATGGGGCGGACGTGCTGGATCAGTTCGTCGAGAGCCTGCCGATGTCGCTGCGCGAACGGCTGGAGCTCTACGCGCGGGAGCACCGCGAGGAGATGCTACTGCAAACGCAGATCGTTTCGGACATGGAGGAGCTTCCCTCCGGCGGGTACATCGTTCGCCTGCGTGCGCTGGAGCAGAACGCGGCGGTCATGGAACTCTCGATTCGCGTTGCCACGCGGGACATGGCGCAGCGAATGCGCGCCAACTGGGAAAAGGGCTCCGAAACACTTTACGCATATCTTTTAACCACCCTGCTCAAGAGCGAGTAGCAAATCTGCACAAAAAAACAAGCCGCTGACGCGGCTTGTTTTTTTGATTTATCTCCCGCAGCGGAGCTGACGAATCATATCCGCGGGGTCTTTGGCATGGAACACGGCACTGCCCGCGACGAGTACCGTAGCGCCCGCCTCGATGCAGCGCTTCGCCGTCTCCGGATTGACACCGCCGTCGACCTCGATTTCGACGGAAAGGTTACGCTCGTCAATCATGTTGCGCAACTCCGCAATCTTTTCGAGCGCTTCCGGAATGAACTGCTGCCCGCCAAAGCCGGGGTTGACGGACATAACCAGTACGAGATCGCAATACGGCAGCACTTCTTTCACTGCGACGGCAGGCGTGCCGGGGTTGAGCACAACGCCAGCCTTGCAGCCGCCTTCGTGAATCTGCTGGAGCGCGCGGTGTAGGTGCTTTTCCGCTTCCGCGTGAATCGTAATGATGTCCGCGCCCGCACTCAAAAACCAGGGGATGAAGCGGGACGGTTCCTCCACCATGAGGTGCACGTCGATGGGCAGCTTTGTATTCGGTCGAATCGTGGCGCAGATCGGTGGTCCGAACGACATATTGGGCACGAAGTGGCCGTCCATTACGTCAAAGTGAATCCAGTCCGCGTTCCACTCGCTCAAACGTTCAATCTCACGGCCGAGGTTGTTGAAATCGGCGGAAAGAATGGAAGGCGCAATCTTAATCATAACGGTGTTTTCTCCTTTGTTCGATCTCTTGCGAGATTTCGATGTATCGATCGTAGCGCGCCTGCGTAAGCCGTCCGCTGCCGAGGAGCGCTTTTACCGCGCAATCCGGCTCCTTGATGTGGCGGCAGCCCGCAAAGCGGCAGTGTGCTTCTGCACCCGCAAATTCCGGCCAGGCGGCGTTGAGCGCCTCCTGCGGAATTTCCTCAAGCTCAAAGAGCGAAAAGCCGGGCGTATCCAGCACGGCGCCGCCGAGCAGCGGCCAGAGTTCCGCCTGGCGTGTGGTGTGTTTTCCGCGGTCGGTGCGCTTCGCGAGTTCACCGGTTTCGAGCAATAACTGCGGAAACAGTGCGTTGAGCAATGAAGATTTTCCAACGGCGGATTGCCCCGCAAACGCGGAGATCTTGCCGTTTAGCGCGCTTGTCAACTTCTTAAGTTCCAATCCGGTCTTCGAGGAAACAAGCAGTGTCTGAAACGCGGCGTAGTCCCGCTCAAACTCGGAAACGATTGCATCGTCCGCAACGTCGAGCTTGTTGAGCAATAACAGGGGCGCAATGCCAAGCAGGTGCGCCTGTAGTAGCAGCTTATCGGTCAGTAGCCAGTCCGGCTTTGGTACGCTCGCAGAAACGACGATGACGAGCTGGTCGATGTTTGCGACGGGCGGACGCAGGAGCGCGTTCTTTCGAGGCAACAGATCGTCGACGGACGCAAATCCGGTTGCGGGTTTCGAAATCTCGACCAAATCGCCCACCATCGGGACAAGATGCTCGTTGCGGAAACGCCCGCGCGCCTTACAGGTGACGATGGACTCGTCCTGCAGCAATACGTCGTAAAACCCGCCGACGCCTTTGATGATTCGACCTTGCATGGCGTTAGGCGCCCTTCGCAATGAACGTGAAGTCCTGCTGCTTGATGAGCTTTCCGTCGGAGAAAAGCACCACCTCGCGCGTACCCTCTACGTCGGAATACGCGGTAAACGACACTGGCACCTTATCGCCCTTTTCAAGCGAGCCTTCGTAAACGATTCGGTAGTAAGCAAGACCGTTGTAGGTTTCCTGAATCGCCGCGAGCACCTTGGTGCCGCTACTGTCAACATCCACATTAAAGGCGATATCGGACTCAAACCCGTATTCCGGCTTACCGCAAACGGTCAACGTCACCGGGGTTTCCGGCAGAACCTGCGTGTCCGGCAACGGATCCTGCAGGTAGACGACGCCGTCTTCGACGATGTCGGACTCCGCATAGCGAACAAACAGATTGTTAAACGACGCGATCCGGAGCTGGTCGAGAATCACATTGAGCGGCTGATCCATCGAGTTCGGCATCGGCATGGTCGTTTCCGAAGAAGCGCTGATGACGATGTCGATCACCTGACCGTTCGTCGTCTCCGTGTCCGCCGGGAGCGACTGCTCGCAGACGTACCCAATCGCCACCTCGGACACGCGGTATTGCACGCTGCCGAGCACGAGGCCGACTTCGGCGAGCGCATGCTTCGCTTCGTCGGGCGAAAGTCCAATTAAATTCGGAACGAGCGGGGCGGAGGGGCCAAGGCTGACGACGCCATAGATCGTTGTGCCGAGCTTGGCTTTGGTGCCCGCTTCCGGCGTTTGGAGAATGATGTCGCCGCTGGCGACCGTGTCGCTGTTTTCGTAATCCTGAATGTCAAAGTGGAAGCCAAAGTTCTCGGACTTCTGCCTTGCTTCCTCCAACGAGCGATCCACGAGGGTGGGGACGACCTCAAACGACCCCGCTTCGCTCTGATACACATCCCGCAGCACGAGAAACACGCCGATCAGCGCGAGAACGAACGCGGCAACGGCAAGGCCGATCTTCAGCGCGCCGTGCCTGCGTTTTTTGGCGGATTTTCGTACGGGCTGCGATTTCGGCGCGGCAGGGGCAGCATAGCGCGCAAAATCGCCCGTCGGGTCCTTGAGCGCGCGGCGCAGATGATCCGCCATGTCGCGCGCGGAGGCATAGCGACGGTTGAGGTCCTTGTTCATTGCGCGCAGGATCACGTCGTTCAACGCGGGCGTTACTTTGCTGTTTCGCTCGATGGGTGGGATGGGGTTTTCATTGATGTGCTTGAGCGCAATGGAAACTGAACTATCCCCGTCAAACGGCAGTTGCCCGGTGAGCATTTCATAGAGCATGATACCGGCGGAATACAGGTCGCTTCCTTCGGTCACGGGCTGTCCCTTCGCCTGCTCGGGCGAGAGGTAATGCACCGAACCGAGCACGGTTGCTCCGCTAAAGGTGACCGTGCTTGCGTTGACTTCCCGCGCGATGCCAAAGTCCATGAGCTTGACTTTGCCGCTCTGCATCACGATCACGTTCTGCGGTTTCACGTCCCGGTGGATGATGCCCGCGGCGTGCGCGGCACCCAGCGCGTCGAGCACCTGCACGACAAGCGCAACGGCAATGCGCGGCGGCATGGGGCCGTTCTCAACCAGAATATCCTTGAGCGTTCGACCGTCTACGAACTCTAGCACGATATAGGGCAGCCCGTCCGTATCGCCAACGTCAAACGCGCGAACGATATTATCATGCGACAGATGCAGCACGGCGCGCGCCTCGCGCTCAAACCGGCGCAAAAACTCCGCGTCGTTGCGGTACTCGTCCTTTAATACTTTGATCGCGACCACTTTGTGGGTCGAGAGATTAACCGCGCGGTAGACATGCGCCATTCCGCCGGTGCCAATCAGATCGATGATGCGATAACGATGTCCAACAATGGTTCCGGGAGCAATCATAGGAGGTCACCCTCCTCTCGACGCACGAGCACCAGCGTAATGTTGTCCGTGCTACCGTTGCTCAGCGCAAGCTGCACCAGCTCCTTGCACATGTCGTCCAGCGACTGCTCGGAGGAAAGAACGGAGATCATTTCCTCGTCCTCCAGCGCGCCATGCAACCCGTCCGAGCAGAGCAGCAGGATATCGCCCACGCTCCATTCCCGCTCGAACACGTCCACATCGACGGCAGGGGAAAGGCCTACGCCGCGCGTAATGATGTTTCGATGCGGGTGATATTTTGCTTCCTCGCGTGTAATCACGCCGGACTGAACGAGTTGCTCCACGAGCGAATGATCGGTCGTGACGCGTTCCAGCGTTTTTCCGTCAAAATAATACAGCCGGCTGTCGCCAACGTTCGCGGCAAGGTAGGACTTGCCGAGGACAAGCGCGCAGACCAGCGTCGTGCCCATGCCAAAGAGCGTTTTGTCCGCTTCCGCCGCTTCAAAAACGGCCAGGTTCGCGCGTTGAATCACGCCGATGAGCTGCTCAATCTCGTGCTCCGAAAAATCGGAAGCACTGGTTTCGTTCAGTTTTTCTACGACAATTCCGCTCGCAACCGCGCCCGCCGCATGCCCGCCCATACCGTCCGCAACGGCGAACAGCAGAGGCAGCGCTTCTCCACCGGGCAGCAGGTAGCTGTCCTCGTTGTGCGCGCGTTTACCGATTTCCGTTTTGACCGCGAATTTCATGCAGTATCCTCCTGCGCAGTTGACCGCAAGCGCCTTCAATGTCCGTTCCCATTTCGCGGCGAACGGTGGCGGAGATGTTTCGTTCCGTCAGGCGCTGACAGAACCGCTCCGCGTCGGCGCGGGAAACGCCGTTGAGTCCCCGCTCGGGGACGGGATTGAGCGGAATCAGATTCACGTGGCAGAGTATGCCGCGCAGTCGATTGCTCAACGCGTCCGCATCCGCAAGGGAGTCGTTCACGCCGCCGATGAGTGCATATTCAAACACGACGCGACGCCCCGTTTGATCCGCATAACGTTTTGCCGCGGCAATGACTTCGCCAATGGGGTACGCTTTGTTGATTGGCATCAGCGATGTGCGCGTTTCGTCGTCGTGCGCATGTAGCGAGATCGAAAGCGTTACGTGCGGCGCATCCTTGACAAACGTGTCGATCTTCGGGACAATGCCGCAGGTAGACACGGAGATGTTCCGCGCGCTGATGCGAAGGCCGTCCTGCGCGGTGACGCGATTGAGGAACGCAACGACGTTGTCGTAGTTGTCCAGCGGCTCGCCGCTGCCCATCAGCACGAGATTGGTCACCGTTCGATGACCGGGCTCGGTTGCGGGCTCGTCCCGCTCAACCGCGAAGATCTGCCCGAGCATTTCGCCAACGGTTAGATTCCGAACGCAGCCTTCCAGCGTGGACGCGCAGAACCGGCAGCCCATGGAGCAGCCAATCTGCGTGGAAAGACACAGCGTATTACCATAATGATAGCGCATCAATACGCCTTCCACAAGGTTTTCGTCCTCAAGGCGGAAGAGGTATTTGACGGTGCCATCCTTATCGGAGACTAGTTTTCGTTCAATTTCGACCCCGCCGTAGGGAATCTCGGCGAGCTTATCACGCAGCGCAGCGGGCAGATTTGTCATCTCCTGCGGGCGCGCGCCTTTGTTGAGCCACTCGGCAACCTGCTTTGCGCGAAACTTCGGTTCGCCAAAGCTCGCAAGCAGAGTTTCGAGTTCGGTTCTATTGAAATCGGCTAACGGCATCGTCTCATCCTCGCTAGAAAGAATCCGTCGGTATCGTGCACCTGCGGCAGGAGCTGGAGCTGACCATTGTTCGGAATCGGCAGCGGCAGCGGTTCCAGCGAAAATTCGGAATGCCGCGCGAGAAACGACTCCGCCTGCTGTTCGTTTTCGCGGGACGAAATCGTGCAGGTTGCGTAAACGAGCACGCCGTTCGGCGCGACATAACGCGAGCAGACGTCGAGAATCTGCTGCTGAATCGAGACCAACGCGACGACATCCGCATCGGACTTGCTGTAGCGAATGTCCGGCTTGTCGCCGAGTAACCCTAAACCGCTGCAAGGCGCGTCGATCAGAACGCCGTCGAACGCCTGCTCGAAACGGGAATCGAACACGGTTGCATCCTGAAGTAGCGTTTCCGCGGAGACGTGCAGCCGCTGGAGCGTCTTATCGAGCAGTTCTTTTCGGTGCGGATGCAGCTCAAAACAGGTCAACCGAATCTTGTTCTGCGAAAGGCTTGCAAGATATGCGCTCTTTCCGCCCGGCGCGGCACAGGCGTCCAGCACGCGCTTTCCGGTCATATCGCCGAGTGCGCGGCAGGCGAGCATCGCGCTTTCGCCCATCACGGTACACTTGCCCTCCTGAAACGGCGGGAAAGCGGCAATGTCAAATCCATGCAGCAAGCGAAGAGAGTTCGCGTCCCACGCATTGATCTTGCTTTCCACGGGCAGCGCTGCCTGCAATTCCGAAACGGTGCAGGGGTACTGCGGGCGCAGCTCCATGGACGATTCCGGCCGGGCGAGCAGCGCTTCCGTCCGCGTTTCGCCGAAGGCGGTGAGCCACTCGGAAACGATCCATTCCGGATAGCTGTATTGAATCGACAGCCGCTTGACCGGTTCCTTTGGCAGCGGGGGAAGCGCGTCGCGGCTGCGGTCGATGTTTCGCAGCACGGCGTTGACAAATCCTGCAAGAGCGGGTTTGCCGACCTCGCGAACGAGCGTAACGCTTTCGGAAACCGCCGCGTGAGCGGGGGTGGAAAGGTAGAGCAGTTCGCAAACGCCGAGGCGGAGAATTCCGCGGATCACCGGTTTTTGCGATCCTTGTACAAAGTGCGACAGATAATAGTCAATCGTGAGCAAATGATCCAGCGTATGATAAACGAGCGCGGCGGCCATCTTTGCCTCGCGCTCCGGCAGGAGTTCATGCAGTTGTTTGACGCGCAGGTTTGCGTAAGCGCCGCGATCCGTTACGTCGCAGAGCGCTTCGAGCGCACATCTACGCGCGTTCAAACGAGCACCTTGCCTTCCAGCGGGCATCCGGCGAGAAAGCTCTTCGCCAGCATACGTTTGCCGCCGGTCGCCTGAAGTTCAAGTATTTCGAGCCAACCGTCCGCACAGCAAACAAAAAGGCCAGTCTTCGCGTTGCCACGGAGCATTCCGGGTTGTCCGTTTTCAAATGTAGAGTCGCATAGCTGCGTTCGATGAATCTTGAGCGGTTCGCCGTCGAGAAACGCAAAAGCGCCCGGCCATGGGTTCGTTCCGCGGACGCGGTTGTGCACGCTGCGGGCGGATTCGGAAAACTCGAGTTTGCCGTGCTCCTTTTTCAGCATGGGGCACTTCGTGGCCTGCGCTTCGTCCTGCGGGGTTCGTGTGAGCGTACCCGCTTCGAGCGCGAGAATCGTGCGGCGGAGCGTCTCCGCGCCCAGCACCGCAAGCGTTTCAAACAACTCTCCGGCGGTCACGTCGTCCGAAATCGGAATTCGATCGGTCAGCAGAATGTCGCCGGTGTCCATGCCGACATCGGTCATCATGGTCGTAATGCCGGTTTCGTGCTCGCCGTTGATGATCGCCCACTGAATCGGCGCCGCGCCGCGATACTTGGGCAACAGCGAACCGTGTACGTTGATGCAGCCATATTTCGGAATCGCGAGGTTCTCGGCGGAAAGGATCTGCCCGAACGCGGCGGTCACCATCAGATCCGGCGCAAACGCTTTGAGCGCGGCGACGCCCTCCGGCAGGCGAATCTTTTCAAATTGATAGACGGGGATGTTGTGCTCCAACGCATATGCTTTGGTTGGCGGCGGAGTCAGCGTTGCGTGGCGGCCGACCGGACGATCCGGCTGCGTAAACACGCAAAGTGTATGCCCGCTATTCACGAGCATATCCAGCGAGGGAATCGCAAATTCCGGCGTGCCCAAAAAGGCAATCTTCATTCAGGCTGATCCTCTTCTTCGTCATAGGATTCTTCAAACCCTTCCGGCGGCTCGGTCTTGCGGGTTAGGTAGACGATTCCATCGAGGTGATCCAGTTCGTGCTGTACGGCGCGCGCGAAGAAATCCTTCGTATCATATGTATGCAGTCTACCGTTACGGTCGTAACCTTCGACGACAACGTGATCCGCGCGTTCGACATAGCCGCGCTGTCCGGGGAAGGAGAGGCAGGCTTCGTAGCAGCCCTGCGCGCCTTCCTGAAGGATGATGCGCGGATTGACCAGTTCGATTTTACCGTCACCCACGTCGATAACGACCACGCGGCGGAGGATGCCGACCTGCGGCGCGGCAAGACCCGCCCCGTTTGCGGCTTCCATGGTTTCAAACATGTCGTCAATCAGTTCGCCGAGACGCTCGTCAAACTTCTCGACCGGGCGGCAGACTTTATAAAGGCACGGTTCTTTGTCCGTGCGGATGGTGCGTAGTGCCATTGGGAAATTCCTCCTTATTCAACCAACGGTATTGTACTAAATTTTTGAAACACTGTAAAGAAAAGCGATGGTTGAGCGAAATTCTACTATTGGTTGAGATGAGAAAGACAACTATAAAAACAGGCTATGTTCAAGCCTTTACGCGTATGGCATAATACAACCATGAAAGCGAGGAATAAAACAATGGAGCAACAAACCATGGGGAAGCGCATTATGCAGCTTCGCAAGGAAAAGGGTTATACACAGGAACAGCTCGCCGAACTCTGCGGCGTATCCGCGCAGGCGGTCAGCAAATGGGAGAATGACGTGTCCTGCCCGGACATCTCAATCCTGCCGCAGCTGGCGGAACTGCTCGGCGTTACGACGGACGAACTGCTCGGCGTAAAGCCGATTGAACCAAAGGTGGTCATTGTGGACGCGCAGAAGAATAAAAAGGAAGGGGACGGCAACTTTTCCGTTTCCTGGGACGGCGCAAAGCACGCAAAGAAGGACGGCGTTTGGTTTGCAATTCTCGTGATTATTCTCGGAATGGCATTCCTGCTGCAGCGCATCGGACTGGTTTCCTTCGGCATCTGGGGCATCATCTGGCCGGCGGTCATCATTGGCGTTGGCGTCAGCTGGATGGTCAAACGGTTCTCGATTTTCAGTCTGGCGGTTGCGGGGGTAGGGCTCTACTTCCTGTTGTTCAACCTCGGCGCAATTTCGTTTGTGCTCACCTGGAGCGTGATTTGGCCGAGCCTGCTCGTGCTGCTTGGGCTGACGATTCTCTATGAAACGCTGATTCCGCATAAGGAAAAATGGTGCGGCGTTCAGTTCAACGGCGAGAAGAGCAAGCGCAGCGAGTACGGCGAGAACAACGGCTTTATCCGTTACGACTGCTCGTTTTCCGACGAGAACCGTCGCTATGCTTCGGAGGAGTTCTCCGGCGGCGACATCGATCTTTCTTTTGGAAAGGGCGAGCTTGACCTCGGGAGCGTGCGCCGCGTGACGCCGAACGCAAAGCTGGACGTGGATGTTTCGTTTGGAACGTTTGATCTGATCGTTCCCAGAACCATCCGGGTGTATGTGAAGTCCGACAAGTCGTTTGGGTCGATTCAGATGAATGGCGAACCAAATTCGGATGCGACCGAATCGTTCGTTCTGGACGGAGACGTCTCCTTTGGAACACTGAACATCAACTACCGGTAACCGAGTCAAACAAAAATCGCGCAGAGCAATCTGCGCGGTTTTTTGTGCGTTATGCAACGACCAAATCGTAGATTAACCGAATCAGCAGAAGTGCCAGAACGGTCAGAACAAACGGTTTCACGATCCTTGCGCCGTTCTTGAGCAGGATTCCGGCGCCGATGAAATGCCCGGCCACCGCGAAGACGGCGGAGATCAGCCCGATTGGAATCAGAGCCTGTCCGTTGAGCAGAAACACCGCAAGGCTGCCAATGTTGCTCGCGAGGTTTGCAATCTTTACGTTGCCCGCTGCGAGGCGCAAGGGGAGGCGCGCAAGCTGCGTATACGCCAGCAGCAGAAACGTGCCCGTTCCCGGGCCGTAGAACCCGTCGTACATGCCGACGACGAGCGCGGCGGAGCAGATGATCAAGAATTGTCGTTTTCTGCTGACGGGCTCTAATGTCTCCGGCTCCAGGTCGCGCTTTCGCAACACGACGAACGCGAGCAACGGAATCAGGCCAAGCATGATGTAGCGAATCACGTTGTCGTCGATGGCGAGGATGATCCGCGCGCCTACGATGGAGCCGAGCACCGCGAGGATGCCGGAGGGGATTGCCGTCGGCCAGTCCACACACTTGTTTTTGATAAAGCGTATCGTCGATGCGCTGGTGCCAATGCTGCTGGAGAGTTTGTTTGTCGCAATCGCGTTGTGCGGCGGGATTCCTGCGAGCAGGTACGCGGGCAGCGTGATGAGTCCGCCGCCGCCCGCAACCGCGTCGAGAAGGCTGCCCGCAAACACGAGCGGGCAGATGATCAACAGAGTCCAGAGGTTATCAATCATGCGTTTGTGCGCTCCGGTTCCGCGCCACCGAGGGACTCCGCCGTGCGATCCTCGCAGAACTGCTGGGTGTAGAGGTCGTAGTAGTAACCGCGCTGCTGGAGCAGCTCCTCGTGCGTTCCGCTCTCCTGAATCTTGCCGCCTCGAATGACCAGAATGCGGTCTGCGGAGCGAATGGTCGAGAGACGGTGGGCGACGATAAAGCTCGTTCGATCCTTGAGGATGTGCGTAATTGCGTGTTGAATGAGCTGTTCCGTCTCCGTGTCGATGGAGCTGGTCGCCTCATCCAGCACAAAGATACGCGGATCCTTCAGCACGACGCGGGCAAACGAAAGCAGCTGTTTCTGCCCGGTGGAGAGGCGCGCGCCGCTTTCACCAATCTCCGTTTCGTAGCCCTGCTCCTGCGCGAGGATAAATGGCTCCGCGTGCACGAGCCGCGCCGCCAGCTTGACTTCCTCGTCCGTCGCTTCCGGCTTGCCAAAGCGAATGTTGTCCTTGATTGTGCCGGAGAAGAGATGTGGCGTTTGGAGCACATAGCCGAGGTTCGATTGTAGCCAGAGCTGCGTGCGCTCGCGATAGTCCGTTCCGTCGATGGTTATGGAACCCTCCGTCGGCTCGTAGAAACGGCAGAGCAGGTTCACGATGGTGCTTTTTCCCGCGCCGGTCTCGCCGACAAGCGCGATGGTCTGGCCGGTTTTCACGTTCAGCGAGAAGTCGTCCAACACACGCTCGCCATTCTTGTATTGGAACGTTACGTGATCGAAGACGATGTCGCCCGTAATCGGTTCCCAGCGCTCGGTGTGCGGTTCCATGATATCACCATATTTGGCGAGGATGTCCGCGCGATCCGTCACGTCCGGCTCCGTGTTGAGCAGCGCGATGACGCGCTCGGCGGACGCCTGCGCGCCTAGCATCTCCGCGAGGATGTTCGCGAGCTGCTGGATCGGGTCGAAGAGCTGCGTGCAGTAGGAGACGAACGCAACCAGCGTGCCCGCCGTCAACGCGCCGACAAACGCGGTTTGCGGATTGAGCACCGCGTCGCCGCCGAGCGTCAGCGCAAACGCCGTGCCGATGGCTCCAAGCGACATAATGACCGGAAAGAACGCGGCGGAGACGAGCGCGCTCTTGACGCTCGCTTTCTTCATGCTGCCCGTCAGCTCGTTGAACTCGTTTGCGTTCGCTTCCTCGCGCACGAGCGTCTTGGTGGTCACCGCGCCCATGATGCCCTCGTTGAACGCGCCTGTGATGCGGGAGTTCAGCTTTCGCGCGTCGCGCTGGTGCTTGAGCATCAGTGTTTGCAGCTTGATGCTGATGAAAATGAGCAGCGGAAGCACCGCAAGCGAGATCAACGCGAGCTTCCAGGAGAGCACAAACATTGTGACCATGCAGCCGAGCGCGAAAAACAGCGACCAGAGCACGTCCACAAGGCTCCACGCGATCATGTCGCTCAGGCGCGAAATGTCGCTCATCATGCGAGCCATGATGTAGCCAACCGCCGTGCGGTCATAGAACGAAAACGAGAGCTCCTGCAAGCGGCGGAATGCGTCCTGCCGAATCGTGTAGGCAATCTTCATCTCGAGTTGTCCTGCGCAGTTGATAAACGTAATTACGCCCGACCCCTGCACGAGAATGACGACCGCATAGAGCGCGGCAAACCGGCCAAGACCGTCTATCACCTTTGGCAATACAAAGTGGTCGATGGCATAGCTCGTAAACAGCGGATAGGCAATGTCGATCAGCGCGACAAAGATCAGCGCCGCGATGACCGTAAAGAATAACCCTTTGTGTTGGAGGGCGTAGCGGTAGAGGCGCTTCCAAACGCCCCAGTCGATCCGCTTTGCTGCGAAATCCTGTTCTTCAATATACATTATCGTTCATCTCCTTCCGAAACGGCGTCCTGAATCTCCGCAATGCGGCGATACAGGCCTGGCTCCCGGAGCAGTTGTTGGTGGGTGCCCTGCTGGGTGATGCGTCCGCCTTCCAGCACGAGGATGTTGTCCGCCTGACGCAGCGTCGTGACTCGGTGCGAAATGAGGAACGTGATGCCATCGCGGTTCAGCGCGAGCAGGGATTTTCGAATCGCAGCGTCGGTTTCGGAATCCACCGCGCTCATCGAATCGTCAAAGATCAAAATCGGCGCCTGCTGCATCAGCGTTCGCGCGATGGCGACGCGCTGCTGCTGTCCGCCGGAGAGCGTGACCCCGCGCTCGCCTACGAGCGTTTCGTAGCCTTGATCAAACGACTCAATGACCTCGTGGACGCTCGCCGTCCGTGCGGCGCGATAAACGTCCTCCTCGGTGGCGCAGGGCGCGCAGATGCGGATGTTCTCCATAATCGTGCGCGAGTAGAGGAAGGGCTCCTGCAGCACGATGCCGATGTTGCGGCGAAGGTGCCCGTGCTCAATGTCGTTGACGTCCGTGCCATTGATCGTGAGAGTTCCGGCGGTGCGGACATACAGCCGCTGGAGCAGCTGCACGAGGCTGGTTTTGCCGGAACCCGTAGCGCCGAGAATGGCGATGGTCTGGCCGGGTTTGGCGGTAAAGCTCACGCCGTCCAGCACGTCGTTGTAGCGGTCGTAGCCGAAGCAGACCTTGTCAAACACGATGTCGCCGCAGAGATCCGGCGAGAGCTGTTTGCCCGGTTCCTGCTCGACTGGCGCGGAGAGGATTTCGTCCAGCCGCCCGAAGGAGACCGCCGCCTTGCCCATGTCCGCGAGAATACGGCCGAGCTGGCGCACCGGCCAGGTGAGCATAGCCACATAGGTCGTAAACAGCGCAACGTTGCCAAGCGAGAACGTCCCCTTGGAAACGAAGTACACGCCCATGCAGAGCGACAGCGCAATCTGGAGGTAACCTATGCTGTCCGACATGCCCCAGTAGAACCCGAGCAGCTTGATGAGCTTGTAGGTCTTATCCCGATAGGACTGGTTCAGCTTCGTGAACTTTTCAATTTCGCTTTTCTGCTGCCCGAATGCGCGCACCACGCGCACGCCGGTCAGGTTCTCCTGCAGCATGGTCGAGAGCGCGCCCTCCGCTTCGTCCGAGGCGGTGAAGTACTTTCGAACATACTGGAAATAGACAAACGAGCTGATCGTCAGCACCGGCAGAAACGCCATGGAGATCAGCGTCATCTTGACGTTGATCGAGAACATCACCGCCGCGGCGAGGCCGAACATCACGAACGTTCTCACGATTTCCATAAGTTGCAGCTGGATGAACCGGCGCACGGTGTCCACGTCCGACGTGCAACGCTGCACGAGGTCGCCCGTGCTCGCGTGCTTGTGGTAGTCGTAGGGAACGTCCTCCAGATGACGATACAGCCGATCGCGCAGCACCTTTGCGGAGCCTTCGGATGCGACGGCAATGTTCTCGCGGCGCGTATAGGTAAACAGGCAGTTCAGCGCCGTGAATACAAACAGCGCGATGCCGCAAAGAAACAGATTGCGCGCAAAGAACGCCCGCCCGCCGAGCGAACTGATCAGCGGCAGGAGGAACGCGGGGGTGGATTTGTCGGTTCCCTGAATCACGTAATCGAGCGTAAAGCTGGTGACGTATGGCACTGCATAGGAAAACGCCGTGGAAAGCAGCACGCTGATGGTTGCAAAGACGATGTTATGCCGAAATCCGCGTAGAATCTGCTTTGCGAGTTTCCAGTTTACCTTGCGGTGTTCGGGGTTTGGAGCTGTGGTTTTTGCTTTCGGTATTTTCTTCTTATTCTTTTCGACATTCTTCATACAAATTCCCATAAGTTCCCGATGTTACATCGAGCATACCCGCGGGGTGAGACAATCCATTTATAGCATATCCTGCGGATTGACCTCGACCATGGCGAACAGTTCTTCCCGATGCTCCCCGGCGAACGTATAAATCGTTTGGATCGCGTCGCTTAAACGCGCCGTGCGCAGCAACTTGATCAGTATTTGGTAACGATAGGCACGCTGTTTTCGTTTGATGGGCGCGGGGGAGGCGCTGTAGAGCAGAATGTCCCGCTCGCCCTCCTTGCCGAGGCGCTCGTCGAGCGCGGTCTTCAGCTGCTCCGCGTAGTTGCGGACACCGGAAGCGAGCTGCTGCTCGTCGTCGCCGGAAAACAGAATGCGAATGAACAGCGAAAACGGCGGAAAGACGGCTTTCTTGCGCTGTTCGAGTTCGTAGTTAAAGAAACTGCGGTAGTCGTGGTTCTTCGCAAAGCGAATGGCCGGATGCGCGGGCGAGTAGGTTTGCACCACCACGCGCCCGGGGGTTTCATCGCGGCCTGCCCGGCCCGCAACCTGCGTGAGCAACTGAAATGTGCGCTCCGTGCTGCGGTAGTCCGGAATCATCAGCGTCGCATCCGCGGCGACCACGCCAACCAACGTTACGTTTGGAAAATCGTGCCCTTTGGCAATCATCTGTGTGCCGACGAGGAACTGCGCCTCTCCGCGCGAAAACGCGCCGAGCAGCTGCTGCATGGAGTCCTTGGTGCGGATCGTGTCCGTGTCCATCCGGAGGGTAACGGCCTTCGGAAAGAGCTCATGCAGTTGTTCTTCGACCTGCTCCGTACCAATGCCGAAATACTTAATAAACGCCTTGCCACAGGCGGGGCATTTTGTCGGCAGGGGCTTGACCGCGCCGCAGAAGTGGCAGCGGAGGCGGTTCTCGCCCTTATGGTACGTCATGGAAATATCGCAGTCGTCGCAGAAGACGACGTGGCCGCAGTTTCGGCAGGAAACGAAGGTGGAGTACCCGCGGCGGTTGATAAACAGCATGGACTGCTGGCCTTTTTCATAGCACTCACTTAGGTATTGCGCGAGCCTGCCGCTGAAGATGCTGTTGTTGCCCGCCTGAAACTCCATTCGCATGTCGATGATTTCCACCTGTGGGAGCGGACGGTTCTGCACCCGCTCCGGCAGTTCGAGCAGTTGATACCGCCCCGACAGCGCACGGTAGAAAGAGAGCAGCGACGGCGTCGCGCTGCCAAGCAGCAGCGGTGCGCCGAACTGTTTTGCGCGGTAGGCGGCTACCTCCAGCGCGCCGTAGCGCGGGGTGGTTTCGCTCTGGTAGCTGCCTTCGTGCTCCTCGTCGACAATGATCAGGCCGACGTTTTGCATTGGCGCGAACACGGCGCTTCTTGCGCCAACTGCGACGCGGGCCTTGCCGAGCCGGATTCTGCGCCATTCATCGAACCGCTCGCCCGCCGAAAGGCGGCTGTGGAGCACGGCAATTCCGTCCGAAAACCGCTCCTGAAACAAGCCGACGGTCTGGGGCGTGAGCGCGATTTCCGGAACGAGCATAATCGCCTGCCGACCAGACGCGAGGCAGCGCTCAATGGCGTGCATATACACCTCGGTCTTGCCGCTGCCGGTGACCCCGTGCAAAAGAAGCGTTCCGCCGCGCTGCTCCATCGCAAGCGCGATGGCTTCCACCGCGCGAACCTGCGCGTCGTTGAGCGTAACCTGCTTGTCTTCCGCAACGTTGCCCATGTTCGGGCGGCGGAAGGTCACATGACCGCCCTCGACCACATAGCCCTTCTGCACAAGCGCTTTGATTGCGCCCTGCGCGTCCGGAACGAACGCGAGTACATCCGAAACGGACATTTCCACGTTGCAGCGAAGAAGCGTTTCAAACACCTCATATTGCTTTGGCGCGCGGGGTTTGCCGTTTCTATCCAGCAGCGATTGAAGTTGTTCGGCTGCGGTTTCCGGGCTGGCCAGCCGGAGCGTCCGCTCGATCTTCTCCTTGATTTTTCCGCCGCGCATCTGGGCGGGAATCATCAGCCGCAGCGCGTCCACGAGCAGGCAAAAATAGTTCTTCTGCATCCAGTACGCGAGATCGATCTGCTCCGGCGTGAGAATGGGGTAGGGCTCGATAACGCGGAGCACGTGCTTGAGCGTGATGGACTGCGGCGTTTCTTCGACGGACTCGCGTGTTTCCTGCGAATCGAGCACGCGCAGAACAAATCCTTCGCGCTGGCGGTTGCCGGAGCCGAACGGTACGAGTACATGGCTGCCAGATTGAACAGCGAGATCGTCTGGAACGAGATAGCTATAGACGCGATCGACGTTTGCATGCGCAATGTCGACAATAACCTCGCAGACTAGTTCCACGCCGCTCACCTCGCTTTGCCGTTCCGGCTTAGATTTGGATTATAATGGTTCGATGATGTGTTGTTTTTGTTCCGGCGTTTTGTGATTTTGCCAAAACCACAAACAGCCCGCAAGCGGGCCATTGCACGTCAAATCCATAACGGAACAAGCCCGTGACGGATTCGGCAAGAATTCATATCAAATCGTATGGTTACGGGAATGACGTTCCCGCAATGAAGCAGGGTTGGTCAGTCCTGATAGAATTCCTTCGGAAAATCCATATTTAGCTGGTCGTGATATAGTTCATCGACCGCAACGGAAACAGGCTTGCGTCCGCTGAGCTTTTCTGGGTCCGACTGCAATTGGCGCGCTCTCTGCGCAACGACGGTAACCAGCATGTAGCGGCACCCCGTCTTCTCAATCAGTTCGTTCAACGGTAGATTCATCATATCGCGTTCCTGCCTCCTTGTAGTTTCTCGATCAGTTCGCCGTTGCGATAAACCCGGCAGCGCTCCGCTGCAATGATTTGTTCCGTGCGCGCAATCGCAAGGTCTAGAATATCGTTTACGACAACATAATCGTATTGCTTTACATACTCGAGCTCCTCATACGCCGTTTGAAACCGGCGCTCGATCGCCTCGGTGGATTCGGTTCCACGATGGATGAGGCGGGACTTGAGTTCGCTCATGGAAGGCGGGGCAATGAAGATGAGCACCGCGTCGGGATAGGCGGCCTTCACGCGCATGGCACCGTGAACGTCGATCTCCAAAATGACGCTGCGGCCTTCCTGGAGTTCCTGCTCAACAAAGCTCTTTGGCGTTCCGTAATAATGCATGTCGAATACGTGCATGTATTCGAGGAACGCGCCCTGATCGATCATCTGCTTGAATTCGTCTTCCGACTTAAAGAAATAATGAACGCCGTTGATCTCGCCGGGACGCGGTGCGCGCGTCGTCGCCGAGACGGACATGCGAATGTCGCTGTTGCGCTCGATGAGTGTTTGATTGATGGTGCCTTTGCCAACACCGGCTGGGCCGGAAACAACAAGCAGCAGGCCTTTTCGATTCTGATTCATACCAAAGGGTCTCCTCTTCTCGTCAGTCGTCGGCTTCATCCGCCTTGGTATCAAGCCGGTTCGCAATCGTCTCCGGCTGAATGGCGGAGAGAATCACATGGTCGCTGTCCGTAATGACGACCGCGCGGGTGCGGCGTCCGCAGGTCGCGTCGATCAGGCGTCCGCTTTCGCGGGCTTCCTGAACAATGCGTTTGATGGGTGCGGATTCCGGGCTGACAATCGCAATCAAGCGATCTGCGGAAACGATGTTTCCAAACCCGATGTTCACCAATCGAAGGTTCATCATAACGGATTACTCCTATCTTGCGCTGCCTCTCGCTGTCACTCAAATCGGACGAGAGGAAACGGATCTGCTTTCGAATAGAGCAAGGTGGTCGTTACTCAATGTTCTGCACCTGCTCGCGAATCTTTTCGATCTCCGCTTTGCCGCTTAACACGAGCTTTGTCAGTTCGCCGTCGTTGGCCTTGGAGCCGATCGTGTTAAACTCGCGATTCATCTCCTGCACCACGAAATCGAGCTTTCGACCGGCGGGCTCTTTGTCGAGCAGCAGGGAGCGCATCTGCGCGATGTGGCTGTGCAGACGGGAGATCTCCTCGTCGATGCTTGCCTTATCCGCAAAGATGGCAACCTCGGTGGCGAGCCTTGCGCGATCCACCTCAACGTTGCCAAGCAGCGTCTGAATTCGCTCGTCGAGCTTGACGCGGTATTCCGAAACGACGACCGGCGCGCGCTTTGCAATCTGCTCGGTGAGGGATTCCACCGTGTCCGTGCAGTTGCCGAGATATACGCCTAGGCGGTTGCCTTCCTGCTCGCGCATGACGAGCATGTTGTCAATCGCGCCGTTGATGGCGGCGTTCAACAGAGCGAGCACCGCGTCGGTGTCCTCGTCCGCCTCGCGAACGTTGGACACGTCCGGCAGGCGCAGCGCAGCGGTTAACGAAAGATCGTCCCGCAGCGCGAGGGTTTCGTTTGCCTGTTTCGCGGCGGCGACAAACGCGGTCAAGAGCGGAACATCGATTTCAACGCTTCTGGCGTCGCTGCGAAGATTCCGGTAGTTGACGAACACGTCCACATGCCCGCGCGAGAGCCGCGCGGTGAGCGCGGAGCGAATCGGGTCCTCTAAAAACGAAAGATGGCGGGGGAGGCGCATGCCGACATCCAGGTAGCGATGGTTCACGCTTTTAAGTTCCACCGTCATTTCGCGCCCGTCTCCGGTCGCGCTGCCTTTGCCATAGCCGGTCATGCTGTACATAAATCTCTTACCCCCAAGTCGCAATTATAAATTATAGCATGCTACACGGGATCATTCAAGCGATAGATTTCGTCCGCATGCGGTTCTTCGAGCACAACGCCGTCCGCAAAGCTTGTTTTCCCCTCGATTGCGCGACCGATGACACAGGCCGGAATGTTCTGTTCCAGCAAAGCGTTCACGAGCCGTTCCCCGTTTTCGCAGGCAATCAACAGGCTTCCGCTGCCGATCAAACGAAGTGGATCGAGCCCCAGAACAGCGCAGATTTCGCGCGTTTCCTCGCGAACGGGAATCTTCGAGGAATCGATTTTTACCGCGCACCGATTTGCGTAGCCGAGTTCCCATGCCGCGCCGAGGACGCCGCCTTCGGTCACGTCGTGCATGGCGCTCGCGCCAAACTGCACCGCGATTTTGCTGTCGGGTACGATGCTGAGCTGCTTGGAAAACGCGCGTGCGGAGGAAAGCAGGTCTTCCGGCAGCGCGGTCAGGCGAGCGGCAAAATCCTCCGCGAGGATGCTGGTGCCCTCGACGGCGGCCCATTTCGTCATCACGATATCGTCCCCGGGGCGCATGCCGCGAAGGGCGGCGTTTCGCGCCTGACGGGCAACGACCGTCGCGCTCGTCACCGCGCGGGCTACCGCGTCGGTCACCTCCGTGTGTCCGCCGAGGATGTCCACGTTCGCGAGCTGCGCAGCGGCGGAGAGATCGTCCGCAATGCGCGAAATCTCTTCCATCGTGCCGCTCGGCGGCATCAGCAGCGTGACGAGCAGGCCCACCGGTTCCGCACCGGCCGCCGCCGCGTCGTTGCAACTGACGTGCACGGTCAACCGCCCAAGGTGGGCAACGCTCGCGGAGGTGATGGGGTCGCAGCTGAGCACAACAAGATCGCCGCCGAGGTCCAGCGTTGCGCAGTCCTGCCCGATGGTGGGCGAAGAGAGCGATTCCGGTCGCACGCGACGGAATTTGGTCAGAACGAGGCGTTCGAGGTCGTCGTTGTCGAGCTTTCCGAGTCTAAGCATACTATTCTATAATCTCCGTATCGTTAAACAAAGTAACTTGCGTTTGAGTTTCCGGTTCGCCCTGCGGCAAACCCAGCAGCGCGAGGAACTCCGGCTCGGTGAGCAAGGGGATGTTGAGCTCTCTCGCCTTATCCAGCTTGCTGCCCGCGTTCTCGCCGTAGAGCACATAGTCCGTCTTCTTGCTCACGCTGCCCGCCGCCTTCGCACCGTTTTGCTCAATGAGCGTTTCTGCCTCGCGACGGCCGAGCGTCGGCAGGGTGCCGGTGACGACAATCGTCTTGCCAGCGATGGGTGATGCGGTGTTCGCCGCCTGTTCGCTCTTGGGAGACACACCGTAGGCAAGCAGCGCGTCAATTTGCTCCGCAATGCTCGTGTCCGAAAAGAACGACAGAATGCTCTGCGCAACAATTTCACCGACGTCCGGAATCGCGAGCAGTTCTTCCCGCGTTGCCGCGCGGACGGCCTCCAGCGTACCGAAGCGTTTGGCAAGATCCTTTGCGGTCTTGCTGCCGACGTTTGGAATGCCGAGCGCGAAGAGAAACGCGCCGAGCGGGCGGGTTTTGCTCTGTTCCAGCGCGTCAAGCAGATTCTGCGCCTTCTTCGCGCCAAAACGGTCGAGCGCGATGAGCTGCTCGTGCGTCAACGCGTAGAGTTCCGGAATCGAGCGAATGCCCAGCGCCTCAATGAGCTGCGCTGCGGTCTTGTCGCTGAAACTTTCAATGTCCATCGCGTCCCGCGAGGCATAGTGCGCGAGGCGGAGCGTGATCTGCGCCTTGCAGGAGAGCGAGTTCGTGCAGAAGAGGTGCGCGCCGTTCTCCTCGACATGCGCGCCGCAGACGGGGCAGCGGGTTGGTTTTTGAATTACCTCCGTCGCCGTATCGTCCGGCACCGCGCCGAGAATTTCCGGGATCACGTCGTTGCTCCGGCGAAGGAACACGCGAGAGCCAATTTTGACGCGTTTGCGCTGGATGTCGTCGTAATTGTTTAGCGTTGCGCGCTGAATCGTTGCGCCCGCGAGTTCCACCGGCGACAGGTGCGCCAGCGGCGTGAGCTTTCCGGTGCGCCCGACCTCCCAGGTGACGTCCTCGACGAC
>CAZDXW010000046.1:0-4336 GCA_964509485.1 uncultured Christensenella sp.
GAGCTGCAGAGCCGCAAGGTCGACATGAAACGATAATCAACTTTTTACCCCTGCCCAATATTTCGCATCTATACCACAGGAGGAAATCACACATGAACAATCTGAAACGCATCGTCTGCCTCGCGCTCGTTCTCGTGCTGGCGCTTTCGTTCTTCGGCTGCGGCGGCAAGAGCGCAAAGGTCACGCTCAACGTGCTCAACTGGGGCGACTACATCGACCCCACCCTGCTGCGCCAGTTTGAGGACGAAACCGGCATCGCGGTCAAGTATACGACCATGACCAGCAACGAGGAGATGCTCGTGAAACTCGCTTCGGCGGACAACATTTACGACGTCTGCTTCCCCTCGGACTACATCATCGAAAAGCTGATTGCGGACGATCTGCTCTACCCGATCAACAAGGCGAACATTCCGAACCTCAAGAATATCGATCCGCGCTTTCTGGATCTTTCGTTTGATCCCGGCAACACCTACAGCGTTCCGTACATGTGGGGCACGGTTGGCATCCTCTATAATAAGACCATGGTCACCGACCCCGTCGACAGCTGGAACATCCTCTGGGATGCGAAGTACTCCGGCGAAATCCTGATGTACGACAGCATGCGCGATACGATTGGCATCACGCTCAAAAAACTGAACCTCGACATCAACACCCGCTCTGAGACGGACATTCTCGCCGCCGAGCAGGCGCTCATCGAGCAGAAACCGCTCGTTCGCGCGTACCTGACGGACGACATCAAGATGGAGCTCATCAACGGCAACGCCGCGATGGGCGTGGTCTACTCTGGCGACGCGGTCTACTGCATCGGCGAAAATCCGGATCTGGCGTATGCCGTACCCAAGGAAGGCAGCAACGTCTGGTTTGACAACGTCATTATCCCGAAGACCTCGACGCACACCGCCGAAGCGGAGGCGTTCATCAACTTCCTCTGCGACGCAAAGGTTGCCGCGCAGAACTCGGACTACATCGGCTACTCCACGCCGAACGCCGCGGGCCTGCAATTGATGGGACCGGACTACATCGACGACCCGACCTACAATCCCCCGCAGGACGTGCTCGACCGCTGCCAGATCTACCATGATCTTGGCGACTTCGTAAAGGTCTTTTCGGACGCCTGGACCAAGATCAAAGCCGCGTAACGAACGCAGGCATGTAAAAAGAGCGGATCATTCGATCCGCTCTTTTGTGTTGCTTTGCTTGATAATCGCTTCTCGTCTTATTTCGCGCCCTTGGCGAGCTCGTCAATGGCAATGGCCTCCAGTTCGTCGTTGCTCATTACGGTCGTGCGGCAGGCCTCGTAGAGCGTGTCGATGCGCTCCTTGATCGATGCGACCACGGGGCTGCGCTTGTCGATCTCCACGCCCATGTGCGTGTTGAGCCAGTAGGCAATGCCCGCCGCGCCGCTGTGCGCGTCCACCATGACCTCGGCGGGGCGCTTGAGAATCTTGCCGGTGTCAAAGATGCTGTAGATGCGCTCGTCCTTTAAAAGGCCGTCCGCGTGGATGCCCGCGCGGGTGGAGTTAAAGTTCTTGCCGACAAACGGCGTCATCGGCGGAATCTCGTAGCCGATTTCCTTCTCAAAGTAATCCGCAATCTCCGTGATCGCTTCTAGATTCATGCCGTCCGTCGTGCCGCGCAGCGAGCAGTATTCCATCACCATGCCCTCGAGTGGGCAGTTGCCGGTGCGCTCGCCAATGCCAAGCAGCGAGCAGTTTGCGGCGGAAGCGCCGTAGAGCCAGGCGGCGGCGGCGTTCGAAACGGCCTTGTAGAAGTCGTTGTGGCCGTGCCATTCGAGCAGCGAGCTCGGCACGTTGCCGTAATGTCTTAGGCCGTAGATGATGCCGGGGACGCTCCGCGGCATGCTCGCGCCAGGGTACGCCACGCCGAGGCCGAGCGTATCGCAGCAGCGAATCTTAATCGGAATGCCCGCTTCTTCGGAGAGCAGCGCCAAAGCATGCGCAAACGGTACGACAAAGCCGTAGAAATCCGCGCGCGTAATGTCCTCAAAGTGGCAGCGGGGCACGATGCCGCGTTCGAGCGCCATCTTGACCACGCCGAGGTACTTGTCCATCGCCTGCTTGCGGGTGAGGTTCATCTTGTTGAAGATGTGGTAATCCGAGCAGGAAACGAGAATACCCGTTTCGCGGACGCCCAGCTCCTTTACGAGCTGAAAGTCGCTTTCCGTTGCGCGAATCCAGGTCGTAATCTCCGGAAAACGATAGCCGCGCTCCTGGCACATGGCCAGCGCCTGACGATCCTGCTGGCTGTAGACGAAGAATTCGCACTGCCGAATCAGGCCGTTCGGGCCGCCGAGATCGTGCATCAGGTCATAGAGGCGCAGAATCTGCTCAGCCGTAAACGGCGCGCGGCTCTGCTGCCCGTCCCGGAAGGTGGTGTCGGTAATCCAAATGTCCTTCGGCATGCGCATGGGAACAAGCCGCTGGTTGAACGCAATCTTCGGAATCTCATCGAACGTGAAGATTTCCGGGAACAAATTTGCCTCCGGCACATCCTGCACTTCATATTCGTAATAGTTCTCGCGCAGCAGGTTCGTGTGGTCATCAAAAACGATTTTGCTCATTGTTCCCTCCTCTTGCAGCATGCTTGCATGCTTGTATACAATAATTTAGGCACTATTATATCAATCACACCCGACGGCTGTCAAGATCAAAAACGCTGTTTCTATCTATTTTTATTCATGATAAGTGTATATGAATTCATATATATTTCGTGCTTTTGAAACGATTTTACAATCCAGTCGAAACCGTGACGGCAGGGCAAACGTTCTGTTGAAATCCGCCTTTTGCGTTGACAGCCGCCGGGTTCGTTTCTATACTGAATTCATAGGTATTTGGTGCTTTTTCCTAAAAAATGCATTGCTTGAAAGCGATTTTTCTGCACCCCCTCTTCCAGTCTCTTCAAGGAGGTTACTCATATGCCCGATTCCAACCGGCCAACCCCGGATCGAGTGAAGGACGATGCGCGTTCCTCCGCCCTTCGCGCGGAAGCACAGCGGCACAGCCGCCGCCTGCGCGAGTACCCGGAGGATGCGGATGCGCGCGTGCCACGCCGCTTTCGGCTCCACACGCTCAAATGGATTCTGCGCGGCTTGCTCTTTGCCGCAATCGTGATTGCTGCGCTGTTTCTCTATCCGCGTATTCAGGCGTTCTTTTCGCCAAAGATCGACCTCTCTGCGCCGGACTCCCTCTCCGGTCTCCTGCCGGACGAGCAGATGGGCTACAACAAAATCGACTTTTCCAACGCGATTCTAGGCGAGTCGCGAACCAAGAGCGACTTCGTTGTACTGGAACAGGACGTCACCGTCTCCACGCGCGTATCCCAGGCGCTGGCCAATCTGGCGCTGTTTGAAAAGTCGCAGGTCATTCGTTCCTACGGCACTGGCGTATACGTAGTTGACCTCTCCGCGCTGTCGGAAACCGACATCGCCGTGGACGAAACGCTCACCTCGGTTACGATTCAAATTCCGCACGCGAAGCTCTCCTACGTCACCGTCGATCTCGACAAGACAGAGTATGACGAAACACAGAAAGCGATCTTCGCGTTCGGCGAAATCAAGCTCACGAGCGAGCAAACGAACATTCTCGAGCAGAACATTGAGGACGCGATGCGCGAGCAGCTCACCACCGAGGAGATGCAGCAAAAGGCGGATACCCACGCGCTCTCGCAGGTGCGCTCTCTCTTTGAGCCGATTGTGCAATCCGTCGCGCCGAACTACATCGTCAACATCGCGTTTTCGGAATAGGCCGAATAAACCAAAGTAAAAAACAAAAGCCGCGAAACGGGAACTCCCGCGCCGCGGCTTTTTCTTGCTTTGTTTCACACAAAAGCGGTAATCGATTTACTCAAGTGTCTTATCAAACGGGTTTTCGCCGTCCGCTTCTTCGGTCTCTTGCGCGTGCTTGCCCGCGCCGCGCTTGATCTGTCTTGGCGCGCGTTTCTTTGCATGCTCGTGTTGCAGGCGAATTTCGCGTTCTTCCTCGCTAGTCTCTTCTGCGTTTGTGTCCGCCTCCAGGCGCGCTTCCTCCTCGTCCTGTTCAGGCTCGTCCGTGCGTTCGGAGGAGGCTTCCTCCAGCTCGACCACGGGCTCCAGCCGCAGCAGATATGCGGCAACTCCGCAGATCACGAGGCAAATCAGCATTACCGCAATGGTGGCAAGCGCCGCGTTTCGCATGCGAAAGACGTCTCCCGTGGATCGGGCGGCAATCAGCGTAACCCCGTCCTGCGTTCTGCGCAGGCATAGGCTGCCCGCGTCGTAGAACGAGCCGTCCGCTCCGCCCGCCGTCGCTTCAAACACCAGATCGCCGTTGTAGGGCAG
>CAZDXW010000046.1:4436-19062 GCA_964509485.1 uncultured Christensenella sp.
TGTTCGCAGAACGCCGCGAGCGCGTCCGCCGCCAGCAAGGTATCGTCGTGTTCCAAAAAGCGCACGATCGCGTGCGCCTTGTCCATGAGGTTTTCCTCCTCCGCTTCGACCACGGGGTCCGCGTAGGCCTTCCCTTCGTCTATCGCGCGAAATGCGCGATCCAGCAGCTGGGTCAGTTCGTTTGTTGCGCGGGTTTCCTCGCGCTTACTCAGAGGAATAAAGGCGATTGCGATTCCGGCGATCATCATGCCTGCCAGAATCCATACGAGCCAGTTGCGCAAAAACCGAACCATACGTACCTCTATCTTTCTTCGCGGCGCGAAACAGCGCCGTCATTCAGCTCACCAACGTGTTAGGTCGCGGGGATCAGTCCCAAGAGGAAATTCGCTTTGTAGAAGAACTCGCCGAAGAACGATTCGCTCAAAAACTCATAGAGTTTCGGCAGCACCGTTAAAAGAACCGGAACGATGAGAAAGATTACGAAGATCAGCAGCACGCCGTGAATCAGGCCAAGGCCCGCGCCAATCACGCCGTCCGCGCGCGAGAGAACGGGAAATCCGCCGCGCCCGTATTCCACGCCGCGAATCAAAAAGCCCATCAGCAAACGCAGAATTGTAAAGAGCAGCAGCAGCGCAAGAATGTTGATGACCACGCAGACAATCGTCTGGTTAAAATAGTCGCCCAGCGTGGTGATTCCCTTGTCCCGAAACGCTTCGGAAGCAATGTTACGAATCACGCAGCGGTTCATCGGCAGCGGCATGTCCGCATTTTGCAGCACGGAGTGCAGCTGGTCGGTCGAGATGCCGGAAATCGGCGCTCGCGTCAGCTCTACGTCCGTCATGGCAACATATTCCGACCCCTCGGTGTAGTAGAGCATCATGCCAAATAGATCCGCGTTGCCCTTGACAATTCCCGAAACCACCGGAATCAGAATGCGCCCAAAGATCAGCGAAGCAATCGTTGCCCCAATGTTCAAAACGGTATTGACGAACCCGCGGTACATTCCGCCAAGGATCGTAATCGCCAGAACCAGCAAAATTGCGATATCGATGAAGTTCATGCTTTGCCCCTCTTCACCCGACGTGTCAGTTCGAGTTCGCGAGATAATACATGCCGTTGCTCGAGAGCAGCAGCTTTACGTCGTTGAGCTTCGCCGCCTCTTCCACCGGCTGTTCAAACGTAGCCGTGGTCGAAAGCACACCCTTGAGCGTGTAGTTAAACAGCTGCTCGCGGGACACAACGACGAGACGATTCGCCATGATAAACGCGCTGACGCCTTCGGTCGGCAATTGCAGCGTGGACTCAACCGGCTCGGGCGCGGAGTCCTCCTTCAGCGTCAGAATCTTAACGGTGTGGAAATCGCCCCCGCGCGTGGTCAAAAGAAACGTCGGCGTGCCGGAAGCGTTGGAGAAGTCGACCACTTCGTAACCGTAGATCGTCGTGCGGTAGATTTCCTTGTTGCCTTCAAAAATGTAGCGAATGATCTGGTTCGTCGCGACGACAAAGATGCTGTTCGACGTCAGATACACCTTATCGACCATCTGGCTCTGCACGTGAATCATGCCCGAAACCTCGCGCTTCGAGAGGTCGTAGGTCGAAATGGTCGTCATCGGGATGCCGGTGTTCACGTTGAGCGTCTCAATCCAGAGCATCTCCGAAGTCGTTTTGTAAAAACCAAAGTCGATGAAGCACTGGTCGTCATAGGACAGGTCATCCACCTGCTCGCCACTTCTCGTAATGATATGCAGCCCCTCGGTTCCGTCCTCCGCCGTGCGGAGCACCGCCAGATAATCCTCGCCGCACTCAACCTCGGTAATCATTCCGGTAAACGTCAGCGGCGTTTGCTCGCCAACCACCTGTAGCTGCGCCGTGTTGAACACAACCGTCATATACTCGCTGCCGGACATGCGAATGTCCGAAGCGCCCATGCCGTAGGTATAGTTCTTCTTGCTGTCCGTCAGGTGATAAAAATGAATCTGACCGTCCGTCTGGTAGAGCAGGCCGTCGCCGGTATTGATGTAGGTGGACTCCGTCGAAATTGGCGTCATCGTCATTTCAACGGTGGCCGCCTGCTTGTTGAACACCGCCTGAAAAATCAGCAGGCCGACGCCGAGCAAAACCAGCGTAAGGACCGAAAAAAGCAAGGTATTGTTCTTTTTTTTCTTTCGTTTGCGGCGCGGAGCCGAATACCCGTCGTTGCGGGCATACGGCTGAGAGCCGCTTTGATGCATAGCCATGGTATAAAATCCCCTGTATTCCATCTTAGTCTAACAGCCCGCTTGGGTACTGTAAAGCAAACTTTCTGTGTCCCGCGCGGGCGTGTTTCGCCTAATTCGGCACCACGACGCGGATCGACTTTGGCAATATTTTAAACGTAACGGGCGTGCCCGGCAGAATATCTCCGTCCACATCCAACAGCGAAGCCGGCTCGCAGACCGCCGTGAGTTCGGTGGTTTTGAAGTAGGTCACATACTTGGTGGTCAGGTGCTCGCCCTTGAGAAACTTCGGCAAAATCAGGTACGCGTTGAGTTTGGAGACGTTGTTGATGATGCAGATGTCGAGCAGACCGTCAAACGGATCCGCCTTCGGAGTCACCTTCATGCCGCCGCCAAAGTGCGTTCCGTTTCCCGCGGCGATGATGAGCACCTCCGCCTCCATGGAACCTTCCGGCCAGCTGATCTTGGTCTTTCTCGAGTTCAGGTGTAAAAGCGCGGTGAGCAGCCCACGCATGTACGCCAGCGAGCCGTTCTTCATGCGTTTTTTATAGATTTCCACGTAGCGCAGCACGTCCACGTCAAACCCAAATCCCGCAACATTAAAATAGAGCAGGTCGTTCGCCATTGCGGCGTCCATGTCGCGCACCTGACCGTTCAATGCAATATCGAGCGCCGCGAGCGGGTCGTTCGGAATCTGCAACGCTCGAATGATGTCGTTGCCCGTTCCGCAGGAGATGATACCGAGCGGAACGCTGGTGTTCATCATTGCGCATGCGACCTCGCGGATGGTTCCGTCACCGCCGAGCACGACAATCTTCTTCGCGCCGTTCTCCACCGCCGCCTTCGCAAGCTCCGTCGCGTTGCCCGCGTACTCGCTCTTTTCCGATGTAAACGGAATCCCGCGTTCCGCGAGCGTATCCGTCACCAACTGGTACGCGCTCACCGCCGCGCCATTTCCCGCAACAGGGTTCCAAATCAAATGCAAATCCGAAAGCATGCGAAGACCCCTCCATATTGTATTGTAAAATTCTGATGTGCTAAAAACAGACCCAACGCCAGTATAAAGCATTTACCGCTTCGCTTCAACCCCGCTTTGCGTTCGCTTGCGTCCTCGGCAACCAACTGTGTATATAGAAAGCAGCCCGGCGCTGAAGCGCTAGGCTGCTTTTCTCGATCAAACTTCCGGCTCCTTACGGAAAACTCGGATACTTGCCCTGCATCTGAATGTACCCCGTGGTGCCAACTGAGGCGATAATCTCCGCGCGATACTGCGCGCCCGCCGAGGTCGTCGCCTGGTATACCTCCGAGCGCTCGCTCTTGGACAGCGAGCCGAGGAACGTTTCCACGTTCTGTCGCGACGTTGCGGTTGTCCCGCTCGTCTTGCCAGACCCGCCGCCGGAGCTCTTTTTGCGATAATACGGAAAAAGCTCCATCGCCGCCGAAAACGCGAGTTCGTAGGCGCTCTGCCGCTGCTCGGCGTTAAACTTCTGCACATCGAGCAAACGGCTGTTCTCCGTTTCAACGCCCTCGGACACATATTTTGCCAGCGTCGCGCCGTAGTCCGATTCCATGGTCGCGATGTCGCTCGATTCCGCGTTCTGCTGCCGGTTCTTCACGTCGGTCACGTAGGTGCTCGCGCCCATGCCACGCGCAATCGCGTCCGCGTCCAGATTTGCCTTGTTCGTCAGCGTCTGTTCCTTGCGGGTCGTAATCGCCTGCTCATAGCTCGGGCGAAGCCAGGCGGAAATCGACGAGCGAATCTCGTCCTCGCTCTTGGCGTTATAGACAATCTCCTGCGGCGCAAAGCGTTCGTACATCTCCGAGATCAATCCGCTGAGAATGTCCGCTTCATCCTGCCCGCCGGAGCTGGAACCGGAGCCGCCGGAACTCAAAGCCGGTGTTGCCAGCTGAATCGACCCAATCCCCAGGTTCTGCTTGCCAATCGTGGTTGCCTTGCCAATGCCTCCAATCGAAATAGCCATGTGTTCTCCTTTCCCTGCCGCCGCTATTCCTGCGAGGACAGATAATCTTCAATCTCCTGCAGTTTTCGGTACAGCGTCTCCATGTTCTGGTTCAGGTTTCCCTCGTTCTGCGCCGCGCTGATGTCATACTCCTCCCGGGAAGCGCCCTGCTCCGCGAGTCTGGAAAAATACACCGGAAACAGCGCCTGCAAACCCGTGCTGCTATAGCCCATATGGTTCTCCTTCCTTAGAGCGCGCGCCGCTGCAGGTCTACCAGCAGCTCCACGCCGCCGTCAATCGTAAACCGCGAGCCGTTCACGTTTCGAAGCACGAGCTGAAACGCGCGTCCCTCGCCCGTGAGGCCAAGCTCCAGAATTCGTTCGCCGCTGCCCGGCATCAGGCGCTCGTTGTACACCGTTCCGCTCTCCGTCACCGCCTCCACCGAGAGGATTCCGCCGCTGCCGCGCAGATATAGCTCCTCCAGTCGTTTTGAAACGGATTTTGCGTCGAGATCCGTCATCGGCGTTTTCCAGTAGGCGTCAATGCGCCCTCCGCCGTAGGTGTCCCCTTCCTCAAAGCGACAGACGAATCCGTTTCCGTCCATCAGGTATAGCGTCCCGCCCGCAGCGCAGACACCTGGCGCATGAAACCCGCGCCGAACCATATAGACGCCCCGCGCGAGATCGTAAACGAGCACCGCATCGTTCACCCCGCCCCCGCTCGTTTCGCAAAAGGCAAAATAGAGCCGCTCGCGGCAGGATGCCGCCGCGCAGGCGGAGAGGTTTGCGCCAAGCAGCAGGTCGCCGACCTTGTCCGCGTCCGCCTTGCGCTGAACGGTCTGCCCGTCAAAATAGTACATGCCCCCTTCCGTGAGGAAGTACAGCACGTCGCCAACGCGCACGCATGCGGTGTGCACGGGCTGCTGCATCGTGCCGTTGACGGGCAGAATCCGGAAGTTCCCCGGCCGGTCGCCCAGCAGCCGGTAGAGCGAGTCCCGCTTGAAGATAAGTAACTGGTTGCTCAGCGCGAATAGCCCTGTGATCGGGTCGGAGTCCGTGCCGACCTCAACGTGCCCGCCGCCGACGTTCTCGCTCGCCTCCACGACCGTCCAGTTTTCCACCGTGCGGTCATCCCCCGGCGCCTGGCTGTAATATAACCGGCTCGGAAAGTTCGAATCCCCCGCCGAAAAGAGCCGCGCATAGTAGAGCTCCACGAAGTTGACCGCGATGTTCGAGAGCTGCTCCGCGCTGCCAAAGGCCGACGCCGTCTCCGCTGTCCCATCCCACTTCGCCATCTGCGACACGCCGCTCGCGATCAGGAGATACTCCGTGCTCGCAATCTTCACGGTCTGGAAGTCATACTGCGCGGCAGAGGCGCTCGCGGAAAACGTATAGATCAGCTTCCATTCGCCCGCCGTTTCATCCAGCGAGTAGAGCTTGTTTGCCGTGGCCGCGAGCAGTCGCTTGCCGCTTGCGCGGTTCCAAACGTAGATTCGTTTCACCGAGGCGGGGTCGACAAACGCAACGTTGTTCTCGCGTACGTAACCCTTTGCCACGCTGAGTCGCCCGCCGCGCGTCTCCATATTGCAGGCGTCCGGGCTCTCGCCCTCGTTCACGCGGTTCTCCATAACGCCCTGATGAATTCCATAAAACACCGGAATCCGATATTGCCGCAGCGCCATAATTCTCCGCCTCCCTTCAGCGATTCACAATCGCATATGCGTCCATCTCACCCCGGCTTGCGCGCATAAGACGCTTTGCCGCGTTGTAGAGCTCAAAGCAGGCGCGCGCCGCACCGAGGCTCGCCGCGTCCCCGCTGGCACGCTCGCGGCCCACCGCGTAGCTGATCAGCGCGCCGTGGCACCATTCGGGCAGGTCGGGAATGTCCGTGTCCACCCGCAGTGCTTCCGGCATATAGCGGTAGGTTACGTTCACCGCCCCGTCCGGCACGGCAGGCACGCGCAGCTGATCGGTCGAGGCCCCGTAGTAGAACGGCAGCCGCGTGCTCTCGCGCGTGAGAGCGAGAACCTTGACCACGTCCCTCGGCAGCTTGGAGAGGTCGAGCGAACCGTTTGTCAGCGTCAGTTCGTCCGTCCGCCTCGGCTGCAGTTCGCTGGCAAGGTCGATCATCGCATCGTTGAGATAACGCGTGAGCTTGTCGCGCCAGCTTTCGAGCGTCTGCGCGTCGGTTCCGCGGTCGAGCTGCAAGAGCGCGCCCGTGAGCAGTTCCTTGAGCGTCATGCATGCATCCTCCCTTACGAAACCTTCTTGCCGCCGCTCTTGCGGTAGGCGCGAACGCGCGCTTCGCTCTCGTAGCGCACCTGCGCGCTCTGCGCAATCAGCATCGCGAGGCTCCGCGGAACATCGACCGGCTCGTTGGTGCGAATGCGAAAGAAGTGGCCGTTCACGCCGCCTTCCCAGTAGGTTTCGCCATCCTCCGGCTGAATCGTGATCAGTACCTTCGGCTCCTCCGCGAGCGCCTTTCCGGTTGCGGTTGCGCAGTTGTCAATCTCCGCTTCCGATAGATATTGCATAGTTGTTTCCTCCTATCTGTTTGTTTCAGTTTGGGGGAGAGCGCTATGCCCTCCCCCGTTTTCAGCCGCTTAGAGGCTGACGCCGTGCTCGATTCGCACGATCCAGAGATTGTTGAGAATCTTCGCCGTGTAGGCGGCGACCTTCGCGCCAACGGTTGCGCGCTGGTCGAGCGGGTCGGCGGCGCCGCCGCTGCCGCAGGGTTTGACAATCGTCTGCAGGCAGCCTTCGCCGTCCACATCGATGATGCCGTAGGCGTCCGCGCCAAAGACGAGCGTCGCGTGAATCTCCGTGCCCTTCTTCGTGGTGGCGTCCAGTGCGCCCGCGTCCTCGCTGTAAACGAGCGTACCGGCGGCAATCGCGCTGGCAACGTTTTGCGAGAGGGTCACCGTCTTTGCGGCGGGGTCGCAGGCGGAAACCGTGTATTCCGTCGTGCCGATCTTGATCTTCGCGCCGGCAATCAGGTAGAGCGCGGCGGATTCCGAAAGGTCGTTCAGGGTCACCACCGCGCTGCCCGCCGTGTGCGAGGCAACGGCGGTGAGCACGCTCTGCGAAAAGACCTTCGCCTCGGTGCTTTCCACGAAGACCACACCGAAGAGGCGGCCGATCTCGCCGGAATAAATCTGCTCTACGTCGGAATACTTCGAGACGTCCTGCCAGAGCGCGTCGCTCTGTAGGTCGTAAGTCGCGTCCGGCGAACAGATGCAGACAAAGTGCGGTTTGCGGCTCTGGCCGTCGCCCGTGGCGTTAAACATGCGCGCCTTTGCCTTCTTGAGCGAGCGGACAGCCTTTCGAATCTCCGTTACGGTGAGCTTGTCGCCCGCAGCGAGGGAAAGGCGGTTCGTCTTGCCGTTTGCATACTGAACGTTCGTGCCCGCGCACATCGCGTCGCGGGTCACCCATTCGACAACGGTGCCCAGCTGTTCGCCGAGCAGCTCCGTGCTCTCGGTCAGAACCGGGTCAAAGCTCGTCAGGTCGAGCAGGTCGCTGACCTCAACGTATGCGCCGTACTGTTTGACCTCCGCCTCAATCTTGCTCTGCGCGAGGCTCTGGCCCGCGGGGGTCACGCCCTCCTGCAGCACCAGCGCGTTTGCGTCCGGCGTAAAGAGCTCATAGCGGCGGAATTCCACGCGCTTGCCGCTGTTGCGCGGAATGCTGCGCTTCTGGCCGTAGCTGGCGTGCACCAGCCGGGTCTTTGCAAATTCCAGCAGCGCGCGGTCGTAAAACGTCTTGTTGCTAAACGTGGTTCCCGCGGTGGAAACCGTGGTATTGATGTTGCTCATCTTTCGTCCTCCTGTTGATTAGAGTCGGGTCTTGCCGCCGTCACGAGCGGTGCGCTTCATCTGCTGCATCAGCGAGCGAAACGCCTCCGAGCTCATGGCGCCGTAGTTTGTCGCGGCCGCGTTGGCGCTGCCGCCGCGCAGGCTTTTCGGAACCGTGCCGCGCTGGCGAACGCGTTCGCTCACGCGCTCCATCGCGTTGTTTTCCGCTTCTTCGGCGCGTTTTTCCGCCGCATAGATGCGAATGCCCGCTGCCGCGCCGTATTCGCGCATGAGTTCCATCAGCGTCGGGTCCTGCGCCGCCGTCTGGAGGTCAAAGCCCTCCGGCAGTTTGCCGTCGCGAATGAGCGCGGCAATCTCGTCCACCAGCGCCTCAAACTCCGGGTCATTCCCCTGCGCGTTCATTGCACCGTCCATAGCTTCGTTGCCGAAGCGCGGGTCCTGCATGCCGCTTCGTGCGCTTGTATTCCTGTTGATTGGTTTCATGTGTTCCTCCCTGCTGTTCCCGCGTTCTGCGGAAGATTTTGCTGTTGTGCCGCGAGCGCCTTCGCCTCTTCGTTCTGCTCCCGAATCTGCTTGAGCAACTGATCCTTGCCCTCAAACACCATGAGTTCCACCGCCTGCGCGGGGGTCATCATGCCGCTTTGCAGCATTCGCAGTGCCAGCTCGTTCTGCGTCATCGCCGCGTATTTCGTCTCCTGCTGCGCCTTGACCGAAATGTAGAACTCAATCGGCAGCAGCGCTCGCCCTTTTCCGGAACGACGCACGAGCATCGCGCTTTCAAACGTGCATTCCTTGAGTTTGCCGTCCACGATCACGTTCACCCGCCGCGTAAAGAAGTTGAACTCCCGTTCCACCTCGATTTCGAGGCGAATTGCGTCGCGAAAGCTCTCGTGCAGCGCGCGGGCAATCATGCGGGCGCGCTTGTTGCTCATCTCCTGCATCGCGGCGATGGCGGAGGCGGCCGTCACGCCGCCGTTTGCCGACCCGCGCGAGAACTCGTTTGCGCCGCTCTCCTGCTTAATGCTCTCGCGAATGCTGCCAATGTAGCCGATGATATAGGCGGGCAGCGGCGGGGTTGAAAACCAGGTGACGCCGTTGAGGCTCTCGCCGGTGTGCACTTCCTTGGACCAGTCGCGCAGATCCTCCGTGTCAAACCCGCTCGCTTCGGTCACGAGCAGCTTGTTGTGGCTCGCCATCAGCGCGTTTTTCAGCACGATCTGGTCGAGCTTGTCGGCGTACTTCTGCTGCGTTTCAAACATGTCCACGAGGCCGAGGCCGAGGCAGGAACCTTTTCGCGTAAACAGCGGGGTCACCACAAAGGGATACATCCCGTGTTCAAACAGTCCGTCCGGCTTGGCCTCGCGGCTGTCCGCAAGTACCTGGTTTCCGGCAATCTGCGCCATGTGCACGTGGTAGCGCTCGGTTTCCGCGTCGAATTCGCGCCACCAGTACTCCAAAAAGAGCATCGCGTCCTGGCGATCCGCGTGTAGAATTCCGTCCTCCACCGCGTCCGGTCTGCCAAAGGCGTCCGCCGTCAAAAACGGCGCTGCCTTCGGAAAGTGTGATCCGATGTACTCCCGCGTCTTGAGCGAAAGTTTAAACACCGCCCGCGCCTCCTGCGGTTCCGTTGCCAGCGGGTCAAAGAGAATGCTCCGCGCGTCCACGTGGCGCAGAAACGCGCCGCCCAAGCCCCCGTTGAGGCTGTTGTCGTAGCCGACCTCCTGCACGCAGTAGCCGCCAACCAGCAAATCGTGAACGATCTTTCGATATTCCTTTGCGTAGCCGTCCGCGTCGTGGTTCTGCTTGATGATTGCCTCAATCACGCGCGCAATCTCCGTGTCCGCCGGGCTCTCCGCCAGAATCACCGCCTCCGGTATCCGATCCATCAGCTCGGCCTTCATGTTTTCCACCGTGCTCTGGATAATCGGCGTCACGGGGCGTGGCTCATTCGGGTCGTTCTGGGGCACGTCGTGCCAGTGGTCGCCGCGGTACATCCGCTCGCAGCGTTCGAGCCGCTGCCATTCGGCCAGATACGCGCCGCGGAATTCGCGAAACAGCCCGTAGGCCCGCTCGCAGAGCAGCCGTTGTTCCTCCGTCTGCCCGCTTCCTTTCGTTGTTTTCATTTCCTTGTTCCTCCTGGGTTTTTCCGTTTACAGTCGGGTAAATCCGTCCGCGCGCGGCTCGCCGGTTGCAAACGGGTCATAGGTACGCGCTTTCTTTCTATTTGGCTCCGCTGCAGAGGCCGGTCTCGACATCAGCCCGTAGCGCAGCGCCTCCGGCGCGTGATCCTCGCAGCGGTCGCTCACGTCCTCGGAGAACCGCTCGTCGAACGTGAGCATTGGCAGGGTTCGAATCAGGTGCTCGCAGTTGCGAAAGATCAACAGCCTCGGATGTCCGTCGTCCGCGTCCGCGAGGTATTCGCGAACCCGCTGCCAGCCCGCCACACGCGAGTTGTCCGCTTTAATGAGCGGAACTCCGCCGCGGGCAAACACCTCCGCAATGCTCATGCCGCTGAGTTCTCCGCTTGCGCTCATTCCCCGGCATTGCCAGGCGTCCGGCGAGGCGGCGGTGTATGCAATCGCTTCTGTTTCCGTTAACGAACGGATGCGCTTTGCCGTCTCGCTGGACAGCACATTGCGCTCGTAGTATTCGCGATATGCATACACCCGTCCGCCGGGCGCCACGGCAAACCAGAGCACCGCGCAGGGGTCGCGGTATCCCCAATCCATCGCGCGGAACTTCCGCCAGGATTTGGGGATTGGAAACGGCTCAATCACGTGCCGCTCCCGCGAGAATTCGCCGAAGTACTGCCCCGCCAGCACGTCCCAGTCCCCCTCCAGGTGGGCGCGCCTCAGCGGCTCCGGCAAATTCTCGAGCGTGGTCTTGTAGGAAGCATCCCGCATCAGGATCGGGTTGTCCGTAACGCGCGCCGGAATAAAGACGTAATTCCCGCTTAGCTCGCTTGCGCGATACTGGCGGTCGATAAAGAGTCGCTTGACCCAACCGTGCCCAACGCCGCCGGGATTGCATGTGTAGTACATGCGCGGCGAAAAGTCGGTTCGCACCGAGCGGTTGCAGGTCGAGATGAACTGCATCTGACTCTCGGTGAACTGGGTCGCTTCCTCCAGTCCGATCACGTCGTATTCCTGCCCCTGATACTGAAATACGTCCTGCTCGTTGTCGCAATATCCGAGTTTGATGCGGCTGCCGTTCGGAAACGTAAATACGCGCTGCGTTTGGTTGTAGTTCACAAAACCCGAAAGTTCCGTTTGCAGCGGCCGCACGTGGTTCTCGGTCAGCTCCGGCAGCGTCCTCCGGAGCAGCAGGATTTGGAGGCCTTCGTAGTGTAGCGCGAGGAGTACGAGTTTTCTTCGCATGGCCCAGCTTTTGCCGCCTCCGCGCGCGCCGCCGTATGCGGTGTGCCGGGCTTTGCTTGCGAAGAATTCCCGCTGACGTGGATTTGGATACCCCTTTAACAAGAATTCCATGTCACTCGCCCCATCCTTCCCTGTCCTCCAGCACGATCACGATCCTACGGTCGTCCCCGTCCGGCGGCAGTTTTTCGCCGGTTCCGAGTTCGTCCAGCAGCTTCGCCGCAACGCTGTACTGGAGTTCCCCCAGCAGCGCGCGTTCCACGATGTACCGGCCAATCCGGCGGAGCGCTCCGGCAAACAGCCTGCCCTCCTGCGCGTTCTCCCCGCTTCGCCCCTTCGCCAGGATTTCGCTCTGCGGCTTCTGCAGGTGTTCGCTCAACCCCGCCAGCGTATACGGCGTCTGCCGAATCGTCACGCTGCCGTTCTTGAGCGTAACCCGCTCCGCCGTTGCGTCGCAGGCGGCAAAATACGCTTCGATCTTGCCTTTCAGGGATTTTGGATTCGCCGATTCCATTCGTTCGTGCTCCTTTCTTGCGCGGCGGCGGGTTTTGTTGTCGAGACCGTTTCTCCCGCCGCCATGGGTATCGTAAACCGGATTGACCCGAAAAAATTACGATAATTCGGCGTTTCAGAAATTCCGATAATTCGGGGCAGACAAAAAAAGCTCCCGTCGGCAGACCGGTCGCCGAAAGGAGCGTGTAAATACCCGCGTGCGTAAGTCACTTTGTTTTCCACGAAAACTGTGCTAGAATACGGCTAAACTTATACAAACAGCGTTTCCCCGTTCGCGCCGGAAACAACTGGCTGTCGCGAAAGGAATCTTGCCATGAAAAAAGTACTTTCCATCGTCGTCGCGCTCGTGCTGATCTTCGTCTTCGCCTCCTGCAAAAAGGTGGCCAGCGAGTCAGCCGCGGCAACGTCAACCCCCGTTGCGGCGGCAACGCCGGAACCGGCGGAATCGCCCGAGGCGGCGGCGCAAATCCCCAACCCCATCGTCGAGGTGGATGGTTCCGCGGACTTTGCGAGCCTTGGCTTCATCATTACGCCCTACCAGACCGCGGACAGCGTGAGCTATAGCATCATCGGCGGCACCGTCGCGCAGATCATCTTCACGCTCACCGGCGAAACCTATACCTACCGCGCTGCAAAGACCACGGAGGACATCTCCGGCGTCTACGAAACCTTCGACGAGTCCCAGCCGTTCGACCTCGAAGGGCCGGACTTTACGTTGAGCATCAGCGTTCGCACGATCAACGGCGGCGCAGATGGTGCGCTTGCCACGTGGAGTTATGACGGAATCAACTACTCGTTCTACACGCCCGATCCAACGGATTACGAGGAGATGACGGACGTGCTGCTCCCGATCCTCTACGTAGACTTCCCGTTTGTCGACTGCTGCGGTTGATCCATCTCCAAAAACAAAAGAACCCGAATGGTTTTCACCATTCGGGTTCTTTTTTGTCCTGTTTACTCGGGCTTGGGCGCGCCAACGGGGCAAACGTCCGCGCAGTTGCCGCAGTCGATGCACTTGTCGGCGTCGATTACGTAAATGCTGGAGCCTTCCGTGATGGCTTCGGTCGGGCATTCCGACGCGCAAGCGCCACAGCTGATGCATTCTTCGGAAATTTTATATGCCATGATGCGTTCCTCCGTATCCAAATTTCTCTAACATTATAGCACAGCGTCCGAAAACGTCAACACACCGGGGACGAAATCATCCTTCCGCCGCGCAATGAGCGTCGTTTCTCGCCGTTACTGTGGTTTTTGCTCCGTCGGCGGGGTTGACTGCGGGCGATTTCCGTCTCTTCTCGGCGGCTGGTTCGGCCTCGGCCCATTCGGTCTCGGTGCGCCGCCCGGCTGGCCTTGCTGTTGCGGCCTCGGCTGCTGCGGCGGTCTCGGCGGGCGATTCTGCTGCTGTTGCTGCTGCCCTTCTGGACGCGGCTTCTGGTTTGCGTTGTTTGCGTTGTTGTTCGGCTGCGCGGGTGCGCCGTTTGCGGGGGGCGCTCCCGCGTTCGGGCGGTTGCCGCTCTTGCCGCGTCCGCCGCGTCTGCGGCGCTTCCGGTCGGGGTTCCGATCCTGCGCGGGCTGTGCCGCCCCCTGCGCCCCGTTGGGTGCCGGTGCCGCAGCGGCTGCTGTTTCGCGCTCCGGTTTTGGTGCGCCGGGCGCATTTTGCGCGGCTGCCGGCGGATTCGGCGGAACGGGCAGCGGTTCGCCCGGTTTTGCCAGCGAGGTGTAGTGATACTCGCGAACGTCAATCGACCCGTCCGGCATGTTCAGCCGTACCCTGGTCTTTTCTGTGATCACGTTGTTCTCCACGACGAACCCAATTCCGTCCGGCGTGAGGATGTCGCGGTTGACATGCGGCATCTTGTGGCGCATCTCCTCATAGCAGGCCTGCTCGTATTGCAGGCAGCACATGAGCCTGCCGCAAAGCCCGCTGATCTTCGTCGGGCTCAGCGAAAGGTTCTGCTCCTTCGCCATCTTAATCGAAACGGGATGGAAATCATCTAAAAACGCCTTGCAGCAGACGACGCGCCCGCAGGAACCAAGCCCACCGAGCATCTTTGCCTCGTCGCGAACGCCAATCTGCCGCAGCTCAATCCGCGTGCGGAACTGCGACGCGAGATCCTTCACGAGATCGCGAAAATCCACGCGTTCGTCCGCTGTAAAGTAAAAGACAAGCTTGCTGCCGTTAAACGAATACTCCGCACTCACGAGGCGCATGTCGAGCTTGTGCTGCTCAATCTTTTGCTGGCAAACGCGGAACGCGTCGCCCTCTTTTGCGCAGTTCTGTTCGCGCATCGTCGTGTCCTGATCGCTTGCGGGGCGCACCACGGGCTTGAGCGGGGAAACGATCATCGTTTCTTCCACTTCCATCGCGATTTGCGCTACCTCGCCGTATTCCTGTCCGCGCGCGGTCTCTACAATGACGCCGTCGCCTTCCTGAAACGTAAATTCCAACGGATCAAAATAATAGATGCGTCCGCTCGATTTGAATCGTACGCCAATTACCTTCATGTTATTCCCTGTTCTCCTTTATAAACAGCCTCGCCAGAACGCCATCCAGCGTGAGATACACGCTTGCGCCTCCGGCAAGATTCTGCTGAGCCTTGGCTATCATTTCTATGATACCCTGTATCCGCGCGGTTGTAAAGCGTGATGCAATCCGGTTGACCAGCGCGGTCTGGTCGCTGTTCTTCGTTTCACCCGCGCCAAGCTGCATACTCAACGCGTCGCGAAACAGGCTCTGCCAAATCGTCA
>CAZDXW010000046.1:19162-25287 GCA_964509485.1 uncultured Christensenella sp.
CCCGCGCCAAGCTGCATACTCAACGCGTCGCGAAACAGGCTCTGCCAAATCGTCAACAGCGAAACCGCAAGCAAACCATCTCCGCGCTTGCGTTTTTTCCCGCCCTTTGCCTTTGGCTCGTCGTCCGCTTCCGGTTCGTATTCGGCTTCTGCCGAACTGACGGTGATTAAATCCGCCGCGTCCGCAAACGGAGATGCGACAAACGCCGCGCGTTCAAGCAGCGCTATCGCCTCCGCGCGAAATGTCCGAACTTGCGGCGAAGCATATTCCCTTGCGCGTGCCGGGATGCCGTCCGCCAGCGCGGCGAAAAAGCGGGCTTCCCGCTCTTCCATTCCCTCGCGCATTAAGATACTCGCCGCTTCCGAAACGCTGCCCGCACCCAGCCGTTCAATCAGGCAGCGCGAACGGATCGTCGGCAGCAGGCCAAACTCGTTTCCGGTCAAAATCAGCAGCGTGTCCTCGTGCGGCTCCTCCAGCGTCTTGAGCAGCGTGTTCTGAATCTGCACGCTCATGTTCTGCGCGTTGAGAAACACAAACGCGCGCCGTCCGCCGTTGAACCCCTGCATCGCGGCGGAGGACAGCAGCGTTCGAATATCGTCCACCTTGACCGTATTCTCGCCAATCTCCAGATAGTTCGGGTTGTTGACCAGCCGCTGCGGCGCATCCTCGCCGAGGCAATAGAGCGCGGCCGCGCGGCGCGCAAGTTCGCGCCTGCCGCTGCCCTCCGGCCCGGAGATCAAAATTGCGTGCGGCACGCGGTTATTTCGAATCGAATCCAGTAATCGTTCCTGAAGCATCTGTGTCAAACCTTTTCCTGTCGTACCACGAAGACCCTGCCGTCGCGCACGCCAAAGAGCGCGCCGCCGTTGCGTTCCTCCGCTAATAAATCGCTAATCGCCTTGTCGTCAATCCGCTCGCCGGGCAGCACCCGCGCAATGCCGGGTGGGTATACACCCAGCGCCTCGCTCGCCACGCGCCCTTGGGACTGGCATAGCAGTACGCTCTCCTTCGACGAGAACACCGCCTCACGAATGCTCATTCTCCGCTCGCCACCGGAAATCACGGCGCATTGGTTCTGCTGTTTCTTCTGCTTGGTCGCTTTTCGCTTCGGCAGCGCCGCGAGCGCATCCATGAGGCGGTCATACCAGCTCGGTTCGTCGTTTGGCGTGGTGATCAGCACCAGCCGCCGCGCATCCGCCATCTCCAGATAAATCCCGCTCGCCTCCAGCAGGCTCTGCGCCTCATAGCCACTCAAGCCCCGCGCGGAAACGTCAATCACGATCCGTGTCCGGTCGCGTTCCAAAATGCCGAGCTCCGGAATCGCGCCGTGAAGCGTCGTCAGCCCGCCCAGCGCTTCTATTCTCTGCTCCAGTGCGATGCAGCGCTCCACCTGACCCGTCCAGTCGCGGCGCTTCGCCATGTAGATCGACCAATCGAGCGACGTCATGAGCAGATACGACGGGCTCGTCGTCTCCGTCATTGCGAGCGCGCGGCGCACCTGTTCTTCGCCGATCCGGCAGTTGGAGCGGTGCAGGCTCGCCGCCTGCGTGAGCGCGTCCATCGTCTTATGCTGCGAATGTGCAAATAGATCCGCCTTACCGCCCAGCGTTTCGGGCAGCCGCTCCGAAAACGGAAAATGCGCCCCGTGCGCGCCGTCTACGAGCAGCAAAGCATTGTGCCGGTGAGTGACTTCAGTAAGCGCGGAAACGTCCGCACAGCAGCCGTACGCGTTCGGAGAGGTAATCAGCACCGCCGTGGCACGCGTGCGCTCCAGCTCGCGGTCGAGATCCTCCGCCGTCACCATGCCCAGCAAACCGGTCTCCTTGTCGTAGCGGGGCGAAATCGTCTCCGTTCGAATTCCCCTGAGCGCCGCGCCGTCAATAGCGCAGCGGTGGCAGTCGCGCGAAAGCAGCAGAATATCGTCGTTCTCCAGCGCGAGAATCATCGCCTGAACGGCGTTCGTCGAGCCGTTGACCACGAGAAACGATTGCTCCGCCTCGTAGACCCGCGCCATTTCGCGTTGCGCCTGCGCAATCGCTCCATTCGGCGCATGCAGGTTGTCCGTTCGGGAAATCTCCGTTACGTCCCAGGCGGCGAGCTCGTCCCGCCAGAACCCGGCGAGTCCGCGCCCCTTGTGTCCGGGCATGTGGAAGCGCGCGCAGTCCTCGCGTTCATACGCGCCCAGCGCTTCCTGCAAGCTTTCGGATTGTTTTGGCGTTTGTTCGTCCATCGATCGGGTCACTTATGTGCTTTCCCGCTTGGCGTGTCGCTGTAATTGCGCCTGTAGCGTTGTGAAAAAATCGTCGCTTGGGCTGATGTATAAAACCGTCTCCCGGCCATCCAGTCGGGCAGTCAGGCAAACAGATTTGCGTTTTGGTAGTACGGATGCATATATAGCATGCGTTGCCGGTTTATCGCCTTCGTGATCGCCGAAAATACCATCGATCTCGCTTAGATCAATCGCCGCCATCGTCCGCTCCCGATTGCCAGCAATTCGATCCACGGCAAAGGTCTGATCCGTCAGCGTATATCGGTAGCAAACATAGTGTCGGCGATAGACCAAAATACTTGCTATCATTAATATCGCATAGAGCGGCAGCTGCACCCATTCGCGCGGAATCTGCCAGTGCGTTGCGGCAAAATTGGCCGCCGAAATAACGGCCAGCACCAGCGCCGTGAGCAGAAAATACACGGCTCCGGCAGAGCGATTCAGCCTTTTTTGCGGTTGCGCAATCTCAAACGCAACGAGGGTTTGAACGGTGTTCTCCTCCATACGATTATTATAAGGATCGATCTGTAAAACGTCAATCAAAGGCGAGTAAATTCGAGATTGAGCGAGAATGAATAAGATATTTTACAATAGTCACCGCTCATGCCGCGCGGGGTTCTTTGCAACCGGTGATGAATTCATGTAGAATTCACAAAGTAACGTTCCTCCTTAGCTCAGTCGGTAGAGCATGCGGCTGTTAACCGCAGTGTCGCTGGTTCGAGTCCAGCAGGGGGAGCCAAAAAACAAAGACCACCATCCGGTGGTCTTTTGTTTTTGCTTTCCTGCCGACTTAGGCCAGCGAGATTGCCCGAATAGACGCATTGAGACTGTAATCTGTTGCGGAGCCGAGCGCCCGCTGTGCGGGATTCAGCGAGGCGGAGCAAGCCAAGCGCGGGAGCGATAGGAGCGGGCGTATGCCCCGACGCACCGCGACCTACGCGCAGGCAGTGTCGCTGGTTCGACTCAAGCATACTTTTCTGAGGAACTCATCAGAAATATCTGCTGATAAAGGCAGCTGTTCTTTTGGCATTCGAACAGTTTTGTCACCTACACCACTAAAAACGTAAGCTTTCGCAATGGCAGCGTAGTCCCCCCCCTTCTACAATGGACGCTAGAGATTACCTTGGAGGGCGACATGAACGTACTATCCGTGCGAAACGTGAAGAAAACGTACACTTCAAAACACAGTTCCCGTTCCTTTCCCGCATTAAATGGAATTACCTTTTTTGTTGAGGAAGGCGAGTTTACCGGCATTATGGGCCCTTCCGGCGCGGGCAAAACAACCCTGCTCAACGTAATAGCTACCATAGACACGGTGACCTCCGGCCGGATTCAGATCGGCAATCAGGAGATTACGCGGATGCGCGAGCAGGCGTTGTCCGACTTTCGCCGGAACAGTCTCGGTTTCATTTTTCAGGATTACAACCTGTTGGATACGCTTTCCATTCGGGACAACATCGCGCTGCCGCTGGTGCTTTCCCATTGCAGCACCCAAAAGATTGAAACCTCCGTTTGTCAGGTTGCGGACGACCTGGGCATCTACTCAATTCTAAAGAAGTATCCAAGCGAGGTTTCGGGCGGGCAGCGCCAGCGAGCTGCGGCGGCGCGCGCGCTGGTTCATTCGCCAAAACTGATCCTTGCCGACGAGCCAACCGGCGCGCTGGACAGCAAATCCTCCGCGGATCTGCTCGGCTGCATGCAGCAGTTGAACCAAAAGCGGCGCGCAACAATCCTGCTCGTTACGCACGATGCGTTTGCCGCGAGTTTTTGCCAGCGAATTTTGTTCATCAAGGACGGCGTCCTGTTTTCGGAGCTGGTCAATACCGGCGACCGGCAGCACTTTTACTCGCAGATTATCGAAGTTCTCTCCCAGATCGGGGGCAACCTCGCATGAGCTTCTTTGAACTGGCCTGCAAGAACATTCGCGGGCGTTTTGTGAATTACTTTATGTATTTCATGAGCGTGTCGCTGTCCGTAATGGTGTTCGTAATCTTCGCGCTTATTTTCTGCAATCCGCAATTTGCGTCGTTTCAAATCGGCACCAACAAGATCAGTCTTGTGTTTCGCGCAGCCGCAATCGCCGTGCTGCTCTTTTCCGTTGTCTTTGTCCTGTACTCAAACCGTTTCTTTTTACGCACCCGAAAAAAAGAGATCGCCATCTATTCGCTGCTTGGCATGCAGCACGAGGATATTTCGAAGCTTCTGTTTTACGAGAACTTCGTAATCGGGGCCCTCGCGCTTGTCTGCGGAACGCTTCTTGGAACGCTTCTTTCGCGCTTTTTTACAAACCTGCTGCTCAGCATCATGGCGGTGAATGCAACCGGAATCACGTTTACCGTAAGCATTTCGGCAATCGTCGCAACTGTTGCCGCGTTTATCCTGATCTTTACGGCAAACTCCGTGTATTCCAGTCAGGTCATCTATCAATACAAGCTGATTGATCTGTTATCCGCGGAGAAAACCGGCGAATTGTACTCCAGTTTTTCTCCCGCCGGAGCGCTGCTATCCGGGTTGCTCCTGCTCACGGGATACGTGCTCTCCATGCTGGTGGATGTGAAAACAAGCGGAATGCGACTTGCGCGCGACGGCGGTTTCGTCATCCTGTTGATTCTCGCCGGAACGTTGCTGCTGTTTCACAATCTGGTGCCGATGCTGGCGCGCGCGCTGCAAAACAATCGGCGGATTTATTTTCAACCCGCCAACTTCATCAGCATTTCGCAGATTACCCACCGCGCACAGGGAAACTCCAAAATGCTGAGCATGGTATCGATTGTGCTGTCGATCGCGATGACGATGACCTGCACCGCGTATTCCTTATATAGGGGGTTGGAGAGTACGGTGCTGAGCTATTCGCCCTATTCCTATATTTGCCGCGACATCAGCGACGCGCAGTTCTCCGAAATGCAGAGCGCCATTCACGCGCGCGGCGAGGTCAATCTGATCTCTGTTGACCGCATCCAGCTGCTGATGGGCAAAGCGCAATGCGGCGCATACATGCGAAATCAAGCAAAGGATACCGCGCTGGATTTCGACGTGTACCTCCTCTCGGCAGACGAATATCAAAAGATTATTGAGAGCACGAATACGAAACGCGGACGGCTCAGCAACACAAAAACGGAGTTTGGCGGCTCCGTAAAGCCCGGAACCTGCTTTTTTATAGACTCCCAAACATCGGGGGCATTTTGCAAATCCCTCACCGGGCAAAGCGTAACCTTCCGCCTCGGATCTGGTAGCGAATCGCTGACGATCGACGGGGTCTCCCTTCACAAGTATATTGGACTATTCAACCTGCAACAGTTTGTGACGCTCGTGGTGGACAACGACACGTATAATCGCTATGCAGCTCTGGCGAATCCAAAAGACGTCGCCAACTTCACGGGTCTGATGTTTGACCATCCGCTTACCTCCGCGGAAACGGTCAAGGCGCTGGACGAAATCGCGCCGCCCGCGCACTCCTATTTGCGCGATATGAACGGCAACATCAGCTACATCGGTTTTTATCAAACCATGTTTGCGCTTTATGGCACCTATGTGTTCATCGGCGCTTTTGTCGGCGTCTTGTTCCTTCTGGCGTTGGGCAGCATTCTATATTACAAGCAGCTCTCCGAGGCGCAGCAGGAACGATCGCATTATGCGATCTTGCGCAAAATCGGCATGCGAAAACGCGAGGCGCGTTCCTCGGTTCGGCGTCAATTGGGCATTGTGTTCGGTTTGCCTTTTGTGGTTGGCACGTTGCATATGCTCTTCGCGCTGTTCACCTATCAACGCGCAACTTCGGAGATGGGAGCCGATTCGTCGGTATTTCTCGACGCATTCAGCGTCTGGGGTGTGCTGTCGCTTCTATATTTCGCTTTCT
>CAZDXW010000047.1:0-4567 GCA_964509485.1 uncultured Christensenella sp.
AGCAAAACGGCGTAACCGTGCCCAACAGCGCGGCGGCGATGTTTGCGCCGATGCCACGAAACCGGCCGAGGATTTTCTTGCTGCGCTCCGGCGGAAAGAAACTCTGGATGTAGCTGATCACGAAGATCAGCGTGCAGAGCAGAAGCGTAATCTTAACTACGTCGTAAAGAAAAAACTGCAGGCTGCCAACCCAGCGGTTCGCCGTGTCCAGTCCAAACGAGGTCAGCATGCGCCCCAACAGCTCGTTGAGCCACTGCATGGCGAGCACCTGATGCTGAAAAAAGTCCCATATTGCCTGTAATACTTGCCCAAAGCTCATGTTCGTCTATCTTTCTATTCTCTATTATTATTGATTGCAGCAGGCGTCTTCGTCCTGCGTTTCCAGCGGGGTGGTGATTGCCCGAAGCAGCGAGAGCGCATACGCGCTGCCCGTTTCGCAGAGGCTGTAGTGCGTCCATTTGCCCTCCTGCCGCGCGGCTACCACACCGGACTCCACGAGAATCTTCATGTGGTAGGACAGCGCGCTCTGGCCAATCTCAAGATCCTCGGTCAGTTTGCAGGCGCACTTTTCCCCACCGCGCAATCGCTCCAGAATACGCAGTCGGTTTTCGTCGCAAAACGCCTTAAACACCTTGGCGTCGCGCAGATAAGAAGATTCCATTTCGCTCCCTCACATCAAAAATACTTGATTTATAATCATCTTACTCGTCAAATCAAGATTTGTCAATCTGAAAATTTGGCAAACAAAACCGCGCGGTTCTTTGCCAGCCGCGCGGAATATGGTTCCAGGTTTTCGTTCTTACAAAACGTTTTGTGCCGCTTCTTACGCGTCCTTAATCGCAAACACGAGCTCGCACTCGGCAACTTTTTGTCCGTCCACCGTGGCCACGCCGGTTCCGGTGCCGATGCCGCCGTTGACCGCATCAATCTTCGTTTCGAGTTCCAACCGGTCGCCCGGTACGACGGGGGCAAAGAACCGCGCGTTGCGGATGCGCCCTAGAAACGCGAGCTTTCCGCGCATGGCGTCCAGCGTCAACAGTGCGATGCCGCCCGTCTGCGCGAGCGCCTCGACAATCAGCACACCAGGCATCACCTTGGTTTCGGCAAAGTGCCCCAGAAAGAACCACTCGTTCGCGGAGACGGATTTCACCGCCTTTGCGAATTCGCCGGGAACGTAGTCCTCCACGCGATCCAGCATCAAAAACGGCTCGCGGTGCGGCAGAATCGTCTTGATTTCCTCGACGCTCAATTTCGTCATAGCAGTTTCCCGCCGTTTGGTTGCTTCTTGAGCACGAGGCAGCTGTTGTGGCCGCCAAAGCCAAAGGAATTGGAGAGCGCATATTCGCTTTCCAGTTTCTGCGCCTTGCCCTTTACGTAGTTCAGGCGGCAGTCCTCCGCTTCTTCGACAAGTCCAATCGTCGGGGGCGCAATGCCCTCGTTCAGCGCAAGCAGCGACAGTACCGCCTCAAACGCGCCCGCCGCGCCGAGCATGTGCCCGGTCATCGACTTGGTCGAGCTGACCTTGAGTTCTTTGGCATATTCCCCAAAGCAGGTTTCGATTGCCGCGCTTTCACCAGCGTCGTTGAGCGGCGTGCTCGTTCCGTGCGCGTTGATGTAGCCAATCTGTTCCTTCGCAATCCCCGCGTCGCGAATTGCCTCCGCCATCGCGCGGGCGGCCTGCTTGCCCTCCGGCTGCGGGGCGGTGATGTGGTGCGCGTCGCAGGTCTGCGCGTAGCCCGCGAGTTCGCCGAGCACGGTTGCGCCGCGTTTGCGCGCGGACTCCTCGCTTTCGAGCAGCAAAAACGCCGCGCCTTCGCCCATCACAAATCCCTGGCGCTCCTTGTCAAACGGAATGCTCGCGCGGGAAGGATCGGTGCTCTCCGAGAGCGCGCCCATCTGGTGAAAGCCCTGCACGGCGAGCTCCGTCATCACGGATTCCGCGCCGCCGACGAGCACCGCGTCCAAACGACCCTCTCGAATCGCGTAATACGCGTGGCCAATCGCGTCCGCGCCGGAAGCGCAGGCGGTCACCAGCGCGAAACACGGGCCGACGAGACCGTAGCGAATCGCAATCAGCCCGGCGGTCGTGTTGATGATGGTCTTTGGAATAAAGAGCGACGAAACGCTCCTTGGCCCGTTGGTGCGCAGCTCCTCGTGCTGCTCGCAGATGACGTCCAGCCCGCCCATGCCGCTGCCGAGCACGACGCCGACCCGCTCGGGATCGAACCCCGCATCCTGCAAGCCACTCTGTTCCCAGGCCTGCGCCGCCGCGACGATTGCCATCTGCGTAAAACGCGCCATGCGCTTTGCCTCGCGCTTGTTGACATAGGGCTCCGGATTAAAATCCTTGACCTCGCCCGCGGCGAAAATCTGCGTTTCCTCCGCGCTGAACAAGGTCGGCGCGCCAATTCCGCTCTTGCCCGCCGCCGCCGAAGCAAAACTCTCCGCGGCGGTCGCGCCAATGGGGGACACCGCGCCCATACCGGTAATACAAACGTTCATGTTCCCTGTTTCCTTTCGAACGATTAAATTGCCATGCCGCCGTCGACCACGAAGACCTGCCCCGTGATGTAGGAAGCGCCGTCTCCGCAGAGGAAGGCAACCAGATTCGCAACATCCTCCGGCTGGCCGAGTCTGCGCAGGGGAATATGCTGCTGCATCGCGTCCCGCGCGGCCTGCGGCATCTTTTGCGTCATGGCGGTTTCAATATACCCCGGAGCCACCGCGTTGACGCAGATACCCCAGCGGGCAACCTCCTTCGCGCTCGACTTCGTCAGCCCGATGATGCCCGCTTTCGACGCGGCGTAGTTCGCCTGGCCGATGTTGCCGGTCATGCCAATGACGGACGTGATGTTCACGATCCGCCCGCTCTTCTGGCGCGCCATCTGTGCAATTCCCTCGCGCGTGCAATAAAAACAGCTGTCGAGGTTTGCCCTTAGCACACTCTGGTACTGCTCGTCCGTCATGCGAAGGAGCAGTCCGTCGTTCGTGATGCCCGCGTTGTTGACCAGCGCGTCCAAGCCGCCGAGTTCCGCTATACACGCCTGCACCAGCGCGGCGCACTCCGCCGAGTTGGTTAAATCTGCGCTGAGCGCAATGGCTCTTTGCCCAAGCGCGCGAATCTCCGCGCAAACCGCCTCCGCCTCCCCCGCATTGCTGCGGTAATGCACGGCAACGTCAAACCCGTCCTGTGCCAAACGGCGGCAGATCGCGCGGCCAATGCCGCCGGAACCGCCGGTGACGAGTGCCGCGCGGCTCATTTGCCGTCTCCTTTGATTGCGCTTAAGAACGCATCCAGCGAGGCCGCGTTGGATACGGAATAGATCTCTACGCCCGCCCCGACGCGCCGCTTGAGCATCTTACTCAACACGTTGCCGGGGCCAATTTCGACAAAGCGGGTTACGCCGTCGTTGAGCATATGCTCCACGCAGTCGTGCCAGCGCACGCGGGAACGCATCTGCTCGCAGAGCAGCGCGCGCACGTCCGCATACGCGGGATACGGCGCGCCAAGCACGTTGCTGTAGACCGTTTTGCCGACGGCTCCCATCCGCTCGGATTCGAGAACGGAGCCAAAGCAAGCCGCCGCGTCGTTGAGCAGCGGGCAGTGCGAGGGGCCCTTCATCGCGAGCAGCGACACCATCCGCGCGCCCGCCGCCTCCAGCGCGGGTTTGACCGCTTCCAGTTCCGGTAGTAAGCCGCCGAGTGCCGTCTGCGTTTCGTTCAGATGGTTCGACACGTAGACGTGTTCAAACGTCGCAATGCAGGCTTCCACCTGCTCCAGCGTGAGTCCGACGACGGAAAGCATGCCGCCCGTGCCGGGAGGCACCGCGCCGTCCATGATCTCGCCGCGCTGGCGCACGAGCGCCGCGCCGCGCGCGGCGTCGAGCACGTCCGCCGCGGCAAGCGCGCTGTACTCGCCGAGCGAAAGCCCGGCAAACACATCCGCGTCCGCTCCCGCCGCGCGAACCGCGCCGAGCAGCGAAACGGTGTGGGTATAGATCGCCGCCTGAATCACGCCGCTGTTGTCCATGCCCGCGCCTTCGAAGCAGGCGGCTTTCAGGTTCAGTCCGGCCTGTGCCTGACAGGCATCAAACATAGCCCGGTAAACCGTTGACGATTCGTATAAGTCCGCTCCCATGCCGACCGCCTGCGCGCCCTGGCCGGGAAAAAGAAACGCCGTTTTCATGTCAATCCTCCAACAGTGCCGAAGCGCTGCCCAGCGCCGCGCGGATGCCGTCCGCGTCAAAGAGCTCGCGGACGATCTCGGCGGCGAGTTGAATGCAGTCCACCATGCAGGCGCATTGCCCTGCCATGAACGAACCGCGCTCCTTGTCGCCAAACAGCACGGCGCGCATCAGCGAGCCCTCGCCGAGTTTTTCCACCTGCGCTAGACCGTCCGGCTCGTATTCCGCGCTCGCCAGCTCCCGCTGCAGCGGGCTTCGCAGCACGCGCACCGGGTGGCCGGTGATGCGCCCCGTCACCTTGCTGTCGATGTCCTTGGCGCGTATCACACGTTCCTTATACTCCGCGTGCGCGGTGCACTCCTCGGCCAGAATGAAGCGCGTGC
>CAZDXW010000047.1:4667-25028 GCA_964509485.1 uncultured Christensenella sp.
CGTTCCTTATACTCCGCGTGCGCGGTGCACTCCTCGGCCAGAATGAAGCGCGTGCCAACCTGAACACCCTTTGCGCCGAGCGTGAACGCCGCCGCAACCGTTGCCGCGTCGAACACGCCGCCCGCCGCGACGACCGGAATCTTTACGTTGCGCACGATGTCCGGCCAGAGCACCATGGAGGTGAGCTCACCGATGTGCCCGCCCGCTTCGCAGCCTTCCGCAATCACGAAATCCGCGCCCATGCGCTCCATGAGCTGCGCGAGCGCGCGGCTCGCGACCACGGGCGCAACTACGCAGCCCGCCGCCTTCCAGCGCGCGATGTACGCGTCCGGATTGCCCGCGCCCGTAATGACCACCGGCACCCGAAGGTCGGCAGCCAGCTGCGCCACCTCGGCGACATAGGGGCTGAGCAACATCACGTTGAGCCCGAACGGTTGGTCGGTCTTTTCGCGCAGAAGCCGAATCTGCGTTTCCACCCAGTCCGGCGGCGCGTTGCCCGCGGCGATGACGCCAAGACCGCCCGCCATCGAGACAGCGGCGGCAAGGTTTGCGTCGGACACCCAGGCCATGCCGCCCTGAATCAGCGGAAACCGCGTCTTCGTCAGCGCACAGATGGTGCCGCCGTACTTCATGCCTGCTTGCCCTCGAGGTGCTTAATCAGCTCGCCGACGGTGTGGATGTCCCCGACTTCCTCCACGGGTACCTTGATACCCGTTTCCTTTTCGAGATCGATCAGCATTTCGACCATGTCCAGCGAGTCCATTGAGAAATCCTCGACAAACCGACTCTCCGGCTTGATCGCGTCCCGCTCCAGATCCAGTTGCGCCATGAGATTCTTGATGATAATTTCCTGCATAAATAAGTTCTCCTTTTGATTTTATATTGATCGATGGTAGGGTAAAAAATTCGTTGTCTACTTGGTTTTGTCCGGCAGATCCCAGTCGATTACCACGCCGCCGCTCGTGAGCCCGGAGCCGAACCCGGCGAGCGCAACGCGATCCCCGCGCCGGAGCCAGCCCGCCTCCCAGGCGTCGCACAGCGCAATCGGAATCGTCGCGGAGGAGGTGTTTGCGTAGCTCGCGATGTTGAGAAAGAACGCATCGCGGCTCATGCTCATCGTCCGCATGACGTAGTCAATGATCTTTTCGTTCGCCTGATGCGGAATCACCTTTGTAAACGGCTTGTCCCCGCAGAGCGCGTAGAGCCTTTTCAGCGTATCTTCGAGCACGCCCACCGCGTAGGTAAACACGTCCGCGCCCTTCATGCGGATGTATTCCTTCGTCGTGTCATCCGAAGGCGCAAACGGCGTACTCCGCGCGTCCTTCTTCAGCACGATGACGTCGCCCGTATCCGGCGCTGCGTTCAAAATTGGAAACTGCACGCGCGGCGTGTCGCTGCGCTGGAGCACCACCGCGCCCGCGCCGTCCCCAAAGAGCACGCAGGTGGAGCGGTCGCTCCAGTCCGTATAGTTCGACATCTTTTCGCTCGCGACGACGATTGCCGTATCCACGCCCAGCGTATCCATCAGCGACGCCGCGGTGACCAGCGCGTAGATGAAACCGGTGCATCCGGCGGAAACGTCGAACGCCGCGCAGGTTGAAATACCGAGCGCCTTTTGGACGCTGCTCGCCATGGAAGGCGTGAGATCCTCGCCGGTGATCGTGCAGGCGACGATGAGTCCAATGGATTCCTTGGGTACGCCGGACATTGCAAGCGCTTTCGCTGCGGAATCGGCCGCCATCCCAACCGCCGTTTCCTCCACCGCGACATGGCGCGTGCGGATGCCCGTGCGCTTCGTGATCCATTCGTCGCTCGTTTCCACCAGCGACTCCAGCTCCGTATTCGTTACAACTTTTTTCGGGATCGAACTGGCAACGCCAGCAATCGTTACATTCGCCAACAATTAGAACCCCCTCATATTCAGGAATTTCTGCTGGCGGTTTTCCACCAGCCGGTCGGGCGGAATCCGCGTCAGACGCTTGAGCGCCACGCGAATCGCCTTTCGAATCTCCTCGACGCTTTCATCCATCTGCGTGCGCGAAAATCCGCTCTGTTCGCGAATCACCGCGTCGACTACATGAAAGCTCTTGAGGTCGCTTGCGGTCAGTTTCAGGTTCTTCGCCGCTTCGGAGGCCATCGAGCTGTCCTTAAACAGAATCGACGCCGCCCCCTCCGGCGAAATCACCGAAAAGTAGCTGTTCTCGAGCATGATCAGCCGATCGGCCAGCGAGAGCGCGAGCGCGCCGCCGCTGCCACCTTCGCCAATGATGATCGAGATACAGGGCGTCTTTACGGTCGCCATGGCGCGCAGGTGCTCCGCAATCACGCGCCCCTGCCCCTTTGCCTCCGCTTCCACGCCGCAGAACGCGCCCGGCGTATCGACGAGGCAGATCACGGGACGCTGAAACTTCTCCGCCTGCTTGAGCGCACGCATGGACTTTCGGTAACCTTCCGGCGAGGGCATGCCGAAGTTGCAGCGCATGCGCTCCTCGAGCGTATGGCCCTTTTGCTGGCCGATCACCGTGACCGGAAATGTTTCAAACCAGGCAATCGCGGTGATGATTGCCTCGTCGTCCCCCATGCACTGGTCGCCCTTTACCTCGAATACGCCGTGAAAAAGCTTCTCCATATAGTCCCGCGCCTGCGGGCGATCCTCCTTGCGCGCGTTCATCACGCGCTCCCAGGCGGGTTCCATCGGCTCGACGGTTGGAGTTGTTTCCATCTTCTTAAGAGACGCCATGTTCAAACAACCCCCTTGCATACGTTTTCGGGCAGCCGTCTCCGTTGTGCAGCGCGAGCAGCGCCGCCAGCGTTTCGCGCAGGTCCCTTCGCTCGACGATGCGGTCAATGAGCCCATGCTCATAAAGGTATTCCGCCGTCTGGAACCCCTCCGGCAGTTTGTCGCGCACGGTCTGCTCAATCACGCGCGGCCCGGCAAAGCCAATCAGCGCGCCCGGCTCCGCGAGCGTGATATCTCCCTGCATGGCGAAGCTCGCGGTCACGCCGCCCGTGGTCGGGTGCGTGAGCACGTTCACGTGCAGCAGTCCCGCCGCGCTGTGCCGCGCGAGCGCAATGGTCGTTCGCGACATCTGCATGAGCGAGAGAATCCCCTCCTGCATACGCGCGCCGCCGGACGCGCAGAAGATCACGAGCGGCAGGCGATTGGTCAGCGCGAATTCCGCGAGAATCACGATTTTTTCGCCAACCACGGTGCCCATGCTGCCCATCATAAAATACGAGTCCATCACGGCGAGTGCCGTGCGCAGGCCCTTGATCGTCGCCTTGCCGATGACGACGCCTTCCTGCATCTTGGACTTCATGCGCTCTTTTTCGATCTTGGTCTTATAACCCGGAAACGAGAGCGGGTCTCTTCCCTCCGCCTCACGCTCAATTTCGATAAAGCTGCCGCTGTCGACAATCGCCTCAATCCGGCGGTAAGCGGGCTGGCGAAACAGACTGCCGCAATACGGGCAGGTCGCGTCCCCGGCGAGCACCACGTCCGCCACCATCTCGCGGCCGCAGCCGCCGCAGCGGAGCATGTCCAACGGGCTAGCCGCCGCTTCCGGCTCCGAGACAGCAAGCGTGTTTAGTTCTTCCGAAAAAAGATTCATGATTTTATCCTCCGAAACAGATCGGAGATCAATTCTTCTAAAAACAGATTCATACTCTTGCCCTCAGATAGCGGTCCAGAAAGACCTCTTCAATCCACTTGGTGTGCACCTTGCCCGCGCGCACGTCCGGATCGGCCAGCATGGCGCGCGCAAACTCCGCGTTGTGGAGAATGCCGTCGATGCGCAGTTCCGTTAGCGCCGCGCTGCTGAGGCGAATCGCCTCGTCGCGGTCGTCCCCCGTGGCGATCAGCTTGAGCACCATGGAATCATAGAATGGCGAAATCTCGTCCCCCACCGTATAGCCGCTGTCGACGCGGATTCCCTGCCCGCCCGGCAGCACCACGTTTTGCAGCACGCCCGGCGAAGGCCGGAACTGCTCGGCGGGGCACTCCGCGTTGATGCGGCACTCTATCGCGTGCCCGCGGGACACAAGCTGCTCCTGCGAAACGCGAATATGGTGCGACAGCGCAACCTGAATCTGCGCCTTGATCAAATCGATGCCGAAGATGCTCTCCGTTACCGGGTGTTCCACCTGAATGCGGGCGTTCATCTCCATAAAGAAGAAACGCCCGTCCTGCGCCAGCAGAAATTCCACCGTGCCCGCGTTCTGATACCCGACGCAGCGGGCAATCTCCACCGCGGTCTGTTCCATTGCCGCGCGCGTCGCGTCACCGATGTTCGCGGCGGGCGCTTCCTCGAGCAGCTTCTGGTTCTTGCGTTGCAGGGTGCATTCGCGCGTGCCGAGGTGGAGCACGTTTCCGTGCATGTCCGCCAGAATCTGCACCTCAATGTGCCTTGCGTTCGGCAAGTACGCCTCCAGATAAACGCTGCCGTCGCCAAACGCCAGCTCCGCCTCGCGGCGCACCAGCGTATACTCCCGTTCGAGCGCGGACGCATCCTCGACGACGCGGATTCCCTTTCCGCCGCCGCCGCGCGCCGCCTTGATCATCAGCGGAAAGCCAATCGTCTTGGCGATGACGAGCGCTTCCTTCAGGCTGTCCACCGTGCCGTCCGAACCGGGAACGACGGGAAAGCCGTGTTCGATCATCGTCTTTCGCGCCATCTGCTTGTCGCCAAGCAGCAGCATGGTCTCCGGCGCGGGGCCGATGAAGCGAATCCCCGCCTCCGCGCAGGCCAGCGCGAACGCCTCGTTCTCCGAAAGAAAGCCGACGCCGGGGTGAATCAGATCCGCGCGGTAGGCCTTCGCAGCGGCGAGGATGCTGTCGATGTTGAGATAGCTCTTCTCCGCCGGGCGCGGGCCGATGCAGACGCTCTCGTCCGCAAGGCGCACGGGAAGACCGCCCTCGTCGTTTTCCGAGTAGACGGCGATGGTACGCAGTCCCAGTTTTTTACAGGTACGAATCACGCGAACCGCGATTTCGCCGCGGTTGGCCACTAATACGGTCTGCATGTTCAGTTTCCTTCGCCGAGCGCAAAGAGCGGATCGCCTGCGGTGACCGTTGCGCTGTCCTTGGCGAGAATGGCGGTAACAACGCCCGCACGCGGCGCGCGGATCTCGTTCATCGTCTTCATGGCTTCGATGATGCAGAGGGTGTCGCCCTTACTGACGCGGCTGCCCGGCTGAACAAACGGCTCCGCGCCGGGTTCCTTGGCCAGATAGAACACGCCGGAGATAGGCGAGCGAACCGCGTCCGGCTCCTTCGATTCGGCCGGTTCCGGGGTCGCTGCGGGCACAGGAGCAAATGTCGGTACGGACGCCAAAGCGCCCCGTTCCAGCACCAACCTCAGATCGCCCATTTGCACTTCAACCTTCGAGAAAGACGAGGATTCCGCTCGGTCCATCAACCGGAAGATTGTGTCCAGTTCCATTCAATGGGTTCCTTTCGGATATAAAAAAGTATAAGTCCGCGTTTCGTTCGCACTACGAACTATTTGGGTAAACGACTTGCGGAAATAATAAAAAAATGATCCCCCACTTATCGTTAGTAGTGCTAACTAACTTGCGCAGAATCATAGCACGCGGGTTTTCGCTTGTCAAGGCTATGGCCGTTTACCGACAGCGAAATGTGAAGTTGTGGTTTTTATATACTGGTTCTTCTGTTATGTTAAGAAGCGACCAACCTTCTCGCTTTTATTCTAGAAAAACGCTTGTTTACTTGCGATTCTTATTTCATCTTCGGCAAACGAAGAATCGAATGCAAGAGCTTGTTATACAAAATCACACGCGCAGGTGGTTGAAAAAGTTCACAAGCGCCTGCATCGATTTGAGCACCTCCGGGTACTCGGCGACCTTGAAATCCCGCATCACGCTGTGAATGAGCATATCGTGAAACTGGGTGTGTTTCTTGCACATTGCCTCGCCGGTTTCGGTCAGCTTCAGAATGCTCTTTCGCCCGTCCGTTTCCGAGCGGTGCTTTTGCAGGAACCCCTTCTCGACGAGACGGTTCACGGAGACGCTCAACGTCGCCTTCGTGATGCCGAGAATATCCGAAATCTGCGTGAGCGTCGCCTCCGGAAGATCCTGCACAATCTCTAGCGCGTGCATCTCCGTTCGGCTCAGGTTTCCCTTTGCGAGCTTCGAAACGCTCTGCTCCTGCAATCTCAGCACGCTATAGAACATATCCTTGAGCGCCTGATTCAGCAGCAGCTCAATCTCCTGATCGGTCATGGGTGTAACTTCCTCTCCAAGTTCGGCGAAAAATCGTTCGCCCTACGAACGAATTGATGATAACACATACCGTTGAAAAAAACCACTCCGAACATGCGCAACCCTTCGCCGGATCACCGGACGACGGAATCCGGTTGCGATTTACATTCGCTTATCCTATAATGAAACCAGTTACAGCACGTGTACAACATGGTAAAACGGTTTTTCGAGCATGCTTGGTAAGACTAATATTGAAGGAGGATTGTTCAATGGTACATAATGTGGTCAAGGGCGATACTCTGATCAAAATTGCGGCAGCATACAAGACCACCCCGCAGGAAATTATGAAACTCAACCCGATGATCAAGGATGCGTCGCACATTGAGGTCGGTTGGGCGCTGAAGATTCCCGTGACGAAACCGGCGCCGTCGAAGTACGCCAGCTATACCGTCGTTCCCGGCGATTCACTTTCGAAGATTGCCAAGGTGTTTAAAACCACCGTCGCGGACATCGCAAAGGCGAATCCTTCGATCAAAGACCCCAACCTGATTCATGTTGGAACGGTGCTCAAAGTGCCGGATTACCGCTGATTTCTTCCATCGTAGACGATTTACCCCTGCTTCGTTAGCGGGGGTGATTTTTTTGCTATGACTACTTGACAACTATATCGCATGCCGATATAATTTATTACGTTAACCGATATATCGCTAAGCGTATTAATTGTCAGGAGATGATGAAAATGCCGGAAAGTTCCGAACGCGGCGCGCTGACCGAAGCGGTCTTCTACATTCTGCTTTCGCTCTATACGCCGATGCACGGCTACCGCATGATGCAGAACATTCGCGAACTCAGCCACGACCGGGTCGTGTTGGGCGCGGGCACACTCTATGGGGCGATCACCACATTGCTGGAGAAACGCTGGATCGAGGCGCGCCCCGGCGAGCAGGACTCGCGCAAGAAGGAATATGTGATCACCGAGTTGGGAAAACAGGTCTGCCGCGACGAAATCACGCGCCTGGAAGAACTGCTTTCCAACGGAAAACAGATTGTTGAGGGAAAACGCTTATGAAGCACATTGTACACAAAGCCTATTGGGATTATGAAAAAGAGGAGCAGTGGCTCAACGACATGGCGGCCAAGGGGCTCGCGCTGTCGGACTACTCCTGGTGCCGTTATGCGTTCGAAGAAACGCCCCGGGGGAAATACCTCTATCGCATCGAGTTGCTTGAAAATATGCCGTCGCACCCCGAAAGTCAGGCATATCTGCGCTTTCTGGAGGAGAACGGCGTAGAGGTTGTGACGAGCTACATGCGCTGGGTTTATTTGCGACGAAACGCCGCGGACGGTCCCTTCGACATCTACACGGACATCGATTCGAAGATTCAGCATTTCAAGCGCATCCGTGCTTTCTGGAACGTAATGACCGCCGTAGAATGGTCGGCGGGCGCCTGCAATCTGGCAGTTGGCATTGCGAATTTGGAGGTCAACGGGCGGCTGGGCAACTTTACAAACGGCAACTTCGTTCTAGGCGTCATTCTGATGGCGGCCGGACTCATATTTTTCCTGCTCGGGGTTCCGATTCGAAAGAAGATTCGCGCGCTGAAAAAGCAGCAGACGATTACCGAATAAAGGTTTGAAACAGCAAAAACGGGTTGCGCTCTGTGCAGAGTTCGCAGCCCGTTTTCTTTGATCGTAATCCGATCACTCACTTCTTCAAATAGTCGTGAATCTCCCGTAATAGTTGAGCCAGTTGGGGTTGAAACAACTCATGCAGACGCGTGATCACGTCGCCGTCGCGTTCCTTCAATGCCTGCTGCAACTCCGCGGCGGTGTCGTGCAGGCCGCCCGCGCCAATGCTGCCGGAGCTGCTCTTGATTTTGTGCACTATCTGAATCGCCGCATCGAAGTCGTTTGCCGCGATTACGCGCTTTAGTTCCGCGCCGACCGGCTGGTTCTCCTCATTAAACGCGTCCAACACCAGCCGATAGACCGCTTCGTCCCCGCCGATTCGCTTGAGTCCGTCCGCCGTGTCGAGTGCGCCGCTTCCGGCGACGTCCGTCACTGGCTGCGGTTCGGCAGAAGATGCTCGCTGATTCTTGAGAATGGTATCAATCGAGTCGATCAACTGCTCCGGATCAAAGGGTTTGCTCGCATAATGATAGATTCCGTGGGCTCTGCATTTCTCTTCCACGCCGGCAATCGCGTCCGCCGTCATGGCGACAATCGGGATGTTCGGGTCGAGCGCGCGAATGTAGTCCGACGCCGCATACCCGTCCATCACCGGCATATGCAGATCCATGAGGATCAGGTGAATCTCGCTTCGGTGTTCTTCGAAATACCGGCAGCCTTCCTCGCCGTTGGAAGCCAGCGAAACCTGCATGCCCGCCTGCTCCAGAATGGTTTTTGCAATGAACTGATTGGTCTTGTTGTCCTCCACCAGCAAAATCGAGTATTGCTCCCGTTTCGGCTGGTCTTCGGAAAGCGGAATGGGGCGCTGCAACTCCGGCGGCCCGATTTCGAAAATCTCGACGATTCCGTTGAACAGCACGGATGGAATCACCGGTTTGAGTATGCTGAAATCCACCCCGGCGGACTCCATCTCCTCGCAGAGTTCGTCGCGGGACATCGGCAAAATCGCAATGTACTTGCATTTCGGATTCGAGTAGGGCGAATTGCGCAGTTTCCGCACAAACGCGGTTCCGGCGTCGACCGAATGGGCAAAGTCCACCGCAATCAGTTGATAGGGCTTCTCCTCTTCTTCCGTCGCCCGGCGAATCAGCTTAGTTGCCTCCTGCTCGGCGGAGGCCAGATCGGTCAAAATTCCGAAGGAGCGGAGGTACTGCGTCAGCAGCACACCGGAGGATTCGTTTGAATCCACCACAAGCGCGCGGATGGCTCGAAAGTAACTCGTCGCCATCTGCTTGATCTCGGCTCGTTCCGGCCGGGGGTCTTCCTCCAGCGGCAGGCTCACGACAAACGTAGACCCCTTGCCCAATTCGCTGGAAACCTCGATCTTTCCGCCCATCAGGTCGGTCAGGCTCTTGACGATCGAGAGCCCCAGCCCGCTCCCGCCGAAGCGGCGGCTGATGCTGGAATCGCCCTGATCGAACGGGATAAACAAGTGGTCGAGCTGCTCCTGGCTCATGCCGATTCCGCTGTCCTCCACGGTGAACTCGACCAGGCGATTCCGCCCGTCGCGCTCCTTCTCCCGAATGCGAATGCAGACATATCCTTGGGACGTAAACTTGACCGCATTGTTCACGAGGTTGAGCAGAATCTGCTCAATGCGAAGCGGGTCACCAAAGAAGAACGAGGGCAGGTTCGCGTCCTTCTCCATGCCAAGTTCAATTCCCTGTTCCTCCGCCTTGACGGACGAGATGTTCACGATTCGCTGGAGCACCGAATCCAGATCGAACGAAACGCGTTCAATCGTAATCTTTCCGGCTTCAATCTTGGAAAAATCCAGAATATCGTTGATCGTGCCGAGCATATTGTGCGCGGCCTGCGTAAGTTTATCCAGATAGAGTCTCTGCGTCACGGAGAGCTCGGTTTTCCGAATCAGGTAGGACATCCCCAGAATCGCGCTGAGCGGTGTTCGTATTTCGTGCGACATGCGCGCGAGAAACAGCGACTTCACCTCGTTGGCAGACTCCGCTTCCTCCTTTGCGGCGACCAATGCGTCCTGCGCCTCGCGGCGTTTTTTGATCTCCTTTCGAAGCCGAATGATCCAAAAATAGGATACGACGACGATCAGAACAAGCACGGCTCCGGAGATTTCAATCACCCGCAGAATATCCGCATAATTCACGGTGCTTTCCACGCCGATCCACTTGTTGGAAATCTGGGTGCGCTCCTCTTTCGTGATGCTGGCGAGCGCTTTGTTCAGGATACTTACCAGCTCCGGCCAGTCCTTTCGAACCGCAAAATGCAGGGACTGCGACGGATCGTTTGGGTCGGTCTCAAGCGTGATGTATTTGAGGTTTGTAATGCCGATGGATTTTGCCAGATAGCTGGAGGTTGCGAGGTTGCCGACAAACGCGATTTCCAGCCCGCTGGACACCGCGCCGAGCCCCTGCTCCACGGTTGGATACAGGCTAAGCTCGATTTGCGGATAATCCTTCATAAAGCTATGGTGCGAACTGTTGATCTGAACGGCGACCTTTTTGCCGTAGAGGTCTTCAAAGCGATTGATGCCCTTGGTTTCCTCGTTGAAGAACACCGCGCGGTGGAAGGTGAAATACCCATCCGAAAAGAGAAAGTACTTCTCCCGCTCCGGTGTTTGCCCAACGCAGGGCAGCACGTCGATCTTGCCGTTGACCGCCTGATCATAAGCCTCCGCCCAGGTGAGCCCCGTCGTGATGACCATATTCAGGCCGGTGCGCTCTTCAATCAGGGCAATGTAGTCCGCCGCAATTCCCTTATACGTTCCGTCCAGATCGATGAACTCGTAGGGAACAAAGGACGGGTCAACACCCAGTCGAATCATGGGATGCTCCCGAAGAAACGCCTGCTCTTCCGGGGTCAGGTCGAGCAACGGCGCTGCACTCGTCTGCGCGGCCAGAGCCGGAGCGCCAAACGCCCCGAGCAACAGGCTCGCGAGCAGCACCCCAAGGAGCAAAATGCTTGCCTTTCTCATAGAATCATTCCTTTCCGCCTATTCCTGCGCAAAGGTTTCGCTGATCTTTCGAATGCTTTCCTCAATCTTAAAAAATGCGTCCGTGATGTCCGGGTCAAAATGCGTGCCGCGGCTCTCCGCAATGATGCCCATCGCCTCTTCGTGCGAAAACGCGGGCTTATATACGCGCTTGTTCACGAGCGCGTCGTATACGTCGATAATCGCCATCAGTCGGCCGGAGAGCGGAATCTCCTTCCCCGCGAGCCCGTTTGGATACCCGGAGCCGTCGAACTTTTCGTGGTGCGTTCCCGCGATTTCCGCCGCGGTGCGAATAAACGGCAGGCTGTCTCCTTCGCGATCCTTTCCGCGGAGGGCTTCCATGCCGTAGGTCGTGTGTTTCTTCATGATTTCGAATTCTTCCGGCGTCAGTTTGCCGGGCTTGAGCAAAATATGATCCGGAATGCCGACTTTGCCAATGTCGTGCAGCGGCGTCGTATCGAACAGCTCCGTCGAATATGCGTCCGTGAGAATGGTGTTAAACGGCTCCTGCGCGCGAAGGTGGTTGCAAAGCGCGCGCATCATCAGCTGCGTCCGCTTGGTGTGGTTGCTCGATTCGATGTTGCGAACTTCCAATAGCCCGACCAGCGCGCGAATCGTGACGTCCCGCGTCAAAACGCTTTCTCGCGTTCGCTCGCGAACCGTCTTTTCGAGAATGCTGTTCTGCTGCGCCAGTTCGTTTCGCGCGTTCTTTAGCTTGATATGGAGTTCCACACGCTTTCGCAACGAGCGAATGTTGAGCGGCTTTCGAATGTAGTCCACCGCACCCAAATCGAGCCCGCGCATTTCGTTGTCAATCTCGTCCGAATTCGTCAGAATCAGCGTCGCAATGTCGTTGAATTCCGGGTCCGCCCGCATCGCCTCCAGCACTTCAAAGCCGTTCAAGCGTGGCATGCTGATGTCGAGAATCAACATATCGATGTCCGGGTGCTCGCGAAGGCGCTCCAGCGCCTCCACCCCGTCGTATGCCGTCAAGGTTTCATAGGCGGATAGTATTCCGCTGATCAGCGCGACATCCGTTTTGGAATCGTCCGCAATCAGGATTTTCATGTTACACATCCCTTTCTGCCGATCTGCCCGTTGGACTCTTGCATTTCGGTTCGTTCTTGGCGTCTCGCGGTTCCGAGATTCTATTGAGCAGCGAGGATTCGATTCCCCTCCGTCTCCATCTGTGCGAGAAAATCGGGAATCGACAGTTCGCCCGTCATCACCCGATGCAGCCCCGGTTCGTAGAACTCGCTCTTCACCGTCTGCCAGGCCGGAACGGGAACATCCACGCTCGGTTGTTCAAATCCTTCAATAAACACCTGATACACCGGATTCATCTGCACCAGCGGCATATCCGCCATGTCGGTTCGAATCGGCGTTCGAAACGGATAATACGTGTCGTGTTCCACGCTGTATTCGCCGTTGAGAATCTGCTCCTGCGCATCCTTTGAGATCAGATAACGAATGAACGAAACCGCCTGTTCACGCCCGCCTTCGCTCATGCCGGCGGGAATGGACAGCATCATTGGCCCTACCTCAGCGTATAGCCCAATGTCCTTGAGTGCGATGGCTCCAACCTCAAACGGCGAGCCGTTCTTTTGAATGTCCGTAATGCCCCAGATGCCCTGAATTTCAAACGCAACCTGCTGCTGGCGAAACGCCTCCATCACCTCGACGCCGGTATCCTCCGTCCAAGATGGCTGCGCATGCGCGCCCAGCACGTTCTTATAAAAATCAATCGCGGCTTCCGCCTGCGGGCTATTGACCGCAACCTGCGTGCCTGCGTCGTTGACCAGCTTGCCGCCAAAGCCATACACAAACTGATTCACCATCCAGGAGACGTCGTTGCTCTCCGCCCCAACCAGCCCGATGCCGCGCGCCGAGGTATTGCGTTCCACCTGCTCCAGTGCAGAAACGAGCGCGTCGACGCTTTGAATTGAATCGGGGTCAACGCCCGCTTCTTTCAAAAGATTTTTATTGTAAAGCAGGCACATGGAATGCCCCAGCCATGGAATGCCGTAGGTTTTGCCTCCCATGGTGCCAAGCTTCCAGATAGCGGGATAAAACAGCGTCTGCTCCTCGGCAAACGTCTCGCTCAAGTCGAGCAGGGAGCCGAGGTCGCCAAAGTATTGCACGTAGCGATACGGCAGCATAAAAACGGTCTCCGGCTGGCTGGCCAACAGGGCTCGGATCGTCTCCTCGTCCTCGTCTCCGCCCAGCAGTTGAACCGCCGCGCCTGGCTGCGAAGTGTTGTAGTCGTTTACGATCTTCAAAATCGCCTGACCGCGACCGGAATAGTCCGTCCAGGTAATCCGGAAGGAGATTGGCTGCGCCGGTTCGGACGCCGCCGTGTTGGTAGCGTCTGCGGGCTGATTGAAATTTGCACAGGAGAACAGAAAGGTCGTTGCAAGGAGCAGCGATAGAACTGCCAGAAAGGATTTGCGTCGCATTCGAGTCATCCCCCATCCGTTGTTTCGTTCCGGTCAGGAATTGGAATGCCCTGCGGCAAGCGCCGCTTACAAATGTGTTTGATTTGCAGAATACAATGTACAGATACTACGTAGAATCTATGCCCCTCTACGTATCGGTCGGTGTTGTTTATGCCTCTTTCTGATTCAGCCCGTTCGCTTTGATCGCGCTGAAGCGCTTGTTTTTCTTTTCTTCATATAAGTATTGATCCGCCTCGGCTACAATGCGGCCAATTTCCAGCGTGTGGTCGCAGGTAAAGTGGGCAATGCCAATCGACGCCTCAACATAATACGGCAAACCGGACGTTTGGTTGAACGCGTCAAACGCCTGCCGAATCCGGCTGCGGAAGACCGAGCCGAACTCCGGCTGGTCAATCACAAACATGCCGACGAACTCATCCCCGCCGATGCGCGCAATCAGGTCGTCCCGCCGTACCGTCTGCTTGAGAATGGAGCAGAACGCGGTCAGGGCAGTGTCCCCTTCCGTGTGCCCGAAGGTATCGTTGATTTGCTTGAGGTGATCCAAATCCATAAACACGCAGATCGCGGGTTTGCCCGCCTGCTCACGGTTGAGGTGGATCGCCTCCTCAATGAAGCCGCGGCGGTTTAATATGTTGCAAAGCGGATCGTATTCCGACAGGAAGTTGAGAATCTGGTTCCGTTCCAGAATGCTCTCGAGCTGGTCGCCAATGATCTTTTCCTTACGCTTGAGATCCAAAAAGTTGATCAGAATGCCAAGCTGCAAACCGACGACATGCAGCAGCGAGCTCTTTGTGGTATTGACCTCGCACAACAGAATGCCATATTGAATATTGCCGGAGAAGACGCTGAAGCTCATCAGATGCGTCGTTGGCCCCAGCCCCGGCAGATCCCGCAGCGGGTGGTTCGTGTCGATCACCGGCATCTGCAGGCGAGGAAACGACTTTGCTCCTGTGCCGCTGTCGTAGGCCGCGAGCAGCAGCCGGTTTGGCAGATTCTTGACATCGGTGTGATGCAGCGGCTGCGACTCGGGTAGCAGGCAGATGTAGACGTCGTTGAGCCCAATCCCCGTGAGGCGTTTCACCACGTTGAGCATAACGCTCTCTTCCGCCAGATCGCTGTCGACGAGGTCGCGAATGAACTCCGGAATAAACCACGACTGCGCGCGAAAATCGTCCAGCGATCGCTCCACCAGGCGCGCTTTGTACGAAAACAGAAACCCCTGGCTGAAGCCGAGTATGTCGTAGAGCTTTCGCATCAACGGCGTACCCAAACTCTCCTTTGGCATTTGAATCATGTAGTCATTCAGGCGCGTCGCCAGAAGAAACGTCATGCTGTCAAACTCCTGCGCAAACGCCTGAAACCAGTCGCTCATCTGATAGCGGTCCACAAACGGCAGCTCGATATCCGCAAGCCGTCGAATGATCTCGATGTAGCGGCCGATCAGCGCATCGCTAAACGCCGTTTCCGACCCGGCATAGCACTCCTTTAAATCCCGCTGAATGCGTCGCAGAGCAGCGTCGAGCGAAAGAACGCCGGATTCATCCGGTGAAAAGATCTGCTGCACGGTATCGGGCTCGCAGCCGCAGGAACGACGGATTTCCAGCTTCGTTTCCAGCTGTGCGGACTTGACCGGATTACCCTTTACGTGTTCAATCGCCTGCAAAACGGACATCTCGCCCATGCGATAGATGTTCTGGGAAACCGTTGTCAGCGCGGGCATCAGCGCGCGGCTAGTCGAGAAATTGTCAAATCCGGTAAAGGCGATGTCCTTACCAATGCGAATGCCGCGCTTTGCGCAAACCCGGTAACCGCCGCGCGCCATCTCGTCGTTGCAAAACGCAATTGCGTCCAGTCCGGGATTCTGGTCGAGCAGCTGCGCGACCAGTGAGTCTGAGAACTCCGAAAAATCGCCGTAGACGATCATGCTGTCTTCCACGGGCAAATTATGCGCGCGCATGGTGTCCAAGTAAGCCTGCATGCGTTCCTTGGAATCGGGATGATCCCGAACGCCGGACAGAAACGCGATTTTCTTGCAGCCGTGCACGAGGATCAGGTGCTCGATGCACTGGCAAAAGCTATTATAGTTATCCACCGTGATGCAGGACTTTTTGTGTTGGGTGTCGTCAATGCGTTCCTGCAAAATGACGGACGGTGTTTCGTCAAACCGTTTTAAAAACTTCTGATAGGTATCCTCGGCCTCAAAGCCGGACAGCGAACCGCAGGACAGAATGTAGGCGTCCGCGCCAAAGAGGTAGGCGTAGTCATAGATGCTGTTGTGATGGTAGGCGGTCTTGAGCTCGCTGCCGGGTTCCACCGGTTCGGCATGCCGCGGCATACCCATCATATACAGCAGTTGAATGCCTTCCTCTTCCGCTTTGTTCAAAATCCCCTTCATCAATTCGGCGGAGAAGTCATAGCTGACGTCGCCAATCATGACGCAGATGGAGATTGTCTTCTGTGTTGAGTCGTTTGACATGATGATGCGCCTCTTCGTTTCGCTCTTGTGGGATTATCGTTCGAACCGCCGCAGTCAGGAACGGCGCCGTTGCGGATTATGCGCCCGGCGTTCATAGGCCGAGGATACGCCATCCGAATCGTGAAATGAATGCATCGAAGGATGCGAAAGTGCGTTACAACCAGTTATAACAGTTTGACGGGTCAAAAACAAGACGTTCTCCCCGTTTGTGCAAATCCTTCACCGCCAGCAATGCTGCGCGGTCACTGGAAAAACCGTCTTTCTTCCATTGTATTATGGTTCACTCCATCCGTCAATGCGCAGGAAAAGGAAGATTTTCCTCATTTCTTAACACCTGTTGCTTGTTTTTCTTTTTCAACAGATTCTCTGTCGCATGTTGGAAACAAGTCACATGGAATTCATTTGACCGCGCGGAAACGATACCCTATACTAGTTGTATCATTCGCACACCATTCCATTCGCCGGATGGACGTCCGGCGGAGAACGAGGGGTTCCTATGCAAAACAGAAGGCCTTCTCATCATCGATTCCTGCACCTCGTGGTAACCGCAGCCTTCATCAGCGGGCTGCTCGGTTCCTTCGCCTGTTCGCCAAAGAACGAGGTGTCGTCCGGTGAACCGGCGAGCACCGCGCAGGCAGTCGTCGACTCGCCGGCCGCGACCGCCGAGCCCACACCGCCGCCAACACCCTCCTATATAGGCCCCGTTTCCCGCGTGGAGGGGAAGATGTTTCTGGTGCGAACCGAGGGCGGCTCTTTTGAGCCGTTCTTTGTCAAAGGCGTGGACATCGGCGCGGCAAAACCGGGGTTCTGGCCGGGTGAATTCGGCATTGAGCGGGAGGACTACGCACGCTGGTTCCAGCAGATCGGCGCAATGCACGCAAACACAATTCGCGTGTATGTGCCGCAGATGCCCGCGTTTTACGACGCTCTTCTTGCGTATAATCTCACCGCGCAGCAGCCGCTCTATCTGATGCAGGGCATCTATATGAACGAGGAACTGATCGTTCGGGATCTGGACGCGTATGGCGGCAACGGCGAGCTGATCGATATCTTCCAGCGCGATTTGCGCAATACCGTCGACGTGATCCACGGCAACGCCGTCGTGGAAAAGCTGCCCGGCAACGCGGGCGGCACCTACACCAGCGACGTTTCGAATTATGTAATCGGCTATCTGCCCGGCATTGAGTTTGCCGCGGATTTCATACTCGGCACAAACGAAAAGAATCCAGACAAGACGGGCTTTTCCGGCACCTATGTCTACACGGAGAACGCCTCCCCGTTTGAGGTGTTTCTTGCCGAATCGCAGGAGTACTTGATTGGCTACGAGCAGGAACACTACGGCGTTCAGCGTCCGGTTGCCATCACGAACTGGATCACCGCCGACCCGCTGGCGCATCCCGGCGAGCCGAATCCGCAGATGGAGGACGCCGTTTCCATCGACGTAGAGCACATCAAAGCGACCGCGGCCAATACGGCGGGATTCTTCGCGTCATACCATGTATATCCCTACTATCCCGATTTGATGAGCTACGACCCGCAGTATGTCTCCGGCGAGAACCCGAACCCCTACCGCGCGTACCTCACCGACCTCACCGCTTACCACTCCATGCCCGTGCTCGTCGCCGAGTTCGGAATTCCGACTTCGCGGGGCAAGACGCACGAAAACGCCCTGACCGGATTCAATCAGGGCAACGTGGAGGAAACGCGACAGGGCGAAATGCTGGTCTCCATGATGGAGGACATCCGCGAAACCGGCTGCATGGGCGGGCTGATTTTCTCCTGGCAGGACGAATGGTTCAAGCGTACTTGGAACACGACAGATCAGGAGGAGGCGGAACGCCGCCCCTATTGGTTCAGCGTGGAAAGCCCGGAGAAGACGTTTGGCCTGCTTGCGTTCGATCCGGGTGAAACGAGCGCCGTTCTCGTGGACGGAAAAACAAACGAGTGGAGCGCCAAGGACGTCGTGACCGAGTCCAACGGCATGAAGCTCAGCGTCAAGAGCGACGAAGCCTATGTGTATTTTCTGGTGGAGACCGGCTCGCTTCAATTCGGAACCGACGCGATCTACATCGCAGCGGACACAATCCCCGGTCAGGGAAACACGTCCTACAACGGCATTTCGTTTGACAACGCAGCGGATTTTCTGATCCAATTAAATGGTGCGGAAAACAGCGCGCTGCTGGTCGATCCGTACTACGATGTGTTTCAGTACCAGTATTCCGTCCAAACGCAGCTTGTCGAGCCGATTGAGCATCAGAGCGACAAGAACTCCGGCACGTTTACCGAAATCTACGCGGCGATGAGTCGCACACTTGTATTGCCAGGTACCGGCGAGATCATTCCGTTTTCCAAGTTTGACGCGGGCAAGCTGACCTACGGCGTGTCCGATCCAAACAGCACGAGTTATAATTCTCTCGCGGACTTCTACGCGGGTGACGGCGTCGTTGAGCTTCGAATCCCCTGGCTGCTGCTCAACGTGCGCGATCCGGGCACGAAGAACATCATTGCGGACTGGAACGTCACCGGTGCGGTCACCGGACAATCGGTCGATTCGTTCTCGTTTGCCGTGTTCTCCAAGTCAGCGGGCAGTTCCGTGCCATTTGGTTCGTATACGTGGGAGAGCTGGGATCTGCCGACGTATCACGAACGCCTGAAGAAGAGCTACGCCATCGTTTCCGACTACTTTGGCGAACTCGATTAGCCCCTAGGAAACAATTTCTATCTTACGTCATCCAGCGATCGAATCTGTGCAGAACTGCACATAATCACATGATTGAGAAGGGGCGTGGTCTCTTGATCCTGGTTCAATCCGTCATCAACTGGCTGATTCTTGTGATGGGAGCGGTGCTGGCGCTGTTTACGGTGCTGCTTCTGTTTCTGCACTTCACCAGTGAAATCAAGAACAGTCAAATTCAAAAGATGCGCGAACAGCTCCTATGCCTCATCTCCGGCGAGGAAGATGCGCGGCGCATGAAAAACCGCATCTACGACATGATTCAGTCCAATTCTCCCGTCGGCTCCCTCAAGGAAATCCGCGGAATCCGCTCCATGCGCGGGCTGCAGGTCATCTCCGAAATTACGGACGAACTGCCCCTGGAAAATCGCGAAGTGCTGCGCGCCATCGTGGAGGAGGACTGGTATTTCCACTACTTGCAAAAGCAGATGAGCCACTCCAATCTCGACTCCATCATTCTCGTCGTCAAGCTGATCGGAGCCCTGCAGATGTCGCGCTGCACGCCGGATGTCGTAACGCAGATCTACCTGCATCGAAACGCGACGCAGATGCAGCACATCGGTTTGCTTTCGCTCTGCCTGCTCGGCGCCGAGCGCGAAATTATCTCCATTTGCCGGGATCAGACGATTGCCTCGCTGCTCTCGTTTCGAACGCTGGAGGAGCTGTTCTCCATCTACGCAGGCGACCGCGAGAAGCTCTGCAAAGCGCTCATCACCACCGCCGCCGACCAGTATATCCGCCGCACCTGCGTCAAGGCCATTGGCGAAAACGGCTATGTCGACCTCGCCGAGCTGGTCATGCCGCTGTTGAGCAACAACCAGCTCAACGCGCGAATCGACGCGGTGCGCACGCTCGGGCGCCTGCGCTATGAGCCGGCGCGCGAGATGATTCTCGCATTGGCGGAAAACGAGCGCTGGGAAATGCGCGCGGTGGTCGCGACGGCGCTGGGTTTCTACGGCGCGCAGGCGAATCTGGAAACGCTTTTAACGCTGCTTTGCGACCGTGAATGGTGGGTGCGCTATCGCGCCGCCGAATCGCTGCTTGGATTCCCCGATCGGGAGGAGTTGCTGCGGCGCGTCCGCCAGACGGGCGACCGGTTTGCACTGGAAATGATGGAATTCACGCTTCGAAAAGACGCGCTCGCGCAGAAGGGGGCAGCCTGATGAATCTGCATGATACGCTCTATCGCATTGTGCTCGCGGTCAACTACTTTTCGCTGTTCTACGTGGTCACCGTCAGCACGATCTACCTGGTGCAGCTGATCTTCGCGTCCTTCGGACTGCGAAAATACGTCCGCTCCCTGCGGTATATCGACTATCGACGGTTTCTCGACTCCGAGCACATGGTGCCGATTTCGCTGCTCGTTCCGGCCTACAACGAGTCCGCAACCATCGTGGATTCCGTCAAGAACCTGCTCTCGCTGGATTTTCCGGAATATGAGCTCATCGTCATCAACGACGGCTCCAAGGACAACACGCTCGCGCTCTTAATCGAGGCGTTCGCGCTGATTCCCTTTCCGCAGCCCTACAAAAAATCACTGCAGACAGAGGAGATCATCGAGGTCTACCGCTCCGGCAAGGACATCCGCCTCATCGTGCTGGACAAAAAGAACGGCGGCAAGGCGGACGCGCTCAACGCGGGCGTCAACGTCTCGTCCTACCCCGTCGTGGTGACGATTGACGCGGATTCCATTCTCGAAAAGAGCTCGCTGATTAAGATTATCTACTCGTTTGTCAGCGACCCGACCTGCGTCGCGGTCGGCGGCATTGTCCGCGTTGGCAGCGGTTGCGAAATCGTCGACGGGCAGCTCCGCGAAATCGGG
>CAZDXW010000048.1:0-24829 GCA_964509485.1 uncultured Christensenella sp.
TTCATCCGGTTCTCGCTGGACAGACCGAGATAGTCCTGCATCTGCGCCAGAAAGAGCTGCGCCACGCTGCCCATACCGCCGCGCAGGATGCCCCAAACGCGGCCTTCCTGCTCGTTTAGCCCAAGATAGCGAACCGCGAACGCAACGTCCTCCTCGGCGGCCTCACTAAACCAGCCGTCCACGGTGGTGTTGTCGTGCGTGCCCGCGTAGCAGGCGCAGTGCTTGCCGTAGGTATGCGGCAGGTAATTGCTCGGCTCGCGCGCGTCAAACGCGAACTGGAGCACCTTCATGCCCGGAAAACCGCTGTCCGCGAGAAGCTGGCGCACCTCGTCCGTGAGGTAGCCCAAATCCTCCGCGATGATCTCAAAATCGGGGAACGCTTCCTTGAGGCGATCGACAAAGTCCCGCCCGGGGCCTTTGATCCACTCGCCGTTTCGCGCGGTCTCTGCGTCCGCGGGTACGCTCCAATAGGAAGACAGCCCGCGAAAATGGTCAATACGGACGCAGTCGAAGAGCGTGCAGGCGGAGCGCATGCGCCGCATCCACCAGTCGTAGCCGGTCTGCTTCATGTGCTCCCAATCGTAGATCGGGTTGCCCCAGAGCTGACCGTCCGCCGAAAAGTAGTCCGGCGGCACGCCCGCAACGCAGGTCGGGCGGCGCTGCTCGTCGAGCTGAAACTCCCACGGCGCGCTCCAGACGTCCGCCGAGTCGAGCGGTACGTAGATCGGTAAATCGCCGACGATCTTGACACCGCGCTCGTTTGCGTAGGCGCGAAGCTTGCCCCACTGCTCAAAAAACTTGTACTGAATGAACTGATAGAACCGGATGCTCTCGCCAAGGCGTTCGCGCGCCGCCTGAAGCCCCGCTTCCTCGCGCATGCGGACATCGTAGGGCCAGAGTTCCCAGGCCGCGCCGCCGTGCTCGTCCTTGAGTGCCATAAAGAGCGCATAGTCGTTGAGCCAACCGGCGTTTTCCGCCGCGAATTGGTCGAGTGCGCACATGCAGGCTTCATTCTGCTGCGCGCGCAGAAATGCCGCGCGGAGCACCAGAAAGCGGAGCACATAGAGCATGCCGAAATCGACCGACCGGTGCGTACCGCCCCATTCAACGGACGAGACCTCCTCGTGCGTCAAAAGCCCTTCCTGAACGAGCGTGTCCAGATCGACAAAATACGGGTTGCCCGCGAACGCGGAGAACGACTGGTACGGCGAATCGCCATAGCTCGTCGGCCCGAGCGGAAGCACCTGCCAGTAGCCCTGGCGGGCGCGCACGAGTCGGTCGACAAAGTCATACGCCTCCTGCCCGAACGTGCCAATGCCGTAAGGGGAGGGGAGCGAAGAGATATGTAGCAGGATTCCAGAGGAACGTTTCATACGGTGCACCAATTCTTCCACTCAAATTGCGGAACAATTCGCTTCAAATTTCGTTTCATTATACCGTGTTTGGCGCAAAGGGCAACAAAAACATACGCATTCGGCGCAAATTCGCGAAAAGCGCCTTTCTGCCGTTATCCCTTGACCGCGCCTTCCACGACGCCTTTGATGATGTATTTCTGCGCGGAGAGGTAGAACACGATGATCGGTACGATGCTGATGATGATCAGCGCCATGACCGCGCCGAGGTCTACATGGCCGTAGCTGCCCTGTAAATACTGAATGTGAATCGGAATTGTCTTATACTTCGTTCGATCCAACACGAGGTAAGGCAACAGATAGTCGTTCCAGATCCACATGATCTCCAACACGCCGACGGAAATCAGCACCGGCTTGAGCATGGGGAACACGATCAAAAAGAACGTGCGAATCGGCCCGCAGCCGTCGATGGCGGCGGCCTCCTCAATCTCCAGCGGAATGCCCTTTAGAAAGCCCGCGAACATGAATACCGCAAGCCCCGCGCCGAAACCGAGGTAGATGATCGGGATCGTATACGGCGAGTCGAGGTGCAGCGTGTTGGCGGTCTTCGCCAGTGTGAACATGACCATCTGGAACGGCACGACCATCGAAAACACGCAGAGGTAATACACAATTCGCGCAATCAGGCTGTTGACGCGGGAGATGTACCACGCGGCCATGGACGTGCAGACCAGAATCAGCGCGGCGGAGGTAATGGTGATCAGCAGACTGTAGAGCGCCGACTTGAGGAAGGGGTACTCGCCGACGTTGATGCCGTTGATGAAGTTCGAGAACCCCATGAACGTGTCCTTGTTCGGGAACGCAAAGGTGCTTGTATTGATGGAGGAGTTCGTTTTAAACGAGTTCATCAGCACGATGAAGATCGGCAACAGGTAGAGTATGCAGACGAGGACGAAAAAGCCCGTCTGAACCGATTTTTGCAGTTTAGTTCGCCGCATTATTGCTGCACCTCCTTTTTACGCGTTGCCGAGAACTGAATCAGCGCGATTGCCGCAACCAGCAGGAAGAACAGCACCGCTTTGGCCTGCCCTGTTCCGCGCGAATTCGCGTTGAGGTAGAACGTATTATAGATGTTCAGCGCGAGCATTTCGGTGGAGCGGATGACCGTTCCGTCTGCCATAAAGGTGAACGGCTGCCCGCCGTTGAGCACGAGGTTCTGGTCAAAGAGCTTGAACGAGTTCGTCAGTGTTAAAAACGTGCAGATTGTGATGGACGGCATGATAGTTGGAATCGTGATGTGCCAGAGCGTATGCCAGCCGTTCGCGCCGTCGATCTTCGCCGCCTCAATCATATCCGTGGATACGGATTGCAGGCCGGCGATGTAGATGATCATCATGTAGCCGATCTGCTGCCAGGCCATCAGGATGATCAAACCCCAGTAGCCGTAGGTGGTGCTTAGCACAATCGACGTGCCGTAGCGGGAGAGAATCCCGTCGAAGATCATCGACCAGATGTAGCCGAGCACGATGCCGCCGATCAGATTCGGCATGAAAAACACGGTTCGAAACACGTTGGAACCGCGAATGCCGCGCGTGAGCGCATAGGCAACGGCGAACGCGAGCACGTTGATGACAATCAGCGATACAATCGCGACAAGCGCCGTATACTGAAACGCATGCACGAAGGATGCGTCGTGAAATGCCTTGATGTAGTTGTCCAAACCGATCCAACGGGCATTGCTCGTCGTTGTAAACCGGCAAAAGGACAGGTAGACACCTTTAAAAAACGGATAGATAAAGCCGATGCAGAACGCCGCGAGCGTTGGCAGCAGAAACAGCGGAAAGCTGCGCTGGATGGGGCGGCGGATCAAGGGCGAACTGACGGATGCGCTGGAGACTCTGGTTCTGCGTTTCATGGCGACCTCCCTTGGTGCTATGTGCAGAAGGGGGCGAGCGTTTCCACTCGCCCCCAATGAGTTGAAGGAGCTTGTTTCGCGCTTATTGCGCGGCGTACTGCGTTGCCCAGCCGGCGACAAACGCGGTGACCACGTCGTCCCAGGTGCCGGTGCCTGCGGAGTACTGCGTCAGAGCGGCGACCACGCCCGCGCGCCACTGGTCAACGTTCGGCGTGAAGTTGAACGCCCAGGTGACCACGTACTTGCCTGCGGCAAGCTGTGCGTTGGCATCGTTAAAGAACACGTTCTCGGTGGGTTTCGCGCTCTTGAACGGGATGGGCCCGAACTGCTCGGCCATCATCTTGGTGCCTTCGTCCGAGGTGACGACCCAGTACATGAAGTCGAGCGTCGCCTGGATGTCTTCTGGCGCGGCCTTCGAGTTCACTGCCCAGCAGTTCTCGGTGCCCGCGCAGACAGCGGCATTCTCTTCACCCGGTACACCGCAGTAGATCGGGATCATTGCGAGGCTATCCGGGCTCATGGCGAACTTGCCGGTCAGGTTGGCGTATTCCCAGGAACCGTTCTGATAGAACACGGCCTTGCCTTCGCCAAACTCGGCTTCCGCCTGATCGCCGGTCGCGGATGCGAGCTGCTTTGGATCGGTGGCAGAGTTGTTGATGTAGAGATCCCAAATGTTCTTGTAGTTCTCGAGATATTTGCCGGTGATCGACGCGGGTTGCGCGGTCACGCCGTCATCGCGGAACTCATAGAACAGCGGCATGTTCGCGAGGTGGCCGGAGAAACGCCAGCTGGACGAACCGTCCATGCCGGAGGAGGTGAAGGCGTCGAAGCCCAGTTCGGCGGCGCGGCTGTGGATGTCTTCCACAACGGCCTTCAGGGTTGCGAAGTCCTTGATCTCATCGAGCGTGTGGCCTGCTTTTTCGAGCAGCGTCTTGTTGACGATGATGCCGAAGCATTCGTAGCAATAGCCGATGGCCGCGACTTCGCCGGTTGCTTTAAAGAGGTTGAAGTCGTTCGTGGTCATTTCGGCATAGACGGGTGTATTGGCCAGATCCAGGCAGAAGTCGCCCCAGGTATCCAGACCGGCTTTGTTGCCGCACTGGAACAGCGTTGGAGCGGACGCGCCCTTGTCCATTTCGGCGGTCAGCGTTTCGGAATAGGTGCCGGAAGCGGCGGTAACAACGGTGACCGGAACGCCGGTCTTTTCGGTATACTGCGCAGCCAGCGCCTGCCAGGCGGCATCCGCCTCGGGCTTAAAGTTGAGATAGTAAACCTTACCAACCGCGGCGGGGGCCTCCGTCGCCGGTGCTTCGGTCGCGGCGGGGGCCGCGGTGGCTTCCGTGGCGGGCGCTGCCGCCGGTTGTGCGCACGCAAAGCACGCAACACTCATCAGGGCTACCAGAATCAGAGCAATTAGCTTTTTCACAAATCGTTCCTTCCCTTTCCTTTTGTATTCTCCAGCGCTTTCGCGCTTAGATTCGATTGTGATTTTCTAATGAAATGATGTTTTGTATTCTCCAGCGCTTTCGCGCTTAGATTCAAATTTGTTTCGGACAGATCAGGCATTCAGCCGCCGAACCGAACCGCCCTCGCGGAGCAGCGTTTCAAACGTGACCTGCCGGTGCTTTCCGCGCGATTCGATCAGTTCAATTAGGATGTTTGCGCAGGCGAGACCCATGTCCTCGACCGGCTGCACGAGCGTGGTCAGCGTCGGCAGCAGGTACTCCGAGAGCTCCAGTCCGTCGATGGCGACGACGGAGCAGTCCTCCGGCACGCGGCGACCATGATCGCTGAGCGCCTTGATGGCCGCAACCGCCATGAGGTCCGCAATGGCGAAGATCGCCGTAAACGAGCGGTCCCGCTCGATTAGTTCACTCGTTGCGCGGTAGATGGCGCGCATATCCGAAAAGGTTCCCGTGCAGGCGACCAGCGCCGGATCAAAGGGGATGTTGTGGCTCTTGAGAGCGTCCTGATACCCTTGAAAGCGCAGCTCGCTGATGGAATGGTCGTCCTGATTGTCGGTTAAAATCGCGATGCGGCGGTGTCCGCGGGAAATCAGTGTATCGACCGCGAACCGCGCGGCGTTCTTGTCGTCGATGGCAACGGAGCTGTAGCTCTCCGCGTTCAGTGTTCCAAACGAATTGGTATAGGTACAAAACACGCTGGGCACCTTGATGAGCGAGAGCTCTTCCGGCGAATAGTTGAACCGTCCGCCGAGAAATAGAATGCCAATCAGCTTTCGCTCGTTGGTCAGCTGTGCGCCGATGCGCAGTTCGTCCTCCGAGGTGTCCATCTGGTGCAGTTCGAGCGTATAGCCGCTTTGGGCAATCTCGCGCTCCAGGACCTTAATCAACTTTGCAAAGAACGGGTTGTTTACGCCTTTTACCAGCAGTGCGATGGTGTCCGAGGTGGTGCGAACGAGGTTTCGCGCGCTGGTGTTTGGAATGTAGTGCAGCTCGCTGGCCGCGCGGAGCACCTTCTGGCGCGTTTCCTCGCTCACGTCCGGATGTTCGTTCAGCACGCGGGAAACCGTGCTCACCGCAACGCCGCAATGCTGCGCAAGATCCTTGATGTTTGTCATGCTGGTTTAATAATCCTTTGTTTGGATTTCGACGATCATGGGGAATCCTATTTGACGGATTCACTTGGAAACGACATTTCCCGAACGATGAAATGGTGTGTAAATAAGCATGTGCGCTTCGGTGCGCGATTAATATGAGAGACATAAACAAATTATGATGGAAACGTTACTGGAAACGTTTCCAGGAATTACGTGATTATTATAACCAACCGTTTTCGACTTGTCAATGCAGGAACAATTGAAAATCCGGTTTGCAACACACCTGTATATACTATAGGTAGTGGATTGACCCGAATTTTGGAAAATATATTATTTTACATGCCAAAATCAAATGGTCTTGTCGGCAAACAAGCCGAAAAAATACCGCAACAGAGGAAAGTTTGCCGAAATTTCACGCGGGCATAGACGGATTCCTGATATAATGAGTCGAATTTTACAATTGTATCTACGAGTCATTTTGGATCGATCGGATCGATTGCTTTTGAGAATATGAAACGGCAGAGTGAGTTGCAAGAAGAGGTAGCATGAAGAACAACGACGCAAAATCAGCACCAAGTATTCCGGAAACGACAGAAAAGATAGAGACGGACAACAGCATCAAATCCATTCTCTACCGGTTGGTTTGCGGCGTTGTGATGGGCGTTGGCGGCGTGCTGCCGGGGGTCTCCGGCGGAATTCTAGCAATCAGCCTTGGAATTTACGAAAAGGCAATGTCGGCGATCGGCAACTTTTTTAAGAACGCAAAAGAGAATTTTCGTTATCTGTTTCCGTTGGCTATCGGCGTTGGAGTCGGCATTCTATTGACCAGCAATGTGCTGACCATGGTGATTGACCGCTACGAAGTGCAGCTGCTTTCGCTCTTCACCGGCCTTGTACTCGGCAGCTTGCCGGAGCTTCTCGCGGAAGTCAAGCATAACACCCCCAGGATTCGCTGGAAACACGTGTTGGCTGCAGTGCTGGGACTCGGGTTTGTTCTGCTGTTCGCACTTGGCGAGTCGAGCGTTGCGACCAACAACGAAACCGCGGTGCTGACGATTCCCGGTGCACTGGCCTCCGGCGCGGTGCTCTCCGTTGGAACGGTGATTCCCGGCATTAGCTCCTCGTTCATTCTGGTTTATCTCGGCCTGTACCCGGTGGTCATCTCGGCGATTGCCAGCGTGATGGACTTCAATTCGTTGGCGAGCGGCGGCATACCGGCGGTGCTGGCAAAGCTCTCCGGATCGTTCCTGCCGCTGCTGGTGATGACGGCGATGTTTGCGCTCGTTTCGTTGGGGATTATCAAGATTGTGAATCGAATGCTCAAACGACACCACGCGATGTCCTATGCCGCGGTGATCGGATTTGTCATCGGTTCCGTCGCGCTGGTTCTGCCCGGCCTTCTGCCCAAGCTTACGTGGGCGTGCCCGATTTTCTTCGCTGCCGGACTCGCGCTGACCTTGCTGGAACGTTACTTGAAACAGAGAATGCAGCGGCAAAACACGGCAGGCGAAGCGCAGACGGCGCTGGCGGAACCCAGGCAGCCGTAACGTCGAATTCGCGAAGATACGTGGAGTACCCGCGGTTTGACAAGTCTTGCGCGCGCATGCTACAATCGATCCGGCGGTTGTGTCGAGCAGAAATCTGGTTTTGACATTCGCCGAAAAAACGAAATGCGGATGCGCATAAAAAGAGGAATTGCAGGGTGTCCAGATTTTCTCCCAAACGGTTTAAGGGCTCACTGATTTTATTATGCAAACTGGCGATCACGGCGGCAACCGCCGGCGCCTTTTTGTATTTGGTGCTGAATTATTACCCGGAGACGGATTTCTGGTTCAAAGGATTCGTCGTCTTCGTCTTTCTGTATCTCGTGGTTTTTCTGGCGTTCGCTTCAACGTATCGCTGCTTCAACATTGGAACCATGCGTTACCGGGAGATGACGTTTACCTATATTCTCTCGACGTTTCTTTCCAACTTTATCTTCTATTTCATTCTTTCGTTGACGGCAAAGCAACTGCTGCCGGTGTCGCCGCTTGCGTGGATGACGCTGGTGCAATGGGGCATGGGGCTGATTCTGTACTTTGGCGCGGATCGGCTGTATTACCTGCTGTATCCGGCGCGAACGTCCGTTGTTGTTTGCTCGAAGGATCGTCACGAGGTCAGCACGTTTCGCAAGATTGGCTCCATGAAGGAGCGGCACGAGATCTGCGCGTTGATTTCGGAGTCCGAGGACGTGGAACTGATCAAGGCGCGCATCGATCCGTATACCACCGTGTTTATGGGCGATATCTCGCGCGACCTCCGGCTGGAACTCACTGAGTATTGCTTCGAGCACAACAAGCGTCTCTTCGTGTTGCCGACGGTGGAGGACATCATCTTTCACAATGCGCATGAAAACATCATTGGCGATTCTCTGGTGTACCAATGTCGCAACCACACGTTCTCGGTGGAGCAACTGGTGGTCAAGCGCATCATGGACATCGCGTTCTCGCTGCTTGGCATCATTCTCGCAAGCCCGATTATGCTGCTGACTGCGTTGATCATCAAGCTGCAGGATGGCGGGCCGGTGTTCTTTACGCAGGAGCGCTACACGAGAAATTACGAGCGTTTCATCCTGTATAAATTTCGCAGCATGATCGTGGACGCCGAAAAGAACGGCGCGCAGTTTACGACGGCAAACGACGACCGCATTACGCCGTTTGGCAAGTTCATCCGTGCGACGCGCATCGACGAACTGCCGCAGTTCTTTAACATTCTCCACGGGGAAATGTCGCTGGTTGGCCCGCGCGCGGAGCGGATTGAAAACGTTGACTTCTATTGCGAGCGCATGCCGGAGTTCCGCTATCGAATGAAGGTTAAGGCGGGCCTGACGGGCTATGCCCAGATCTACGGAAAATACAACACAAATTTTGAGGACAAGCTCAAGCTGGACATGCTCTACATTGAGAATTGTTCGCTCATTCACGATTTGCAGCTGATATTCATGACGATTAAGGTCGTGTTCATGTCGGAGAGCACGGAAGGATTCGACATTTCGAGCCTGACGGACCTGAACACGGCGGACGACGGCTGCGTGCCCTGCGCGGATCCCTTTGCCGTTGCAAAAGACGAGCAGCCGCAACCCGTCAGCGAAATCGTACGCATTCCCAGCGAACCTGCGATACAGGAAGAACAAAGAGGAGCGCATATGAAAGGCATCATTCTCGCGGGTGGAAAAGGGACGCGCCTGTACCCGAGTACAAAGGCCGTCAGCAAGCAGCTCTTACCGGTCTATGATAAACCGCTGATCTACTATCCGCTTTCCGTGCTCATGCTCGCTTCAATTACGGAGGTTTTGATCATCTCCACGCCGGAGGATACCCCCGTGTACGAGCGCCTGCTGGGCACCGGCGAACGGCTGGGCATGCGCTTTACCTACAAGGTGCAGGAGACGCCGCGCGGATTGGCGGATGCGTTTATCCTCGGCGAGGAGTTCATTGGCGATGACGCGGTCTGCCTGATTCTTGGCGACAACGTGTTTTACGGGCAGGATCTGACCGCAACACTCAAGGAAGTGATGAAGCGCGAGCGCGGCGCAACAATCTTTGGCTATCCGGTCAAGGATGCGCGTTCGTTTGGCGTGGTCGAATTCGACAAGGACCAGCGTGTGCTCTCCATTGAAGAGAAGCCGGAGCATCCGAAGTCGAACTACGCGGTGCCGGGGCTCTACTTCTACGACAACCGCGTGGTGCAGATTGCCAAACATGTACGTCCTTCCGCGCGTGGCGAGATTGAGATTACCGCGGTCAACAACGCATACCTGACGCTGGGCGAACTGCACGTAGAGCTGCTCGGCCGCGGCATGGCATGGCTCGACACCGGCTCACCGGAAGGCATGCTCAAGGCGGCGGAGTACGTAGAGGCCGTTCAGTCGCGGCAGGGATTTTACATCTCCTGCATCGAGGAGATTGCCTGGCGGCGCGGGTTCATCACGACCGAACAGCTCAAAACGCTCGGCGAAGAGCTGCATATGACGGACTACGGCCAGTATCTGATTGCGCTCGCGCAGGAGGGCTGAAGATGAATCTACTCGTCACCGGCGGCGCCGGTTTCATCGGCGGCAACTTCATTCGCTGGATGCGCAATCACGCGCCGGAACACCGGCTGATCAACGTAGACGCGCTGACCTATGCGGGCAACCTCGAAAGCCTGAGCGACATTTCCGAAGACGATCACTACCATTTTATTCGCGCGGATATTCGCGATCGCGCCAAGATGGGCGAAATTTTTCGCGATTATGCGATTACGCACGTGGTCAATTTTGCCGCGGAGTCGCATGTGGATCGCAGCATTGTCGACCCGGAAGTGTTTTTAACGACGAACATCATTGGCACGCAGGTGCTGCTCGACGCCGCGAAACAGAGCTGGAAGCTCGATCCCACGGATAAATACAGCCGCGCGTTTCAGCCCGATGTCAAGTTTCTTCAAGTCTCTACGGACGAAGTCTACGGCGCGCTGGGCAAAGAGGGGATGTTTACGGAAACGACCCCGCTCTCGCCGAACAGCCCATATTCCGCCGCAAAGGCCAGCGCGGATCTCGTTTGCCGCGCATATTTCGAAACCTTCGGCCTGCCGCTGAACATCACCAGATGTTCCAACAACTACGGCCCCTATCAATTCCCGGAAAAACTGATTCCGCTCATGATTCACAACTGCATGGAGGGCAAACCGTTGCCGGTGTATGGCGACGGCATGCAGATTCGCGACTGGCTACACGTTTCCGACCATTGCAGCGCGATCTATACCGTGCTGACCAAGGGCGAAGTGGGCGAGGTCTACAACATTGGCGGCAACAACGAGCGCGCGAACATCGAGATTGTACGCCAGATTATTCGGGCCATGGGCGCGAACGAGAGCCTGATTACCTATGTGAAAGACCGCCCGGGGCACGACCGGCGCTATGCGATTGACAACACGAAGATCACGAGCCGCCTCGGCTGGCAACCCGCGTATACCTTTGAGCGGGGAATTGACGAGACCATAAGCTGGTATTGCGGTCACACGGATTGGATGAATCGCGTCCTCTCCGGCGAGTATACAGCCTACTATGAGGACATGTATCGGCCTTCTTTCGGTTGAACTGCATAAACATTCCAATTGAGAACCATCAAATTCGTTACATTGTATTAAAACGCGTGCCGATAAATGAACGGCGCGCGTTCATTATGTCACAAGTGAACATGCCGCGATCCAGCAAAAAGGCAATTCTATTCTAAAGAATGATCGAAATCCGTTAAAATTCAACAAGAAATTTGTTACATATAAAACAAGAGTTGTAATTGTCTAACCGATGATGTAGAATGTATAGAACCATGAATCGTTCGACGGAGACGAAGGGACTATGACTTTCAACCTGGTACCGGAGTATATTTCGTGCGTGATGCTGTTTTTAATCGGCGTCTATTCCTTGTTGAATAAAAACCGTCCGTCGCCAAAGGAAACGGCATTTCAGTTCAGCCTGATCGTTGCATTGGTTGCGATCTTCAACAACATTCTTTCCATTTATGCGATTCAGGACACTACGCTTGCTTCCATTCGAATGAATTACTACTTCAATACGTTTTACTATGTTTCCGTTGCGCTTCTTGCCGCGCTTATTTCACTGACGACCTATATGACCCTGCTGGACGTGCGCTATCATCACGGAAGACTGCGCATTGCGTTCAGTGTTTCCTCGTTCTTTCTGATCTTGGAACTGGCGCTGATCTTTGTTAACCTCAAAACGGGATGGCTGTTCTATTTTGATGAACAGAATATTTATCATCGCGGGCCGCTCAACAGCATTGGCGTTGCGTTTCTTGCCATCGCGATTGCAAGCGTCATTTTCTTCTACCTCCTCTGGCATAAGCATGTTCGCAAATCAATGCGAATGATCGTCTATACGCTGCCGAGCATTGCCGCCATCCTTGGTTTTACGCAATACATGTTCCCGAATACGATTCTCACCGGAACGATCATTGGCTTTTCGCTGTTGACGCTGTTTATTACCGGACAGCAACAGCGCGCGCGGATCGACGCGCTGACCGAGATTTCAACACGGGAAGCGTTTTTTACCGAGCTGACGCGATTGACCGCGCGAGCGCAGCCGTTTCACGTCATTTTGCTTCGACTGAAAAACTTCAAGAGCATCAACGTTCAGCATGGGCAGCGCGCGGGGGATCGCGTGCTGAGCATGGTTGCGGCTCATCTTTCGCAGGCGGATCTGCGCGTGCTGACCTATCGCGTGCAGGGCGCGGAATTCTCGCTGATCGTAACGAAAATGAACGACGAGGACTACGAAGCGTTTTTTACCAATCTGGCGAACCGTTTTTCCGAAACGTGGCAGGTGGAAGGCAACGAGGTTGTTTTGCAGGCGCTTCTGACGGATATTTTATGCCCTGCCTATGCGTCCAGTGTGGATGAGTTGATTGGTTCGCTGGAATACGCAATGCTCGTGGCAAAGAAGGAACGATCCGGAAAGCCGGTTCGATTTGACGAGCGGTTGCAAACGGAGTTCCGCAGGCGAACCTATATTGCCGCGCGAATGGAGAACGCACTGCGCGAGGACAGCTTCTTTCTGAATTTTCAGCCGGTCTATAACACGTTTCGGCAGCAGTTCTCCGGCGGCGAGGTATTACTTCGCCTGAATGAGGAAAATGGAAGACCGATTTCGCCGAGCGAGTTTATCCCCATCGCGATTGAAAGCGGAATCGCAACCCAGCTTGGCAAGATGGTCATGGAAAAGACCTGCCGGTTCCTGCAGGCAAATGCGCATGTAAACGTCGGCTGGCTTTCAATCAACATTTCGGCACAGCAGGACGAGTTTGACGACACGGTGCGGCACTTGGAAATGCTGCTGGAAAAGTATCAGGTCGACCCTTGCCGCATCAAGCTGGAGATTACGGAGCTCGTGCTTCTGGACGATCTGGAACGCGCGCGCAACACCATGGACGAGCTCAACAAACGCGGAATCGGCGTCTATCTCGACGATTTCGGTACGGGATATTCCAATCTGGTCAACGTCATGACCCTGCCATTTCAATGCGTAAAAATCGATAAGGGGTTCATTCGCGATCTGACGGATGGCTCAAAGGGCTATACGCTGCTTCGAACGGTGGTCAGCGGGTTGCAGTCCATGCAGGTCAGCGTGCTGGCGGAGGGCGTAGAGACAAACGAGCAGGACCAGATTGTCCGTAAACTGGGAATCGAGCAGATTCAAGGGTACTTCTATGCGCGTCCCATGCTGGAGGAGGAGTTCCTCTGGTTGCTCGGTCAGCATCAGCCGGTCAGTGCGGCGGAAAGCTGCGCCTGCCAGTACTCCGAATAACGGAACGAACGCAACAACGAACGCCCGGCAGAGCCGGGCGTTTGTTTGTTGTTTGAGAATGCGACCGTTATTTTCCGGCGACCGTGGACAGCGGGAGGGTGTAGGTTTCGATCGACTCGTCCGGGAAAAAGTTGTAGTCGTCCAGCACGGGCGAGTACGACGTGATCTTGAACTCCCGCGTAACAGGATCGATCGTGATGATCATCAAGTACCCGCTTCCGCCGTCCGGCAGCGTCTGATAGTCCACCATGATGGCCTGCACGGTTCGGTCGTTCGTTCCGTCGTTGTTGTCGTCGTAAAGCTCGGCGACGTGCTTCATTCCGTGGCGGTGGCCGCAGAGCACATAGCGCACGTTCGGATTTGCCGCGACAATTTCGTGCAGCACAGCCGAGTCGGCGGAAAACGCCTGATCGTCCAGCTCTAGATACCAGTGCGCGAGCAGAATCGCCGTTCGATCCGGATATTGCTTGAGTACGCTGTCGAGCCAGGCCGCGTCCGTTCTCTGCACGGAGTAACCAACCCCGAGCAGGATATAGTCCTCGTGCCCAATGGTAACGAGGTCGTAGCGCCCGCGTCCGAGCGGCTGCTCGCCGCCAAACGTCGGGTAGGACTCGTAGTTCTGGCGCAGCATCATTTCGTGAAATGCTTTGTAGTTGTGCACAACGCCGCCGATGTCGTGATTCCCCGCGATCGCAATCAACGGAACCTGACCAATGAGCGTATCGAACGCGGCGGTTGCGTTCTGCCATTCCTTTTCACGCGTCGTGTCGTTGACAATGTCGCCCGTTTGCAGAACATACTGTATATTGAGATCGGTCTTGTGGTCGACGATCCACTGCGTCATTGCGGCGAGTGTCTCCGGATAGCTCGAGGAGTACCCCTGCGTATCGCTCATCCAGATCAGCGTGGAGGGGTTCATGGCGGGGTCCGGCGTAGGGGAAGGCAAGGGCGTTGGAGCGGGCGTGGAGGTCTCCAGCACGACCGCTTCCGGCGTTGGCGTTGCTTCCGGCGTGGGACTGGGCGCGGGCGAAACGGCCGAGCAGCCCGTCAGCAGCAGAAAAAAGGCCGCGCAGGCCAGAAGCATGCGCAGCCGGATGGACATTACGGATTTTCTCGCTTGGGGATGCATGGTCAGTTCCCTTCTATTTCGGCAAAGAGCTGGGCCTTGAGTTCGAGCACGGCGGCGAGCGCTTCCGAAACAGGCACCTGCCGCTTGATCCGCTTGTCGCGCGTGGTGAGCTCGATCATGCCGTCCGCCAGATTGCGGGGGCTGACGGTGAGCCGGATCGGCGCGCCGATGAGGTCCGCCTCCGAAAAGACGACGCCTGCACTGACCGCGCGATCGTCAATCACGGTCTCCACGCCCGCTTTGCGCAGGGCGTTGTAGAGCTCTTCGCCAACGCGCTTCGGCTCCTCCTGATCCGCGCGGAGCACGCAGATCTGCGCTTCCCAAGGAGCGATGGTGATCGGCCAGATGGGGCCGTACTCGTCGTGGCTCTCCTCGCAGACGGAGGCGCAAAGGCGACCGACGCCGATGCCGTAGCAGCCCATGATGGGGTACTGCAACGCGCCGTTCTCGTCGAGATACTGCATGTTCATGCTCTTGGTGTATTTGTCGCCAAGCTGGAAGATGTTGCCAACCTCAATGCCGTTGCTGATCTTCAGCGTGGGTTTGCCGCAGACGGGGCAGATGCCGCCGGGGATTGCGCGGGCAACGTCCACATACGAAACCTTGCCGTAATCGCGTTCCAGGTTGAAGCCGGTGTAGTGGTGATCCGCCTTGTTCGCGCCGCAGACCAGCGCGCCAATGCCTTCCAGCGAGCGGTCAAACAGCACGGTGATCTTCTTGGTGTCCAGCCCCATAGGTCCGATGAACCCGGCGACGATGCCGCTCTCCGGCGTGATGATCGCGGGATGGATCTCCGCGCCGACGGTGTTGCGCAACTTGGTTTCGTGGACATCCAGATCGCCGCGCACAAACGCGACAACGTAGCTGTCGTCCGCGTTGCGCTGGTAGACAACGGCCTTGCAGGTTGCGTTGTGCGGCTTTTTCAAAAAGCCCGCGACCTCCTCGATGGTTGCCATCTCCGGCGTGGGAACCAGCGTTAGCGCCTCGGTTGCGCCGAGCGCGGAATTATCGACGACGCTGGCGCAGGCTTCGATGTTCGCCTTGAAATCGCAGTTGTCGCAGAGCACGAGCGTGTCCTCACCGATGGCGGTGAGCAGCATGAATTCGTGGGAGATACGCCCGCCCATCATGCCGGAATCGGACAGCACGGCGATGACGTTTTTGCAGCCCGCGCGCTTGAAAATGCGCTCATAGGCCACATAGCAGCGGTCGTAATACGCCTCCAGATCGGCAAGCGAAGTATGGAAGGAATAGGCGTCCTTCATGGTAAACTCGCGGACGCGAATCAGACCGCCGCGCGCGCGGGGTTCGTCCCGAAACTTGGTTTGAATCTGATAGATCATGAACGGGTACTTGGCGTAGCTCTTGGCCGCGTCGCGCGCGAGGTGCACCGCCGCTTCCTCATGCGTCATGCCGAGCACCAGATCCGCGCCCAAACGATCGGTGAGGCGAAGCAGCTCCTTGCCGACGCTCGTGAATCGGCCGCTTTCCTTCCAGAGGTCGGCGGGCAGCACGACGGGAAAGAGCACTTCCTGCCCGTCGATGGCGTCCATCTCCTCGCGGATGATGCGTTCAATCTTCTGCGTAATGCGCCGCGCCGGAGGCAGCAGCGTGTAGCTGCCGGTGTTTACCTGCTTGATATAGCCGCCGCGCACCATCAGCGCATGGCTCTCAATCGTGCAATCGGCGGGTTTTTCCTTGTAACGCTCGCCGACGAGTTCGCTCATTCTCATTTCCAGTCACCTCAACGAAATATACAAACGTCTTATTATCGCTTCGAAGCTCCGAACTTCCCGGTGCAGATAATAAACATCTTATTATCGCCCACAAACGCCGTTTTGACAAGGGGGAAGGGGGCGAAATCCACCGGACAACTTCCGTGAGAAAATCACAATCGTTCTTGACAATTCCACCCGGTTTCCCATACACTAATAGAAACAAAATCCGACAAAAGCGTCGATCGGAAAAGAGTACGCGCAACCACTGCGTCCCAAGAGAGGGTTGGTCACCGGCTGAAAGCCAACCCGGACAAGTTCGCGCCGAAGTGCCTTCCGAAAGCCGCCGCCGACAAAGTCCGTATTTTGGGCAAGTATCGGCGGACGCAGAGGCCGCGTTATGGCTATTGAGTGGGAGAGGACTGCTGTTTTCTCCAAGTAAAGTGGAACCGCGATGCGCATTCGTCTTTATGATGGGTGCGCATTTTCTATTTATACCGGCGTTTCAAGAGCGACCGGAGACGGAGGAAGGGTTCTTCTATGTTTAAAACGCTGAACAGCGACATTCAGGCGGTGCTCAAACGCGACCCCGCCGCAAAATCCGCGTTGGAAGTGCTGCTTTGCTACCCGGGATTTCGCGCGGTACGGATGCACCGGCGCGCAAACTATTTCTACCGGCACGGATTGCATTTGCTCGCGCGAATGACGTCCGAATGGTGCCGCTTTACGACGGGAATCGACATTCACCCCGGCGCGACAATCGGGCAGCGCCTGTTCATTGACCACGGCGTTGGCGTTGTCATCGGCGAAACGGCGGTGATTGGCGACGACGTGACCATCTATCAGGGCGCGACGCTCGGCGGAACCGGCAAACACACCGGCAAACGCCACCCGACGGTGGGCGATCATGTGACCATCTCCGCGGGCGCAAAGGTGCTTGGCCCGCTGAACGTGGGCGATCATGCGAAGATTGGCGCGGGCGCGGTTGTGCTGCAGGACGTTCCGCCGTTTTCCACTGTGGTCGGCGTGCCGGGTCACGTGGTGCGTCTCTACGGCTGCAAGGTGCCCTGCGAGCGCGTCGGCATGTGTGACGACGGCAACTGTGAGTGTACGGATTCGGATAAGTGCGTTCGTCGCAAGGAGGGGCTCTCGGGCGAGGAGGGCGTTGATCTCGATCAGGTCGATCTGCCCGACCCGGTGGAACTCCAGTTGCAGCAGATGAAGAAACGGCTGGACGCGCTGGAAGCGCAATTGAAGCAAAAATAGCCAAACAACGCCGCAAACTACGCGACGAGAAATGCAATTTGTGATATAGTGAACAGATACGGAGGAAACACCATGCAGATCTACAATACGATGACGCGCAAGAAGGAAGAACTCGTTCCGCTCGTACCCGGGCAAATCTCCATGTACGCCTGCGGACCGACGGTTTACAACTACTTCCACATCGGCAACGCGCGCCCGTTTATCGTATTCGACACGATGCGCCGCTACCTGGAATACCGCGGCTACAAGGTTCGGTTTGTGCAGAACTTTACGGATATTGACGACAAGATGATTCGCCGCGCAAACGAAGAGGGAACCACGGTCAAGGAGCTCGGCGAGCGCTTTATCAAGGAATACTATCACGACGCGGACGCGCTCGGCGTTCAGCGCGCGACGGTGAACCCGCGCGCGACGGAGCATATCGGCGAGATCATTCACCTTGTGGAGACGTTGATTCAAAAAGGGCACGCCTATGCCACGCCGGACGGGGACGTCTACTTTTCCGTTCGCAGCTTTCCGGGCTATGGAAAACTCTCCGGTCAGAACATAGACGATCTGGAGAACGGCGCGCGCGTCGATCCGGACGAGGCAAAGCGCGATCCGCTCGATTTCGCGCTCTGGAAGGCGGAAAAACCCGGCGAACCAAGCTGGGAATCGCCCTGGGGCAAGGGCAGGCCGGGCTGGCACATTGAGTGCTCGGCGATGAGCATGAACATCCTCGGCGAAACGTTTGACATCCACGCGGGCGGGCAGGATCTGATCTTTCCGCACCATGAGAACGAAATAGCGCAGAGCGAAGCCGCGACGGGGAAACCGTTTGCGCGCTACTGGATGCACAACGGCTACATCAACGTCGACAACCAGAAGATGAGCAAGTCGCTCAACAACTTTTTTACCGTTCGCGACATCGCGGCGGAGTTTGACCTCGAAGCCGTCCGCATGTTCATGCTCAGCGTGCAGTACCGTAACCCCGTAAACTTCTCGCGCGAGCTGATTTTGCAGGCGGAAAGCGCCTTGGAGCGCCTGCGCACCGCACAGGAGCGGCTCGCGGAAGCGGCCGTTGCGCCGGAGGGAACAGAGGAGGACACGGCGTTCCTCGAACAGGTAGAAGCGCTCAAGAGCCGCTTCTGCGACGCAATGGACGACGACTTGAACACGGCGGACGCGCTGGGCGCGCTGTTTGAGTTTGCGCGTGCTTCCAATACCTTCGTGAGCGTTCCGCGCGGAAAAGCCGCGCTGGATCGCGCGCGCATCGTCTACGACGAGCTGACGGGCGTGCTCGGACTGCTCGTGCACAAAGCGGAAGAGGAATTTCCCGCAAAGGCGCTGGAGCTGCTCGAAGAGCGGCAGGCGGCGCGCAAGGCGAAGGACTTTTCGCGCGCGGATCAGATTCGCGACGCGCTGAAGGAGATGGGCTTTACCGTAGAGGATACGGCGAACGGCCCCAAACTGAAGAAGCTGTAAAACCAACTGCGTTTGGCCGCAGAAATAAACTCAATTATTAAGGAGTAATCAAACATGTCTAGTTCATTATCAATGTTCGACTGGCTGCTGCTCGCCATTTCGGTGTACGTTCTCTATGCCGGAATCGTCGGCAAAGGACGCCTCTACAGCGTAGAAAACATCAAGGAAGGCAAAGAGGAGGAGTTCAAGCAGCTCTCCCGCAAGATCTACATCTTCCTTGGCATCGCCATGATCATCAACAGCGGCGCGTCGCTGCTGCGCAGCACGTTCTATACCTATCAGGAAGTGACCCCGGCGGTCGGAACCACCGCGGCCGTGTATGATCTGGTTGCGACCAAGGATCTCGGCGCGTTCGCGTTTCTCACGCCGACCGTGCTCAACGTGATTTCATACGCCGCGCTCGCGATTACGCTGGGACTCATCGTGCTGCTCGTCGTCAAGATGCGCAAGTTTGTCGATAAGGAAGCGCAGGCAAAGCGTGCCGCCTCTTCCGGCGCGTCCAAGGGCGGTTCGTCCATGCCCTCCTCCGCGTTCAACTTCGACGAAGACGAGAAGAATGCTAAATAAGCAATGTATTAGAAAAAGCCCGAAGGCAATCGCCTTCGGGCTTTTTTGTGCTTGCGTTCGATCAGGAAAGCTCGAACATGCCCATGTAGAGCTGGAAGTACTTGCCTTGCTGGGCGAGCAGGTCCTCGTGGTCGCCGCGCTCAATGACCTCGCCGTGCTCCAGCACGAGAATGGCGTTGCTGTTGCGAACGGTCGAGAGCCGGTGCGCAATCACGAATACCGTACGCCCGCCCATGAGCCGATCCATGCCCTTTTCAATCAACGCTTCCGTGCGGGTGTCAATGCTGCTGGTCGCTTCGTCCAGAATCAGCACAGGCGGGTTGGCGACCGCCGCGCGCGCAATCGCGAGCAACTGACGCTGTCCCTGCGAGAGGTTTGCGCCGTCGGCGGTGAGCACGGTGTCGTACCCCTGCGGCAGGTGCTTGATGAACGAATGCGCGTTGGCGAGCTTCGCCGCCTCTACAATCTCCTCGTCCGTCGCGTCCAGCCGACCGTAGCGAATGTTGTCGCGCACGGTGCCGGTAAACAGATGCGTGTCCTGCAGCACCATGGAAAGCGAGCGGCGCAGATCGTCCTTTTTAATCTGCTTGACGTCGATGCCGTCGTAGGTGATGGAACCCTTCTGCACGTCGTAGAAGCGGTTGATCAGGTTCGTAATCGTCGTCTTGCCCGCGCCGGTGGAGCCGACAAACGCGATCTTCTGGCCGGGCTTGGCGAAGAGGTTGACGTTTTTAAGCACGTCCACCTGCTCGTCGTAACGGAAGGTGACGTCGTGGAACCGCACGTCGCCCTTGAGTTCGACGTATTCGAATCCGCCGTCGACGGGGCGCTTCCAGGCCCACTGATTCGTGCAGCAGGCGACCTCGCGCAGTTGACCCTGCTCATCTTGCTCAACGTTGACGAGCGTGACGGTGCCTTCGTCCACCTCCGGCTTGGAATCGATGAGCTCAAAGATGCGTTCCGCACCCGCCAGCGCGCTGATAAAGCCGTTAAAGAGCTGGGAAGCCTGCACAATCGGCTGGCTGAACGAACGCGTGTATTGCAGAAACGCCGCGAGCGTGCCGATGTCCGCGCGCCCGAGAATCGCGAGCGCCGCGCCCGCCGCGGCAACCGCCGCATAGAGCGCATAGCTGAGGTTGCCCATGATGGGCATCAGCATCATCGCGTAGGTCATTGCGGAGGTGGAGGTCTGGCGGAGCGTTTCGTTCTTTTGCTCAAATTCGTTGGCAACCGCCTCTTCGCGGCAGAACACTTTGACCTCGCGCTGGCCTTCGATCATTTCCTCAATGTAGCCGTTGACCTCCGCGAGCGACTTTTGCCGCTTGCCGAAGTAGAAGGAGGACTTTCCGCCGAGCTTTTTGACAACGAGCAGCATCAGCGCGAAAAACACCAGCACAAGCGCGGTCAGAATTGGCGATAACACCAGCATCATGACCAGAATACCGGCGACGCTGATGACGCTCGTAATCAGCGAGGGCAGACCTTGCCCAAGCATTTCGCGCAGCGCGTCCGTATCGTTGGAAAAGCGGCTCATGATCTCGCCGTGTGTCTGTGAATCAAAGTAGCGCAGAGGGAGCTGCTCCAGCTTCGTAAACATGTCGACACGAACCGCCTCCAGCGTCGCGGTGGACACGTTGACGATCAGGCGGTTGACGACGTAGGTCATCAGCGCGCCGACGCCATAGACCGCGGCGAGAATGCCGAGGTAGGTAAAGAACACCGTAAAGTCGCTGGACTTCGTCTGCACCATCTGCTCAATCTGGTTGATGATTGGCTTGAGCAGATACGTGCCTGCAACGCCCGCGCCCGCCGAGATGAGCAGGCCGACGATGATGACAATCAGGCTAAACAGATGCGGCTTGAAGTATCCGGCCAGCCGGCCAAACGTCTTTCCCGCGTTTTTCGGTTTTCGTTGCGCGCCGTGCGCGCCCGGTGCCATGGGACCCGGCATTTACGCCACCCCCTTTTGCTGGGACGTGTACACATCCCGATAGATTTCGTTGGTCGCCAGCAGCTCTTCGTGCGTACCGACGCCGTCGATTGCGCCGTCCTGCAACACGACGATTCGATCTGCGTCCATCACGGAGGTGATGCGCTGGGCGATGATGATCGTCGTCGCGTCGCCGTGCTTTTCGGAAAACGCCGTGCGGATGGCTGCGTCCGTCGCCGTATCGACCGCGGAGGTCGAGTCGTCCAGAATCAGAATCTTCGGGTTCTTGACCAGCGCCCGCGCGATGCAGAGGCGCTGCTTCTGCCCGCCGGAGAGGTTGACGCCGCCCTGACCCAGTACGGTGTCGTAGCCGTTCGGGAACGAGCGAATGAACACGTCGGCCTGCGCCGCCTGACAAGCGGCGGTGATCTCCTCGTCTGTTGCCAAAGGATTGCCCCAGCGGAGGTTGTCCTTGATGGTTCCGGAGAACAGCACGTTCTTTTGCAGCACCATGCCAATGCTCTCACGGAGGGACTCGATCTTATAATCCTTCACGTTGTGCCCGGCGACGAGCACCTCGCCGGAGAACACTTCGTAAAGGCGGGGGATGAGCTGCACCAGCGTTGTTTTCGCCGAGCCGGAGCCGCCGATGATGCCGATGGTCTCACCGGAGCGAATGGAGAGGTTGATGTTCGAGAGCGCGGGGTTTTCCCCGCTGTCCGCGTAGCTGAAGGTCACGTTGCGAAACTCGATGCTACCGTCGTTTACCGTGAGGGCGGTGTCCGCCGCGTCATCGTTGATGGCGGGAACTTCGTCCAGCACCTCGATAATGCGCTTGGCGGACGCGCTGGAGATTACCAGCGTGACAAACACCATGAGAATCATCATCAGCGACATCAGAATCTGCGTAATGTAGCTGATAAAGCTCATGAGCTGGCCGGTCATCAAGTTGCCTGCGAGAATGTCCTTTCCGCCGAGGTAGAGCACGAACAGGATGCTGACGTACATCGTAATCTGCATGATGGGCATGGCGAGCACGAGAATCTTCTCCGCCTTGCGCTGCGCGTTTTTCAGCGCGGCCGCCGCGTCCTTGAATTTGACGGACTCATAATCCCCGCGCACAAACGCCTTGACCACGCGGATGGCGACGAGGTTTTCCTGTACCCGCGCGTTCATGCTGTCGTATTTCTTGAGCATGATTTCAAAGCGCGGGAAGGCGGCCTTTGCGAGTAGACCGACGACGATTGCCAGCGTTGGAATCGCGCTGAGAATCACAATCGAAAGCCGCGGACTGATGCGATAGGCCATCACGGTCGCAAGAATCAGCATGAACGGCGCGCGCGCGAGCATGCGAATGATCATTTGAAACGAGTTTTGAATGTTGTTGACGTCGTTCGTCAGTCGCGTGATGAGCGAGGGCGTTGTAAAACGGTCGGTGTTCTTAAACGAGAACGATTCGATCTTCGTGAACAAGCCCTTGCGCAGGTTCGTTGCCATGCCGTTGCTGGCGACGACGGCGACGCGCGCACAGAGCGCGCCAAAAACGAGCGCGCCAACGGCCATGACCACCATCAGTCCGCCCATCTTGAGAATATAGCCAAAGTCCTTATTCGGAATGCCAATGTCGACGATCTTGCCCATGAGCAAGGGAATGAACACCTCCAGCACCACCTCGAACAATACGAGGATGGGCGAGAGCAGCGCCTGCAGTTTGTATTTGCCGATATAGGCGGAGAGTTTTTTGAGCATGGGGGTCTATTTTCCTCCGTTCTGTTTGGACTGAACGCGATCGATTTCGGGGACGGAATCCATCTGCTCCATCTCGCGGAGCGTATCGAGATCCTCCTCTGTCGCGAGGTTTTGAATCATTCGGTTGTGAAACTCCTGCAGCTGCAGGAGCTCTTCGTCGTTGAACCCGTGAAACGTCTTTTGATCGACGATCTCAACGAGCGAATGAAACGAGTCGACAATCGCTTGCCCGGTCGGCGTGATGCGGAGCCGGTTCTTGCGAAGATTGTCCGGATCGCTCGTCTTCTCCAGCAACCCTGCGCTTTGAAGCCTCTTGGTCGACTGCGCGACGGAAGCGGGCGAAACAAAGAGCATGCTCGCCAGATCCTGCTGCGATGCATCGGGGTTTTTGCTCAAATAGTTGAGCAGGGGATACTGCCCCGGGACGATTTCATTTTCGCTGTTTAAATCATGCATCGTGCGCCGCCGCAGCATGTGCAGCAGCATAATGCGCTTTCCCAACCCGTGTTGATCCAAGGCGCGGCCTCCGTTTCAATGACCGGCTCACAACAATGAACCGGTTAACAGTTAAGTGCTTACGAATATATCAGCACGCGAAGTCGTTGTCAATAGGCGCGCGGAATGGTATGATACGCGTATGCGCGGAAAGCCGCGTAAATAGGGCAGAACAGCAATTGTGAAGAAACGGAAACAAAGAAGCTTACATGAAAAAAGAGATTCACGGTAACATCAACGGCATACGCGACATCGTTCTCAACGAGATGCTGCTGCTCTACGACATGGAGATGTCGGCGGACGATTTTCTCTCGGACGAGGTCTTGGACGCGCTCGTTCGCTTTACGTCCATCATCAACCGCGAGGTGCTCGTTTACGTGTCCCGCGCGGGCAAGATTGAGGACGTTCGCGTCGGCGACGACCACTCCGTCCATATGGAAGAGATGCGCCTCGTGCGCAACATCGACCGCCTCAGCGGCGTGCGCTGCATCCATACGCATCCGAACGAAACGGGCTATCTCTCGGACGTTGACCTTGGCTCACTCAACGCGCTGCGGCTCGACGCCATGTGCGCCATCGGCGTCAAGGACGGCGTTGCGAGCAGCGTATATGCCGCGTTCATTGGCGACATGGAGGGCGAGGAACGCAAACCCGTTTGGTACGGGCCGATGCGCGCGCACCACCTGCCGCAAAAGCAGCTCATGGACGCAATTCTGGACGCGGACAAGCGTCTGCTCAGCGACACGTATAACATCGTCGAGATCAAGCCGGATCGCGCCGTGCTCGCGGGCATTGAATCCGCGGACGGCTACGATACGCTCTCGGAACTCGCGGAACTCTGCGAGACGGCGGGGATCAAGGTCGTCGCCAAGGAGCAGCAGCGGCGCCGCGCGATCGACGCGGGCACCTACATCGGCTCCGGCAAGGCGGAAGAGCTCGCTCTGACCGCCTCCGCCGTAGAAGCGGATATCTTCGTGTTCGACGACGAGCTCTCGGCCATTCAGCTGCGCAATCTGGAGCTGATTCTGGGGCTGCCGATCATCGACCGGACGATGCTGATTCTTGATATCTTCGCGCAGCGCGCGCAGTCGCGCGAGGGCAAGCTTCAGGTGGAGCTTGCGCAGCTCAAATATCGACTGCCTCGCTTGCTCGGCATGGGCAAGGTACTCTCCCGGCAGGGTGCCTCCGGCGTCGGCATGCGCGGCCCCGGCGAAAAAAAGCTGGAGATCGACCGCCGCAGAATTCGGCGGCGCGTGTTTGAACTCGAGCAGGAGCTCGGCGAAATCGAGAAACAGCGGGGGCTACGGCGCGCCAAGCGCGCGGCCAACCCGATTCCGGTGGTCGC
>CAZDXW010000049.1:0-4498 GCA_964509485.1 uncultured Christensenella sp.
CTCAGAATTACTGGCTTGTTGTTTCTTCTTGCACTATATAGTTTTCAAGGTGCTCCGGGTCTTAGCCGAACCGGCTTTGTCCCGCGCCGCCGTGTTTGTTTCGGTTGTCTCGTGCGACAGCTTTGTTAGTATAACAGCGGAACGGGCTCAAGACAAAGCGCTTACCCAAGCATTATCGTCAAATTTCTGTAAAATTCCTGTAATATCCTGATTCATTCAAAAATAACCTGCTCGTTTGTTCTAAAACTCTCGTTTTCTCCGTTTTTCAATATACTTTGATTTCATTTTAAAAATGGCCTCAAAACGCAAAAATCGCCTCCCGGAGGAGGCGGTTTTCAGCAGTAGACACTATATGGAAAACAGCCATCGAACGCCGGGAATCCGTCGCAGTCCTTCGCCCGCCAGCGCGCAGAGCAGAACCGTAACGGCGGAAACTGCGAAGCTAAACACGACGAGATGCGAGATTCCGTATAGATAGCGCCAGACTAAAAAGCTGACCATACGGTGCAGCAGGTAGACCGCAATCGTGTTTCGGCCGACCAGCGCCACGACTCTGCCAAAGAACCCGTTTCCCGAATAGCCAAGAGAGAGCACAAACAGGCTCGCCGTTGCAACAAACGCAAAGATCGATCCGTAGTCCACCGTTCCAAAGAGGTACCTCTCTCCCTTGCTGTAGCTCAGCAGTATACCGTACCCGATGAACAGCAGCATGGCTGCCAGAAACGTACCGAGCGCAATTGCACGCCAACGCTTCGTGCGGAAGCGCTCCAGATTGGCAAACATCCAGCCGCCGAGGAGCACGTAGGCAAAGGAGTACCCAAAGTTGCCGATGAACGGATTGAACTCATTAAAGAAATTGAACTGACCTTGGATGACGTCAATTCGGAACAGCGCCTGAAACACGTTGGCGCCCGCTAGCAGGAGCGCGTTCCCCGCCGTCAGCGCCAGAAGGCAAAGGAAGAAGATGCGGAATGCGTCCGTCCTCGCCTGCCACGCGGGAATGAGCACGATCAGGAACAGGTAGATCATGACCATTGTCTGAAAGAACCAGAGGTGGTTGATGTAGTCCTGTTTCCAGTACCAGAGATTCCGCAGGAACGTACCAATGGAGAAGGTGTCTCCGTGCAGCAGCATGAGCGCCGCAAGCGTCAACACGCCCCATATGACGGTGAGCAAGGCAATCTTGACCGTCTTTTGAAAGAACCACTTCGCCTCGAACGGTTTGTTCATGACGAGCGCACCGTTGACCAGAAACAGAATCGGCACGCAGAGGGCAATCAGCGCGTAAAGTCCGTAATTCGAAAAGGTCCACACGTCCGGCTTTGCCAGAAAGTCGATGAAGCTGTCGTTGTCGTGCACGAACACGACCAGCAGAATGGCGACGGCTTTCAGCAAATCAAGACCCGGTATTCGCTCCGTCCGCGGCTTCGCTAATTGCTCCATATAACCCCCCGTTCCTCGTCACACATGATAAAGAAAGGGATATGCTGTGTTAAGGCATATCCCCGGTATCGCCTACTTAATTGGCTTCATGGTCGGGAAGAGCAGCACGTCCCGAATGCTCGCGGCGTTGGTCAGCAGCATGACCAGCCGGTCGATGCCAATGCCGATGCCGCCCGTCGGGGGCATGCCGTATTCCAGCGCGAGGCAGAAGTCCTCGTCAATCATCATCGCTTCGTCGTCGCCCTTGGCGCGTTCCTGCGCCTGCTGGACAAACCGTCCGCGCTGATCGACGGGGTCGTTGAGCTCGGAGAACGCGTTTGCGTACTCGTGACCGCCAATGAAGAGCTCAAAGCGCTCCGTAATGTGCGGCGCGGAGGGCTTGCGCTTGCTCAGCGGCGAAATCTCCACCGGATAGTCAATGATGAACGTCGGCTGAATCAGTGTCTCTTCAACGAACGCGTCAAACGCCTCCGCCAGCAGCTTGCCCTTGCTCGCGGTCTTGTCCTTGACCTCCATCTTGAGCGCCTTGGCCTTCTCGCGCGCTTCCTCATCCGAAGCGCAGGCGTAGAAGTCCACGCCCGTGACCTGCCTGACCGCGTCGTTCATCGTCACCCGCGCAAACGGCGGCGTGAGGTCGATATCCATCTCCTGATAGGTAATCTGCGTCGTGCCGTTCACGGCGAGGCTGCAACGCGAAATCAGGTCCTCCGCGAGCTCCATCATGCCGTGGTAATCCGTATACGCCTGATACGCCTCAATGGTCGTGAATTCGGGGTTGTGCATCGCGTCCATGCCTTCGTTGCGGAACAGGCGGCCGATCTCGTAGACGCGCTCCAGACCGCCGACGATGCATTCCTTGAGGTGCAGCTCGGTAGCGATGCGCAGGTACATATCAAGATCGAGCGTCTTGTGATGCGTCACAAACGGGCGGGCGGAAGCGCCGCTGGCCGTCGTGTTGAGCACGGGTGTTTCCACCTCGATGAATCCCCGCTCGTCCATTCGGCGGCGAATTTCCGAAATGATCCGGCTCCGCTTTTGAAACATATCCCGCACTTCGGGGTTCACAATCAGGTCGACGAAACGCTGACGGTAGCGCAGCTCCGGGTCCTTGAGGCCATGGAACTTCTCCGGCAGCGGACGAAGCGACTTGCTCAGCAGCACAATCGATTCGGCGTGTACGCTGATCTCCCCAGTGCGGGTCACAAACACATAGCCCTTGACCCCGACCACGTCGCCAATGTCAAAGGTCTTGAACGCGTCGTAGACTTCCTCGCCGAGGTCGTCCCGCTTGCAGTACACCTGAATGCGTCCTTTCGCGTCGAGCAGGTGCGCAAAGCTGGCCTTGCCCATGATGCGACGCGAGACCATGCGCCCCGCGATGGACACCTCTTTTCGCGTTCCCTCTTCGGGCGCGCCGGCGTTCAGAATATCCGTGCTGAAATGCGAAACATCGTAGGTTGTATTGGCAAACGGGTCCTTACCTTCCGCCTGCAGCGCGCTGAGCTTGTCCCGGCGAATCTGCAACAGCTCGGAAAGCTGCTCCTGCGTCAATTCCTGTTGAACTTCCTGTTCCAAGGTCGGTTGTTCCATTGCTTCTCTCTCCTCATTCCTGATCACTAAAAAACACGGGGGCTGATTCGCCCCCGTTTGTATCGTATGCCTTACTTACCGATTGCCGTGACCTTCAGCTTCAGCATGCCGCCGGGGGTAACCACCTCGACCACATCGCCGGATTTGTGTCCCAGAACCGCCTTGCCAATGGGCGACTCGTTCGAGATGCGCCCGTTGACCGGATCGGCCTCCGCACTGCCGACGATTTGGAAGGTGTATTTCTTCGTTTTATCGTTCATGTCGGAGAGCTTTACCGTTGCGCCAACGCCGACGGTGTTGTAGTCGATTGCCGACTCGTCAATCACCTTCGCGTTCTTGAGCTCGTTTTCGAGTTGTACGATATCGTATTCGTTTTTCGCCTGCTCGTTCTTTGCCGCGTCATACTCCGCGTTTTCGGAGAGATCCCCAAACGCGCGGGCAATCTTCAGCTGCTCGGCAATCTCGAGACGGCGGGTGGTTTTCAGAAACTCCAGGCGCTCCTCGCGCTTTGTGATTTCTTCGGGCGTAAGCCAGATATCTGCCATCTTTGGTTTCTCCTTCTAGAGTGAACGGCGCAATCGCGCGCCACCCTCGTGTTTACCTATTATATTGGTGCAAAAAAGTCGTGTCAACCCCATATTTCTTCGAGCTCTTCGAGCGTTTTGCAGGTATTGATGCGGGTTCTGAGCTTTGCCGCGTCCCGCGTGCCGCGCAGGTAAAACCCAAGGTGCTTTCTGAGCTCAATCATCGCGTGCGGGCCCTTTTCCGCCAGCGCCATGCGCGCGTGCCGCAGGGCAAGCTCGCGCCGTTCCTGCTCTGTTGGCGGCGAGTACGGTCTGCCTTCCAGTGCAGAGCGAATCTCGTCAAACACAAACGGATTTCCCAGCGCGCCGCGGCCGAGCATCACGCCGTCGCAGCCGGTTTCGCTTAGCGTGTCCAGCGCGCTTTTCGCGTCGTGCACGTCTCCATTGGCCAGCACCGGAATCGACACCGCCCGCTTGACCGCCGCCATGCAGGTGCGATCCGCCACGCCGGAATACTGCTGTTCGCGCGTTCGTCCGTGAATGGTCACGAGCGACGCGCCGCTCTCCTGGCAAACGCGGGCGAACTCCGGCGCGTTTACATGCGCTGCGTCCCAGCCCTTTCGAAACTTCACACTCACCGGCACATGCGCGCGGTTGACCACCGCCTCGATGATGCGCCCCGCGAGCGGTAGATCGAGCATCAGGGCGCTGCCGTCCCCGTTGCCTGCGATCTTTGGCGCGGGGCAGCCCATGTTGAGGTCAATGAAGCGCAACTGCCCACCGAGATCGTTCTCCAGAATCGGAACCGCGTTGGCCAGCGTCTCCGGCTCGCTGCCAAAGAGCTGCACGCCGAACGGCGCATCCTCCGGCTTTGCAAAATACAGCGCCCGGGTCTTCTCGCTTTTGTAGCGCAGGCCCTTGGCGCTGATCATTTCGGTTGT
>CAZDXW010000049.1:4598-23809 GCA_964509485.1 uncultured Christensenella sp.
CCCGGGTCTTCTCGCTTTTGTAGCGCAGGCCCTTGGCGCTGATCATTTCGGTTGTAACGAGATCCGCCCCGTACTCCAGGCAGAGCTGGCGAAACGGGCGATCCGAAAACCCCGCCATCGGGGCAAGGCAGAGGGCGGGACGTCCCGCCGGAAGAAGCGAGTCGGTCATGGTGCTTGCGTGGGTGCGTCCGTCGGCTTCGGCGTCGGCGTCGCAGCCGGAATCGGGGATTGGTTCATGTCCGGAGTGCCGAGGTTCGACATATCCGGATTCTCCTCCAGCACCGTCAATTCGGAGATGTACCAGCGCGCGTTTGTGTTGATAAACGTAATCTTATAACGAACGGGCGTCCACTCCGGCGGGGGATAATCGCCCGCGCTCTGGCCTTCGGAAATCTGATCCGCGTTGATTTCGCCCTTGATGGAAACGCGCTCGGTCGCGATGACCGTCGCGCTCATCGACCAGGGCAGCACGGAGATCTTGTCGATCGTCAGATCGTAGTTGTAGCTCGTAATCGTATAGTTCGAATAGGTGGTGTCCGTCATGGCAGGGTCGTTCTGCAGAAACGTCAGGGTAAAATACTCCTCCAGATCGTTTCGCGCGCCGTCCGCCAACACGCAGTCCGCGCGCAGCGCCATGCCTTCGGAAGCCAGTATGTAGAGGTTGGACATCCGTTCGGCGGTTAGAAACGCGCCGATGCAAAAGATCACCGCCAGCAGAATCAACAGCAGCGTGCGCACGATATACAGCATCGAGCGCCGCGCAACGCGGATTCGCCGAACCTCTCTGGGTTCCTCGTTTGTTTTGGTGTTCGCCATGTTCGTATCCCTCGCTCGCTATCATAGCATATCCGCGTAAAAATTGCCAAACCAACAAATTGCGAACAATCCCGCGCGCGTTCTTCACAATTCCCCACCCCGCGGCGGTGACTTCCTCACGATAATTGCACGCCGCGCGGTTGACACGTCCCCTGTGGCGCGTATAATGAAAAACGCCGGGGTACCGGCAATCCAAGCAAAAGGACGTCATTATAAAATGGAAGATTGCACCCACGATTGCTCCAGCTGCTCGGCCAGCTGTTCCAGCCGCGAACCCGCCAGCCTCATTGAAGCGCCGCACGTACTGACCCACGTCAAGAAGGTCATCGGCGTTGTCAGCGGCAAGGGCGGCGTTGGAAAATCCATGATCACCTCGCTTCTTGCGGTGCTGCTGCGCCGCCGGGGCTATCGCACCGCGATTCTGGACGCGGACATCACCGGCCCATCGATTCCGCAGGCGTTTGGCCTGCATGAGCGCGCCAGCGGTTCCGACCAGGGGATCTTTCCCGCGCTGTCGAAGACCGGTGTCGAGGTCATGAGCATGAACCTGCTGCTCGAAGAGGAGACCGATCCCGTCGTCTGGCGCGGGCCGATCATTGCGGGCTCCGTGAAACAGTTCTGGACGGACGTGCTCTGGGGCAGCGTGGATGTAATGTTCATCGACATGCCGCCGGGAACGGGCGACGTTCCGCTGACGGTGTTCCAGTCGATTCCCGTGGACGGCATCATCGTCGTCACCTCGCCGCAGCAGCTCGTCGGCATGATCGTCGAAAAAGCCGTGCGCATGGCGGAGCTCATGAAGATTCCCGTGCTCGCACTCGTGCAGAACATGAGCTACGTCAAATGCCCCGGCTGCGAAGAGGTCATCCATCCGTTCGGCGAAACGAACATTGCGGATCTTGCGAAGAAATACAGCATCCCCGCGACCGCCGAACTGCCGATTCAACAGGATCTCGCGACCGCCTGCGACGCGGGGCTGATTGAGCTCTTCGAGGGCGACTGGCTGAACGGTCTGGCGGATACGCTCGAAGAACTGCTCAAGAGCGAGAAGAAATAGACTGCTCTTTCAAAATAGCATCACCACAAGAAAAAGAACCCGACTATTAAAAGTCGGGTTCTTTGTTTGTGTGGATCGAATCAGGTTCCGAGGTACGCCGCCTTGACCGCCTCGTTGGCGAGCAGCTCCTTGCCCGGGCCGGAGAGCGTGATGCGCCCCGTTTCGAGCACATAGCCCGTGTGCGCCGTGGAGAGCGCCATGTTCGCGTTCTGCTCGATGAGTAGAATCGTCACGCCGCGCTTGTTGATCTCCTTGATGATGCTGAAGATATCTCGCACAATCAACGGAGCCAGGCCCAGCGAAGGCTCGTCCATCATCATCAGCTTGGGGCGGCTCATGAGCGCGCGGCCGACCGCGAGCATCTGCTGCTCGCCACCGGAGAGCGTGCCGCCCGGCTGCCAGGAGCGCTCCTTGAGCCGCGGAAACAGTTCGTAGACCCAGTTGATGTCCGGCGTAATGTCGTCGTTTCGCATATACGCGCCGACGCGGAGGTTTTCGTAGACCGTCAGGTCGGGAAAGATGCGGCGCCCTTCCGGAACGAGCGTAATGCCCTTGGCAACGATGTTTGTCGTGTCCTTGCCCGCGATGTTCTCGCCCTCGAACTCGATCGTGCCGCCCTTGGGTTTTACGAGGCCGACGATCGCGCGCAGCGTTGAGCTCTTGCCCGCGCCGTTTGCGCCAATCAGGGTGACGATGTCGCCCTTGGGCACGTCAAAGCTGATGCCCTTGACCGCTTCGATGCCGCCGTAGTTGACCTTTAGATCCTTGATGCTTAAGATTGTCTCGCTCATTCGCCCACCCCCAGATACGCGTTGATGACCTTCGGATCCGCCTGCACGACGGCGGGCGTTCCTTGGCTGATGAGCCGGCCGAAGTCAATGACGTAGATCCGGTCGGAAAACTGCATGACGAGATCCATATGGTGCTCAATCATGAAGACCGTCAGGTCGTACTTGTTTTTAATCTGAACGATGAACTCGCCGAGCTCCTGCGTTTCCTGCGGGTTCATGCCCGCCGCGGGTTCGTCCAGCAGCAGCAGCTTCGGGTCGGTTGCGAGCGCGCGCGCAATCTCCAGGCGACGCTGCAGGCCGTAGGGCAAGCTCACCGCGAGATCGCCCGCATATTGCAGCAGGTTCTGCTCCTCGAGCAGCGCGGCGGTTTCCTCGCGCATGCGCTTCTCTTCCTTATGCGTCAGGCGCAGCGTCGCGGTAAACACGTTCTGTTTGGCGCGCATGTGCTTGGCGGTGAGCACGTTGTCAAACACCGTCATGCTCTTCCAAAGCCGAATGTTCTGGAAGGTACGCGCAATGCCAAGCTTGGTCACCATATCCGGCGTCGGGTCGACGGTGCGCATCGAAACATATTTGTCCGCGTATTCGCCCGCATAGAGCTTCTTCATCTTGCCGCGTGGGTGGTTTGCCACGATGGTCTTGTCGTTGAACTGAATCAGCCCGTTGGTGGGGTCGTAGATACCGGTAATGCAGTTAAACGCGGTCGTCTTGCCCGCGCCGTTCGGGCCGATGAGCGCGACGATCTCACCCTGATTTACCTCAAGGGACAGGTTGTTGACGGCGACGACGCCGCCGAATTGCATGGTTACATGCTCCATGCGCAGAACGTGTTCAGGCATCGATACCGCCTCCCTTCGCCGCTTTGACAGGTTTGGACTTGTTAAACCGCTTGATGAGTCCTCCGAACGAAATCTCCTTGTCGCCCATCAATCCTCTGGAGAAGAACAGAACGATCGCCATGATGATGATGGAGAACACAAACCGCCGAAAGCCGGAGCGGAAGAGGTTTGGCGCCTCGATACCGAGGAACTTGCCCATGTCGAGACCGCGGAGCCACCACTCGGAAGCGGCAATGTAGAGGAAGCTCGCAATGCAGCTGCCGGAGATGGAGCCGATGCCGCCGATGACGACGATCAGCAGAATTTCGTAGGTCATCGCGCTCTTGAACTGCGCCGCCTGCACGGTGTACTGGTACATGGCCAGCAGCGCGCCGGAAACGCCCGCGAAGAACGAGCTGATGACAAAGCTCATCTCCTTGTGCTTAAAGAGGTTGATGCCCATTGCCTCCGCCGCGACCTCGTCGTCCCGAATCGCCTTAAACGCGCGCCCGTAGGACGAGTTGATGAGTAGCACGATCAGCGCAATGCAGACGCCCGCCGCGAGAAAGACGTACAGCGTCGGCGGAAACGGAATGTCCGTAAACGGAATCTTCACGTCGGTGAGGTCGAGGTATTCGCGCATGACGTTCGCGCCGTTGGTGATGGGGCCCAGCACGTCCCACTGGAAGATGGCGCGAATGATCTCCGCAAAACCGATGGTCGCAATCGCGAGGTAGTCCGACTTGAGTCGGAGCACCGGCAGGCCGATCAGCGCCGCAAACAGCGCCGCGGCAAGCCCCGCGCAGATGAGGCCGACGAAGATGCCCGTGTCAAAGTGAATGGCGCTGGCATAATACTTATACACCTGCTCGGTCATCTTGACTTCGACCGGCATGGTGAAGATCGAGTAGGTATACGCGCCAATGAGCATGAAGCCCGCCTGCCCCAGCGAGAAGAGGCCGGTAAAGCCGTTGAGTAGGTTCATGCTGACCGCAACGAGCGAGTAGATCGCGCCCTTTTTCAACACGGTGAAGATGATGTGGTTCGAGTCCACCGTCTGCTCCAAAATGGCGACTACAACATAGATGAGCGCAATCGCGAAAAACGCGATCCAAAGCTCCAGTTTGCTTTTCTTCTTCATGTCGTCCCCTCCTTACGCCTTGTCGGTCGTCTTTTCGCCGAACAAGCCCGTGGGTTTTACGACGAGGATGATGATCAGCAGCGCAAAGGTGAACGCATCCGAGAACGTCGTCCAGCCGCTGCCGCCAAATCCGAAGATCGACGTGCCGCCCTTGAGGATGTTCTCCGCAATGCCAATGATGAACGCGCCGATCACCGCGCCCGGAATGCTGCCGATTCCGCCGAACACCGCCGCGATGAAGCACTTCAACCCCGGCATGCCGCCTGAAACCGGCGTAACGGACGCATAATTCGTAAAGTACAGCATGGAACCAACCGCGGCCAGAAACGAGCCAATGATGAACGTAACCGATATGACCGTGTTGATCTTGATGCCCATGAGCCGGCTCGTCTCAAAGTCGCGCGAGACGGCGCGCATGGCCATGCCGACCTTCGTATACTTAATTAAAAGGGAAAGCAGAACGACCAGAACGATCGTCAGAATCGGGGTCACGACGGTCACCATCTTGGTGGTCGATCCCCAGATCGTGACCGTATTGCTCAGCCACGGAATGGTCGGGTAAACCTTGGCAAGGCCGCCGGTGAAATACAGCGCGGCGTTCTGCAGCAGGTACGAAACGCCGATTGCGCTGATCATGACGGACATGCGCGGCGCGGTGCGCAGCGGCTTATAGGCCGCGCGCTCAATGAAAAAGCCCAGCGCGACGGTCATCACAAGAACGAGCGGAATCGCAACGGTAACCGGCAGCGCCGTCGTGAGGTACACCATCATGAGTCCCGCGCACATGAACACGTCGCCATGGGCAAAGTTGATCAGGCGCAGTATGCCGTAGACCATCGTATAGCCGATGGCGATGAGCGCATACTGTCCGCCGACCGAAATTCCCGAAAGAATGTAGGAAAGGTTGGCGTGTAAAAAATCGAGCATTGATTTGCCTCCATCCATACCGTTTGAACCGGCGGTTTCTCCACCGCCGTCCATCGGCATTCCCATCTGTTGCGCAAAGACTGCGCAAAGTGCGAAAAACCGGTCTTGGTCAGACGCGATCCCAATCCCGCGTCTTGAATAAAGTACGGCGGGGGCCGGAACCCCCGCCGTACTTGTCAGCGTTTGTTAACCAATGGTAACCGGGGGCAGGGCGTCCCACGCGCCGGTTTCGGTGTTGGCATGCTTGACATACGCGGTATTGCGAATCGCGTCGCCATTGACCTGATCCAGTGCGATCGGGCCGGACACGCCGTCGTAGGTGGTGCTCCAAAGCGCTTCCATGATGGCGGCGGGTTCCACGCTCGCGGCCTTCTTCATTGCTTCGAGGGCAAAGAAGTACGCGTCGTAACCCATCGCGGTCACGGCCGCAACGGTGTCGTCACCTCCGTTGTTGGCCAGCAGCGTCGCGTCGGAATTGACCCAGGTCTTGAAGCCGCTGTCGAATTCGGCGTTCGCGCCCTCGGGATAGAAGGTGGTGACGGTGACGTCAACGCTCTTGCCCTTCGCGGCCTGGAGGATGACGTTGCTGTCCCACGTGTCGCCCGCGAGGATCGGCATGCCAAGGGTCTGGGACTGCGCCTGGTCAATGATCAGCTGCGCGGCTTCGGTGGAAACCGGCGAGAAGAAGACCTGGCAGCCGCCGTTCTTGGCGTTGTTGATGTAGCTCGTGAAGTCGCTGTTGCCTTCGGGGAAGGTATCCTGCACGCAGGTTCCGCCGAGCGCTTCAAACGCCTTGACGAAGTAGTTCACAAGACCGCCGGAGTAATCGTCACCCAGCTTGGAGAGGCAGTACGCCGTCTTCACGCCGAGGGTGCTGTAGGCATAGTTCGCCAGAACGGTGCCCTGGAACGGATCGAGGAAGCAGATGCGGAAATAGTGCTTGTTGCCTTCGGTAACCTGCGGGTTGGTGCAGGTGATGCCGATGCAGGGGATGCCGGCCGCTTCAAACGTCGGGGAAGCCGCAATGGACACGCCCGAGCCGTAGGAACCGAGCACGACGGATACGCCCGCCGAAACCAGCGTGGACGCGGCGGAGGCTGCCTTGTCGTTCGAGCTCTCGTTGTCAACCTTGACGAGCTGCACATCATACGTCGTACCGTTGATTTCAACGGTCGGGCTGACGCTGTTTGCATACTCGATGCCAAGGGTTTCCTGTTTGCCGCCCGCGCCGTTATCACCGGATGCAGGTTCGTAGATACCAACCTTCACGACGGGATTGCCGGAAGCGGGTTTGTCCGCCGCAGCAGCGGCGGTGTCGGTCGCAGCAGGCGCCGCGCATGCCGCAAAGGACACGACGAGAACGAGTGCCAGTAGAATCGCTACTAACTTCTTCATTTCAGACTTTCCTCCATTTTTTTGTTCGAGTCATTGGAAATGACAGGAAATATTGAATGGATATCCATTCAACATCTACGCAGATTATAATCAGGATTCCGCCGTTTTGCAACTCATTGTTCGGCAAAAATGCAGTATATATAATCCTGATTATTCATAAACCAAACTTGTATTTTACCGGATAATCCGAAAAAATGCCGTATTTTCTGGTAAAAACCAGTGTTCTATACAATGTATACTTGGTGTGTGTCTATGCATTCCAAGGAGCATGCCGGACAATTACCGGAAATCGCGCGCGGCCAGCAGCAGGCGAACCATGTTTTGAACGGTCATCCGGTAGTCCCGCTCGCTGCGCTTCTTCGCCTCCGAAACGGGAATCGCCTGCCGGTTTGTACTGAACACGGCAGTAACGCCCGCATCATAGACCCCGCCGATGTCGTCCGCAACGTCCCCGACGATCGCGACCACGGGCACGCCCGCCGCCTTGGCGCGCCGCGCAACGCCGATGACGACCTTGCCGCGCAGGCTCTGCCCGTCAATTCTTCCCTCGCCGGTAACGACGAAGTCCGCGCCCTGAATTCGCTCCTCAAAGCGAACCGTGTCCAGCACCGTTTCAATGCCCCGCTTGAGCGTCGCGCCGAAGAACGCGAGCGCGCCCGCGCCCATCGCCCCCGCCGCACCCGCGCCGGGAACGAACGCAACCTCTACGCCGAGCTCGCGCGAAATGGTTCGATCCAGCGCGGCCAGTTCGCCGTCGAGAAACGAAACGTCCTCGGGGCTTGCGCCCTTTTGCGGCGCGAAGACATAGGCCGCGCCGTTTGGCCCGTGCATGGGGTTGTCGATGTCGCACATCGCGGTGACGGCAACGCCGCTCAGCAGGCGCTTGGTTTCGCTGTTGTCGATCTTTGCAATTCTCGAGAGCGTCCCGCCCGTCGGGACGAACGCTTTGCCTTCCGCGTCAAAGAACCTCGTGCCGAGCGCCGCCGCCGCGCCGCAGGCACCGTCGTTGGTCGCGCTGCCGCCGAGCGCGAGGATCAGGCGCTTTGCGCCGTGCTCCAGCGCATGGCGCATCAGCTCGCCAACGCCATAGGTGGTGGTCAGCAATGGGTTCTTACGTTCGCCGGCGAGCGGCAGTCCCGCCGCCGCCGCCATCTCAATGACCGCGGTTTCACCGATGCGACCGTAGAACGCCTGCATCGGTTCGAAATACGGCCCTTTAACTTCCACCGTTGTCTTTTCGCCCGGCAGGCTCGCGAGGAAGCAGTCCACCGTGCCCTCGCCGCCGTCCGCCACCGGAATGCCGACGACTTCGCAATCGGGAAAGAACGCCCGAACCTCCTGCTCAACAATTTCGCAGATCTGTTTGGACGGCAACGACCCCTTGAACGAGTCGGAAACGACAACGATTTTGCGCATCAACTTTACTTCCTTATGGTTTGTAGAACAGTGGCCGAGTTAAAGATGACTCTTATCGGATCGTATTTAATCATACCAGATTTTATCGGGAATGAATCTCCTAAATATAGTTTTCACTTGTAGGAAACAATTCAATTGCGATATACTTCTCTCAGTAGTCCAATCGAATCAAGCCCTTTCTACTATTTTTATCAACTCTGATTCTTGAGGTGAATATGATTCAGACATCTTTGGTATGCAATCTCCCGTTGCTGATCGTAACCATTCTCGCAGACCTGATTGCCGTCGTCGTATTCGTCTTTCGATCCGGCGGGTGGTCTACCAAGAAGAAGCTCACCGCAATCATTCTATTTCTAATCATCAGTGCAGTATTGTACTATGTCTCCTTCCTGCCCGCTCGCGCCGTTACGCAGCCACAGCAGCAGACATCCAACAGCTCATTAGGGGCTTCTGCCGCGTCGGCTCAAAATGCGCCCACGCAACAGCCTGCATTCGTCTACGAGACAACCGCCGCTCCAACGCAAGCAGTCACAACGGAACCAACCGTCGCTCCAACGCAAACCACCACAACGGAACCAAGCGTCGCCTCTTCACAAGGCCATCCGACTGCTGGCACCTACGATATGAGTACCGAAGAACCGGATTCGTACAAAAAGGGCATGGCCGCCTATGAAAAGCAGGACTTTGGCACGGCTGTTCCTTACCTAACCGATGCCGCCGCGCGTAATTATGCCCCGGCGCAATACCTTCTCGGAGAGTGCTATCGCCTCGGAGCAGGGGTAAAGGTGAACGAGGAAATGGCATTCGGTCTGTATAAACTCGCGGCAGATCAGCATTATGCCAATGGCCTTCTTTGGGTAGGGTATTGCTATCACCACGGAATTGGTGTGACGCAGAACTACGATCTTGCAGGAGAGTATTATGTTGCCGCGCAGAAAGCCGGACATAAGAACGCGGATGACCGCATTGGCGAACTGTTGCAGGATATGATGAACTCATAAATAATCCGAATCGGCTATTCCCTATTAAACCTTCTCGCAAACCGAAAATGCTCCGGGTTATGTGCAACAGGCCCGGAGCTTTGGTTTTGCTTTGCAAATCTCGCCCAATGTGATACACTAAGCCGACTTTTATATTAAGGAAACGAAAGAAACCCAATGATCAGTGCACAGAATATCTCGCTCCAGTTTGGCGGAAGGCCGTTGTTCGAGCGCGTGAACGTCCAGTTCACCGTTGGCAACTGCTATGGCCTCATCGGCGCGAACGGAACCGGAAAATCCACTTTTTTACGCATCCTCTCCGGCGAGCTGGAGCCCAACCGCGGCGAGGTCAGCGTTACCCCCGGCGAGCGTATTGCCGTCCTGCGGCAGGATCACTATGCCTTTGACGAGTATACCGTTCTCGATACGGTCATCATGGGCTTTCCCCGCCTGTACGAAATCATGCAAGAGAAGGAAGCGCTCTATTCCAAGGCGGACTTCAACGACGCGGACGGAATCAAACTTGCGGAGCTCGAAGGCGAGTTCAGCGAGCTCGACGGCTGGAACGCGGAGTCGGACGTGGGCATTCTGCTCAACGGCCTCGGCGTGCCCGCTGAGCTGCAGGACAAGCATATGTCCGACCTGGACGGCCCGAACAAGGTCAAGGTACTGCTCGCGCAGGCGCTCTTTGCCAAGCCGAACAACCTGCTACTGGACGAGCCGACGAACAACCTCGACATCTACGCGATCAACTGGCTCGAGGACTTTTTGCTCGACTTTCCGAATACCGTCATCGTCGTGTCCCATGACCGGCATTTTCTGAACAAGGTCTGCACGCACATCGTGGACATCGACTACAGCAAAATCCAGATGTACGTCGGCAACTACGACTTCTGGTACGCCTATACCCAAATGGCGGCGCAGCAGGAAAAGGACAAGCGCAAAGCCAACGAACAGAAAGCGAAGGATTTGCAAGAATTCATCCTGCGCTTCAGCGCCAACGCCTCCAAGTCCAAGCAGGCGACGAGCCGCAAGAAGATGCTCGACAACCTCCAGATGGACAACTTCGCGCCGTCCTCGCGCCGCTATCCGTTTATCCACTTTAAGCCGGATCGTGAAGTGGGCAACGACATCCTCATGGTCAACGGCATCTCGAAGACCATTCGCGGGCGAAAGGTGCTCGATAACGTCAGCTTCATCGTGCAGGGCGGGGACAAAATTGCGTTCGTCGGCGAGGACGAGCTGGCACGCACTACGCTGTTCCAGATTCTGATGGAAGAAATCGAGCCCGACGAAGGCACGTTTAAATGGGGCGTCACGACGACGCAGGCATATATGCCCTCCGACAACTCGGCGTACTTCGACGGCGTGGAGCTCTCGCTGATCGACTGGCTGCGGCAATATTCCAAGGATCAGTATGAAACGACGATTCGCGGCTGGCTGGGGCGGCTGCTGTTCTCCGGCGAAGAGGCGCTCAAGAAAGCCTGCGTGCTCTCCGGCGGCGAGAAGAACCGCTGCATTCTCGCCAAGGTCATGCTCTCCGGCGCGAACGTGCTGATTCTGAACGAGCCGACGAACCACCTCGACCTCGAAGCCATCACCGCGCTCAACGAAGGCATGACGGAGTTCACGGGCGTGATGCTGTTTGCGTCGCACGATCATCAGGTGCTGCAAACGGTCGCCAACCGCGTGATCGAGCTGCTGCCCGGCGGGCTGATCGACCGGCGCGAGAGCTTTGACGACTACATCGTCGACCCGGAGGCAAACCGCCTTCGCGAAGCGGCCGGTATGCATCTGGCGCTCTAACAATGGCGTTGCGATTTCACGGACAGAACGAACAGGAAGGGAAGTGCCTCGCCATGAACGGTCAAAATCGCGCCGATGTAGCGGTAGGCGCCACGGTTCAAATCGTACTGAAAGCCGACCAGCGCACGGGCAAGCGCACCAGCGGTGTCGTGATGCGCATCCTCACCAACAGCAGCTTTCATCCGCACGGCATCAAGGTGATGCTCACGGACGGGCAGGTCGGACGCGTGCAGGAGATCGTTTCGAATTAGCCGCAGTTTCCCCTTCGATGAAATCTACTTCGAACATACAAAAGGACGCACGCCACACGGCATGCGCCCTTTTTACATTCAATCAATCAGGACTTGCTGAACACGCGCTTGAACAGCCGCTGCACCGGCGGGTTGACAGACCGGCGGGAGAGCCTTGTCGATTCAATCCGAAACAAGGATGTGAAGAAGATGCGGGAGTCTTGGAGTTCATCTGCATAGAACATATAGAAGGGTGCCGTCATCATGCGGCACACTCTTGCGTTTTGTGAGCTTTATCCCGGCAACGGCACGGGAATCTCAACCAACGGCTCCCATTTGTAGGTCGCGACGGTTTCTGTCACACCTTCCGGTATCGTAAACACTTCGCCGGCGAGTTGATTCGTTCCGTTTCGCGTCTCAAAATAAACATGGGTTAACTTGAGTACTACAGACTGTGTATCGGAATACTGCTCCGGGTAGATAGGGAGTAAGTATTTTTGCTCTCCAAATCCCCAGCTGTCTGCTGTTGGCGCTTCGGAAACGAATACCCCGTCGATATATAAATCGGTTACGTTTCCGGGACGATGATAATTTTGATTGATGTCTCTTTCTGAAGTACACAGCAATGCATTCACCATGTCGTCGCTCCAGTTTTCCGGTGCGCGCGCCAGAGAGAGCGTCACACTGATTCCCGTCGGCAGATACTCATAATTCGCGTGCAGCACAACGCCATCGAGCGACACCTTTTGCGTATCGACCGTCCAGCTCTTAACGGAACCGTCTTCCGCAAAAACCATATGATCCATTGATAGATAGGTTTCCCCCGAAAGAGGAATATCCCCTTCTTGAAGCTCTGCCGCCGGTGTATTTCCCTTTGTGGTGTCAAACGTGAATGTATGCGTAATCACGGCAACCGTTGCGCCATAATCCATCCCATCGTTTTCGCAAACACGAATATTCTGCGTAATGGTCAATACGCCGTTCGGAAGCGGCTCGGCCGCATCGATCATAAAATCGGAATACAACACAACATGATCCGCGCCCGACAGTGATGTCTCGTCATAGATGGGTGTAATCCCATCCCCGCTGACGTAGAGGGGGTATTGCGTAGCATCTCCGGCAACGGTATAGGTCGCATCATCCGTCAGCGCGTCAACGCGCCGCTTGCTACCGGATTCTACGCCAAACCCTTCCATGAATTCGCGAACATGCTCGTTTGTCGTATAAAAATTGGTGTTCCAGATCAGCTGATTGCCATCATAGAGCACCTCCGCAATCTCCGGACGAATCTCACGCAACCAGCCCCAGTCTTCCTCGGAAAACGGCTTAAACCCATTTTTCGCGCGATAGTCGATAAACTCCTGTGCGTTTGGAAGATCCGGCATCAACGTAATGGAATATTCGCCGTCCTTCGGAACACTTGCCTCAATTGCCTCGTCAATCGAAGGTACGGCGGTTCTCTCCGCCGGGTCTTCGCTCATATACCGGCTGGGTGTAAATACCCTGCCAAGAAACTCAGAAACTGCGAGCGCAGCCTTTGGGAAGGCCACAAAGAAGAACACGACCGCAAGCAGGCACGCTGCTATGGGGACGAGCGTCCTGCGAATTCGATTGCGCGCAAGCGACTTTGGCATAACTTCTTGCAGCACACGCGCGCGAATGCGACGTTCGGCGCCAACGGGCAACGGCAGAGAGGAAACGCCTGTAAGCAACCGTTGCGTTTGCCTTACGTTCAGCAAGGGAAAGCAGAAGTCCTGTTTATTCGACATGGAGAATTCCCCCTTTCGTAAGCCGGTTGAGCTTAGACAGCGCACGACGCAGCCGTTGATCAACCGTGTTTTGCTTGATGCCGAGTCGTTTTGCAATCTCCTTGCTCGGCAGATTAAAGTAGTATCGGTAAAGAATGATCTTGCTGTCCGGTTCTCCTAGCGAGAGCACGTTTTGGATGAGCTCCTCCGTTTCCAGATTACGCAGTGCTTCCAATTCCGTTCCTTCGGTGGTGTACTCCTGCTGACTCATCGGAACTTCGTTTGCGCCTAAGCGTTTCTTCAGGCGATCGATGGCAAGGTTTCGTGCCGTAGCGCAAAGATACGCCTTGACGGAGCCCTGTGAAAAATCCAGCCGCTCTCTGCTTTTGTAGACGACCAAGAACGTATCGCTGACGCATTCTTCGATCTCCTCGTGGAAAGAGCGCCCGAGCACCGCGGCCGCTGCATGATAGACCAAGCCGGAGTATGCGCTGAGCATTTGGTTCAGTGCACGTTCCGGATCGCGTCGTAGCAGTTCGGTGACAGCATCCATGATGGAACCTCCTGTATCGTTTTGAGAATTCTCACCTGATATATCTATCTTAACCGTTAAAATCTGACAACGGTTGTTCTAATTTTCAAAATTTTGCGCATCTTCCCCGGAAATCCGTTGGAAAAGCGCAAACGAAAATGGAGCTGTTCGCTTTTGCGTACAGCTCCATTTGTATCTTCTCGTTTTCTGTTTTGCCCCAACAAGAACGGGCAATCCGAAAATGTTCAGGACTTGCTGAACACGCGCTTGAACAGTCGTTGCACCGGCGGCAGCGCGGCGACGATCACGCAGAGGATCGTGTCCACGCCGATGGTCAGGAAGTTGTAGAGGAACGAATACACCCAGGGGTTGGCAAAGCCGTATTCGAAACCGACGTCCTGAAAGAACACCGCGCCGGAAACCGTGCTCGCAAGCATGCGAAGACAGCCCGCAACCGCCGCGCCGACCGGCAGGTTCTTCGGAAAAAAGCTCGCCGTGCCCAGCAGCGTAAACGCGACAAAATAGTCAAGAATGAACTGCACGGGGTGCACGATGTACGCGCCCTGCACGACTTGGAGCAGCGAAAACGCAAACGCCGCCGTAAAGCCGTAGAGCGGGCCAAAGTATGCCGCGTAGGCAAAGATCGGCAGCATCGAAAGCAGGGTCACCGTTCCGCCGAGCGGCAGCGAAAAGAGCTTGAAGTAGCTCAATACGAACGCCAGCGTAATCGAGAGTGCGCCATAGACGAGCGTCTGCGTGCGGGAGGGTTTTCCGGCGGGCGCCTCCTGCACATCCGCCTTTGCGCGTTTGCGGGAAGCGACCACGCCCCAGATGAGCAGGGCGAGCACGACCAGCGCGCCAAGGAGCATGTAGAGTTCGATTCCCTCTAGAGAGGCCAACTTGCTGAACAGTTTGAATTCCATTGTTTGTTTCTCCTTTTTCCACAAAAAAATAGTCGCCATTGAGACGACCATCAAAAAGAAGCTGCGATATGTATCACTTTCCTTCGATGGCATGACCCAACAGGTTCCAAGGGTACTTCTCAGTCCGGCTGTTCTTCCGGACGCCCCCGTGATGCGAACTAGAATACACGCTTTTGCCCCGTCTGTCAACCTTGACAAACAAAAACCAACAACGTAACATGATTGCGTACTGCGGGCGGAAATTTTGCCCGAAATCTGCCAAAAGAAAGCGAAGAAAACCATATGCGTTTGGATAAATACCTCAAGGTCTCCCGCATCATCAAGCGGCGCACCGTCGCCAACGACGCGGCGGACGCAGGCCGCGTGAGCATCAACGGCAAGGTCGCCAAGCCCTCCTCCGAAGTGAAGGAAGGCGACACGCTGGATCTGCTGCTCGGCGGAAAGCACCTGCTCGTCCGCGTCGAAAGCCTCAAGGAGAGCGTCCATAAGGAGGACGCGGCGGGCATGTATACCGTACTCAGCGGGGACGCGGATCGATGAGCCGCGTCGTCGCGATTTTGCTCTGCGCGGGCGGTTCCGTCCGCATGGGGTTTGATAAGCTGCTCACGCCCATTGCGGGAAGAAACGCGATTGAGCGCTCGCTGGACGCGCTGATTGCAGGCGGCGCGGAGGAGATCGTCTTCACCGTTTCGCCCGCAACGAAAGAATTCGTCGAGTCGCTCGCCTGCCCCGTTCCGAGCCGGATTGTCTCCGGCGGGGAAACGCGCGCACAGTCCGTTTTCAACGCGTTACATGCAATCGAGTCCGCCGAAATCGTCGCGATTCACGACGCGGCGCGCTGCATGGTCTCGCCGGAGACCGTCCGCGCGAGCATTGAAAGCGCGCGGGAGTTTGGCAGCGGCGTTGTCGCGGGCAAGGTGACGGACACCATCATGCAGTTCAGCGGCGAAACCGTGTTGCCGCTCGATCGAAGCCGGCTCATTCGCATGCAGACGCCGCAGACGTTTCGGTTTGACCGCATCAAGGCGGCGTATGAAGCGGGCGACCGCTCCAGCGTAACGGACGACTGCGCGCTCTATCTGGCGACGGGCTACCAGCCAAAGTTCGTTCTGACCGACGGCGAAGCGGCGAACCAGAAACTGACCACCGCCGCGGACTGGCAGCAGGCACTCGCCACCTACGCGCGCTTTGGCACCGGGTTTGATACCCATCGGCTCGTCGAGGGGCGAAAGCTGATCCTCGGCGGCATCGAGATTCCGTTTGCAAAGGGACTGCTTGGACACTCGGACGCGGACGTGCTGACCCACGCCATCATCGACGCGCTGCTCGGCGCGGCGGGACTCGGCGACATTGGCCGGCTGTTTCCGGATTCGGACGCGGCGTATGCGGGCGCAAACAGCGTTGAACTGCTCCGCGAGGTTGTACGCCGGATCGAAGATAGCGGGCTTCGCGTTGCGCACGTGGACGCGACGGTCATCTGCGAGCGCCCGAAGATCAAACCGCACGCCGCGCAGATGCAGCGACGTCTCGCGGAAGCGATGCACGTGTTGCCGGAGTTCGTTTCCGTTAAGGCGACCACGACGGAGGGAATGAACGACGAGGGCAAGGGACTCTGCATCTCCGCCAACGCGATTGCGTCGCTGATTTAACACTCATTTCACAAAAAAACATCCGGGGAAACGCTTCTCCGGATGTTTTGTGTTTATAGGATTCGATTTAATTAAAACGCGTTTTCCAGCGTAAAGGTTTCGGCTTTAAAGTAATCGTCTTTAAAGAAATAATCCGAAACCGGCGAGTACGTCATGACCTCGATTGACCGTGAAACGGGATCAAATGTCAGCAGCCGCAGTTGCCCGCAGTTCTGGTCGTAGTGCTGATAGTTATAGATCATCGTGTTCACGCGGCGGTCTGGCTTGCCGTCGCCCGTGTCGTCGATGTCGTCCGCGCGGTAGCCCGTACCGCGAACATGCCCGCAGAGCACGAGGCGCACATTCGCGTGCTTCGACACCACCTGATCAAACATCTGCTGCCCGATGTTCGTAAACGTTCCATCCGCATTGATGTACCCGTGAAAAAGCAAAATCGCGACACGATCCGGATAGCGGTTCAGCACGTCGTTCATCCAGCCGACCGCGGGCACCTCGCTCTCCCAGCCAGCGCCAAGCAGCAGAAAATCCGTTCCGCCTTCGGAAAACGTCGCAAACACCGCTTTTCCGCCCTCAAACGAATTGAATCGCGGAATGCTGCGAACATTCGGTCGGGCAAGATATGGCCCGTAGCCGTGCCATTGCATGCCGACGTCGTGGTTGCCCGCAATCGGAAAATACGGCAACTTGTCGCGAAATCCGTCGTAGAGCTGGTCGAAGTTCTTCCATTGCTTCGCAATCCAGCCCTCGTCTACCGCGTCCCCGGTCTGCACGACATAGCGAATGTTTCGGCCGTCCTTCTCGTCTGCAATCCACTGCCCCATCTTCGCGAGCGCGCCGGGGTAGTTGTAGTAGGACATGGTCTGCGTGTCCGCCAGCCAGACGATGGAAAACGGCGTCGGTACCGGCGTCGGCTCCGGCGTGTCCGCCGGTGTTGGTTCGGGCGTTGCCGACACCTGCGCGGGCTGCAAAGTCGGCTGCGACTGCGGCAAAGCGGGCGCTGCGCACGCGGAGCAAAGCGTAAAAAACGCCGCGGCGAGCAAAAGTATAATCCAATGATTTCGTTTCCCCATATTCGCCATTCTAGCATAATTCCCGGTAAACCGGCAACGTCCGGTCCTTCCGTCAGAAGTTGGCCGGCAAGAACTCCAAAGTTTTGCTACATAGGGTTCTGAAAATGTAACACAATTATTTCTTTTATGTAACAAAACTGCGTCGATCCACTTTTCAACCTTACTTGCTTTGCAAGTGCCAGCGGTTCGTGTATAATAAGGAGCTATGAAGTATTTCACCGAAAACCACTTGTTTCCGGCGCGCGGCGCGGCGCGATTGTTCGCTGCCGGGTTCGCGTTTTTCTTCGTATTTCTGCTGGCGGCTCCGGTTGCCCTGGCGGAGGACGCAGGCAGCGCAGAGCCGCTGACTACCCCTTCCGCCGCGAACGCCGCCGCTTTGTTACGCGCGGGCGAAAACGATCCGGCGCTCGATTACTGGGACACCGCGCAGGCGTTTGCTTCGACGGACTATCGCCTCAAGAAGGCGACCGTCGCCATGCTGCGCAATACCCTCGGCCTCGGCCCCGTGCCCGTCGGACGCGACAGCGTGCATTTTCAGGCTTCGCTGGAGAACCCGCTCATTGTCGAAGGCGAGGAGCTGCAAAAGCGGCTGGACTTCAACATTCGCGGGTCAATCTATTCCGGCAGTCCGCTCACCAGCGTGACCGCCAGTTTCGAATCGCTCGGTTCGGCGAAGGGCTGCACGCAAACCGTTACCTTCGACCCAGCGGCAAATGTCCGCGCCTACTCGCTCGAAAACGAGTCGCTGCCCATTGAGCAGAAGGCGCTCGACTCGTTGTTTGACATCAGCGCCCTCTCCGCCGGACGCTATCGCTTTACGCTGAGCGCAACCACCTCAACGGAGACCACGCCCGTCAAGCTCTACTCGGCGGAGTGCACCATTGTCGACTCCAAGCGCCTCGTGCTCACGCAGAATAAGTTCGACGACAACTATCTGGAAGCCTACCGCTTCTTCAAGGGCAAACTGGATCAGTTCATCTTCCATTTTTCGCTTAAGGACACCCGCAGCATCGCAACCGAGGACGCCTGGCGCACGACCTACATCGTGGAGTCCAGTCTGGGGCGCGTGCACTCTGCGGCGGTGCCATACTTTGAAGCGGCGAACCATTATCTCGAAAACACCTATGTCTGCGTAACCATCGTCAACCCCAGAACGGGCAACCAGACGAACGGGCGCGTTACGCTGCTCAAGGACCTGATCTCCAAGGAGACGAGCTACGTTCCGCGGTTTCAGTCCAACCTGCAATACGTCAGCCATCATACACTGGGCACGGCAATCGACGTGAACGACGATATGTACCCGAACAAGAACATCATCACGAATCACGAACTCATCGGCACGGACGTGAAGGAACACCTCGTCTACAACGGCATCAAGACCAGCGAGGACGGAAAACAGTATTACGATTTCACCTACGACGGCAGCTATTCCGCCAAGTTTGCGCGCGTGCCGAAGACGATTATCAACTATCTGCTCTACGAGCTGGCGTTTTACCGCGCGGGGTTCCAGTGGGGCTACTATTACGAAACCGCCTGCGACGCCATGCACTTTACGCTCTCGGAGAACGACATCAACCGCCACATGCACTCCGACATCGGGCTAAGAAAGATCTACGAGTACATCGATCCGGAGTGGACGTATATTCCGGGCGTTTCGCCTTCGCCGGATGCGGCAAAAACGTCGAAAACGACGAAAGCGCCAAATACGACCCCTACGCCGGAGCCTGCCGCAACGCCGGAACCCACTACAACGGCGGAAGGGTTCTAACGCAGGTCATCTCGCACGAATTCGATTTGTCTTACACAAAAAAACGGGAGCGCAAGCTCCCGTTTTGTGTTGTTTATTTTCTCGAGCGCCCCTTGTTTCGCCGCTTGGAACCAATCGTGCCCGGCTTCGGCTTTGACGCGCGTT
>CAZDXW010000050.1:0-23587 GCA_964509485.1 uncultured Christensenella sp.
TCAGCGTTTCGGCAACCTCGTCCCGCGTAGCGCCGAACACCGCCGGATCAAACGAAACCGGCAGATAGGCGTAGTTCTGACGAACGCCCTCCGGCACCGGACGAAAGGAAAGCCCGTCGATGCCCGCGAGATTCTCGCGGTACCGCGCGGCAACCTTGCCGCGTTTTTCAATCTCGCGCTCGAAGTACTTGAGGTTCAATAGCCCCATCGCCGCCTGAAACTCGGACATCTTTGCGTTGCCGCCCACCTCGTGAATCTCGTCGTCCGCGCCGCGATAGCCAAAGTTCTTGTAGCTGTTGAGCAGCTCCGCAAACGCGGCATTCGAGCAGGTGACCGCGCCGCCCTCGATGGTGTGGAAGCACTTCGTCGCGTGAAAGCTGAACATCGAGGCGTCGCCATACGCGGCAATGCCCTTGCCGTGCAGCGTTACACCAAAGGCGTGCGCCGCGTCGTAGAGCACGAATAAGCCATGCTTTTTTGCAATGCGGTCGATCGCGGCAACGTCGCAAGGATTCCCGTAGACATGCACGGGCAGAATCGCGCGCGTCTTCGGGGTAATGTGCTCCTCCAAATGCGCGGGATCGAGCGTAAAATAGTCCGGCTCCACGTCGCAGAACACGGGGGTACACCCGCTGCGGACAATCGCATGCGCGGTGGAGACAAACGTAAACGGCGTGGTCAGCACCTCGCCTTCGGAAATGCCCGAAGCGGACAGGGCGCACTCCAGCGCGAGATGCCCGTTCGTAAAGAGGCGCAGATACGGCGCTTCGAGCTTCTGCGCGAGCGCAGCCTCCAGCTTCTGGTGCTGCGTGCCTCCGTTGGTCAGAAAACGGGACTCGAAGATTTCGCGCACGAGCGCTTCATATTCCTCCACCGGCGGCAGCGACGGGCGCGTCACCAGAATGGGCGGATTCTTTTTCTGCATACCGGGGGATCTCCTTTTTTATCACCGCCGAAGCGGTGAAGACGAAACGATACCGTTTATTGTAGCGGCTTTCCGCCGAAAAGGCAATTGGCCTTGCCCGCCTTTTGGGCTAGTCGACGAATTCAACGCCCTCGACCACGAAACGCATCTTGATGATGTCCGCCGGTGCGGCGTCGCTATGCGCCGGAACGCGGACAACGCCCTCGTTGTCCACCACCGGGCCGTGGAACGGGCTGTAAATATTCTTGGCGATGCTACCGCGCAGGTAGCGCAAGAGGTTGTTCGGCGTGCCTTCCGACCAACTGCCGAAGCGCACGTTGATCACCCCGCCGCCAAGCCCCCACCAGAAGCTCGTGATCGGCGATTCGTCCAGATCGTTGCTCAAGAGAGCGTTCAGGCTGCCGTTTAAATAACTCTTGACCATCGCTGTGTAAAACCGCTCCCAGTTCCAGTCCGGCGCGGCGAGAAAGCGCGTCGGCTTGCCTTCCGTGTCCACGGCGACCAGCGCGGAGAACGCGCCATACGGCAGTTCGGCCAGCGATAGCTCCGGATAGTGCGGCGTGAGCACCACGTCCGCGCCCAGCGACGCGGCGGTGCGCACACCGAGCGCGTTGGTCGCCGGATCGCGCGGGTCGACATCCTTCGTTACGATCAACACACGCGCATCGGGGCGCACGGAATGCACGCCGATGGCAAACGCGTTGATGTCCGACGTAAAGCGGGCATAGTTGAGCTTTGGCGTCACATAAGCGACGGTACCTGTTTTGCTATATTGTCCCGCCGCAACACCACAAAGGAACACCGCCTCGTAGTAGCGGCCAAAGTAGGTATGCAATCGATAATGGCGCTGCATACGGGAGTACACCAGCGTCAGGCAGTTCGGGTGCTCCAGCGCAAAGCGCAGAACGGGGTTCATCAGCGACGGCGTCGTAACAAACAGCAGCCCCGCGTCCCCCGCCTGCTCCACGAGCAGGTCGTATGCCTCGTCCCGATCCGGTAGGTCGAGCACGCGCGAATCGATCTTGTCCCCCAGCTCCGCCTGCATGGACAAGCGCGCCTGCTCGTGCGCGCCGAGCCAACTGTCCTGCGAGCGCTCGCCCGAAAAGGCGAACACCACCTTGGGATTGCGGTGCACCGGCAGAATCCGCTCGAACAGCGGCACCTCCGCCGCCTGCGCCTCGTCCTCTAGAACCACGCGCGGTTTCGGCGGGTGCTCCAGCAGGTCGAGCTGCGGCTTGAGCGTAACGATGCGCGCGGTCAGCTCCTCCGGCATGATGTTGACCGGAAAACCGTAGATGTGCAGATATTCCAAGAACGCGTCGCCCAGCGAGAGGGTGCAGTTGCTCTTGAGATAGGCGGATTCAAACCGCGTGTAGAGCGCGTTGTAATCGAGGCAATCCACGGTGGGATCGAGCTCGGCCTTGAGCCGCTGCTCAATGCGGTAGAGCCGCTCGTATTTCGCGCCGTCCGAGAGCTCAATGTCGCTGAACGAGCCCTTCTTTGAGTAGGCCAGAAACGTATAGTAGCGCTCGACGGCGGGGTCGGTTTCATCCCACTGCGGTACGAGGCGAATGATCTCCGCCTCAATCGAGCTCGCCTCGAAGTACTTGAGCACGCTGACGCGCTTGTTTCCCTCGGCGACGTAGTACTTCCAGAGGTATTCGTACACGCGAATCGGTCCGTGGATGCCGCTTTCCATATGCCAATTACAAACGTTGATCCACTTGTTGGCAAATTCCGTATCGCTCGGCAGCAGCGGCATGAAGTTTGGCGCAAACGAATTCGCACGGCTTGCCTGATAGGTGCCGACAACGCGGTTGAGGGACACCGCGCGCATGGGCTGGGCCATCACGGCGAGCACGCCGTTTTCCTCGCGCTTTGCGTCGAGCACGGGAAGAAAGCCGCTCTCTCCGCGCTGGCGGTAGAGGGCCGCTTCCTTTAAGCCGCGCTTTCGCGCGCGCTCATATTCTTCGTAGGCTTTCCCATTTTGGCTCATGCGTTTTCCTCCGGAAAATCCATGTCCAGAATATAGTAGTTATAGCCGTTTACAATCGTAATGCCGTTGTATTCCAGTACGCGTTTGGACCCGATCGAATAGGTCAGGTGCTGGTGCCCGTGCAGGTGGTAGCGAGGTTGATAGCGATCCAGTAGGGTTCGAAACGCCTCGAACCCCTCATGGAACCGGTCGTCCCCGTCCCCCAGCCCCGCCGCGGGCGCATGGGTTACAAGTACGTCGAAGCCCTTTCGCATGGCGAGCGACGCGCGGAAGATCCTTCGCCCCATCTCGCGCTCGGAATAGTGGTTCTCCGCCGGGCGCTCGCTCTTGCAGCCGCCAAAGCCGACGAACCGCACACCCTTGATCACGACCGGGTTCGCCTCAAGATCGATGCAGCCTTCGGGCGGGTTCTCGCGGTAGCGCGCGTCGTGATTGCCGCGCACGTACAGCAGCGGCGCGGGAATCATGGTCACCAGAAACGACAAATACTCCGGCTTGAGATCGCCGCAGGATATAATCGCCTCTACGCCCTGAAACGCCTTTGCGTCGAAAAAATCCCAGATGTATTCGCTTTCATGGTCGGAAACAACCAGAGTTTTGAGTTTCATGCCGATTCATTAGACCAATCCGATTTGTTCTCGCGTGTGTCCGCGAGTCGATTTGAGCGCACCGTAACGGTGCTATAATCCTGCTTTAACGATACACGTTTCCCGGTCGAAAGTAAAGCGCGCCGCATGTCTCGTCCAGAAGAAGCGCCGCCCGACTCTTGGCCGAACGGCGCAATATAGATAGAGCTTCTTTTGTTATAGAGCCTAACCGAAAGGGTAATCTCCGTTCGTTAGCCCTGCTCGTAGAGTTTTTTGAGGGCTTTGACCCCCTGCAGAATGCAGGTTCGCGTGAAGGCCGCGCTCTCTTCGGGGTTTCGCGATTCCAGTGCGCGAACGAGCGACTCGTGTTGTTTGACGGTCTTTGGCAGATCCGGCATGGTTTGCAGGTGCTGCCGCATCAGCCGCAGAATCGTGCTCTCAAAACTCTTAAACGTCATGGCGTATACGGCGTTGCCGGAATACTGCGTCAGCAGATAATGGAACCGCAGCATCGGTTTTGCGGCGTTCTCCGGCGGGTTACAGGCCTGCATGGCGCGGATTTCCGCCGACAACGCGGAGAGCTCCTCCGCCGTAATGCACCGGCTCGCCAGCCGAGCGGATTCGCATTCCACCAGAATACGCAGTTCAATCAGATCCTTGAGCAGCGGATAGTCAATGCGATAGCTGTCGCAGTTCATCAGCGCGGCGAGCACCTGGAGAGTTCCGTTTCGCTTATAGTCCGCAACCACGGTGCCCTGCCTCGGCAGAATGCGCACGAACCCCTGACTCGCCAGTTCGAGTACACCGGTGTTCACCAGGCTTCGGCTTACGCCTAGCTGCGCGGCGAGCTCGCGCTCCGTCGGCAGTTGCTGGCCAATCGCATACTCGCCCGAAAAAATCTTTTGTTGAATCGTGTGTACGAAGTTCTTTTTAAGTCCGTTTTGTTTCATGTTCTGCGATTCACCGTTCTCGGTTCTTCCTCCCCAAACGATTTCTTGCGGTCATGAATCTCCGCGTAAACTGTATTTTGTTCCCGTTTTCATTGCACTTGCCGAATCAAATCTACGCACCTGCCACACGCGAATGTGCCAGTTCAAGCGACAAAGAAAGCGCCGCAAACCGTGCGCCTTCGAAACAGATTATAACAGTGTATTCATGTCTATACAATAGCATCCTCTCTTTTTAAACCAATATCCATAAAATTCAACCTGTTTTCAGAGGATTTTATAGGTTTTTTCGACGTTTGGCGGTCTAGTTCGATCAAATCAATCAAATTGAATTGCATAATGTCTTTTTATTATACAGTCGTACAGGCGTCCGTTACGAACCGCTTTTCGCACCCGCCGCTGCATTCGCCGAACGATCCAAGCGCCACATTCGGACTCGTTTTGGCCACCCGATCTTTCGATGGCAGGAACCCAAACTCATTGTACCCGTTTCGAATGGTGTTTGTTATGCAAGATGCACACTTGCCGATCCTTTCCTGCCCCAGTTCCGCGACGCATACCAAACGAAAAGCCCCCGCAGAAAACTGCGGGGGCTTTGAACAACTCATTCCTTTGTGGTTATGCGTTTGCTTTCCAGAGGCCATGGAGGTTGCAGTACGCATAGGCTGCGACAACCTTTGCTCCGCCGAGCGCGAACACCGCTTCGGGTGCGCCGCCGGGCTGGAGGCACTTGCGATGGCCGCCATCTTCGGTCTGCAGGTAGACCCACTCGATGTAGTGCTCTGCCAGCATGGGATGATCGACGCTACCGATATGTACAATCGCCTTGTCGCCTTCGACCTTGATCACGGGAACATGCTTTTCATGGCTCGCGTCAACGCTGCCGGGTACGAGCTCGGTCATATGCTGGCCGCAGCAGGTCATCGGCGCGCCGGAAGAATGGATCATGCCAACAAGATTGCCGCAGATGTCACAACGGAAGAAACGGATTTCACACAACATAATAAGTCCCTCCTTGATAAATTAATTCTTTTTCTGAGTTTCCGGTTAGGATTGCTGTTTCCCGTATGGAAAAAGCATATTAAAAAATGTTTTCTCGAGTTCGGTTTCGCCTCGCTCGTATATACGGGATTCTACTGTTTATCATACACGATTTCCGTAATAAAGTCACTATCTAATAATAATTCTTGTTTACGCCACATTTCAACCCCGAATTCTGCAAATCTATCGACGAAAACAGAAAAAAACGCGCAGGTTTTTCAAAAACACGCTATAATCGAACAAGAGAACAGCCGGGAGGAACACTATGGGACTCGACGCATATTTACCGATTTGGAAACAACTCACGAAGGAAGACCAGCGCGCGCTGGAGGAAGCCGCCGTGTTTCGCAACGTTCCGAAAGGGACGATTGTCCACAACGGCTCGGCGGACTGCATTGGCGTGCTCGTGATCAAGAGCGGCCAGCTCCGCTCCTATATCGTATCCGACGAGGGCAAGGAGGTTACGCTCTATCGCCTGCTCGAGCGGGACATCTGCCTGTTTTCCGCCGCGTGCATGATGTCCAGCATTCGTTTTGAAGTAACGATTGAAACGGAGAAGGACTCCGAAATCTGGCTGATTCAGCAGGAAGCTTACCACGAGGTCATGGCGCACAGCGCACCGCTGGCCAACTATACCTGCCAGCTGCTGGCCTCGCGCTTCTCCGAGGTCATGTGGCTCATGGATCAGATTCTCTTTAAGCGCTTCGACGCGCGGCTGGCGACCTTCCTACTCGAAGAAAGCGCGATCGAAGGCAACGACACGCTGGAGATTACGCACGAAAAGATTGCCAACCACATGGGCACCGCGCGCGAGGTCGTTACCCGCATGCTCAAGTATTTCCACGAGGAGGGCATGGTCACCTTGTCCCGCGGCGGCGTTACGCTGCACGACCGCGCGAAGCTCTCCGATATGGCGCAATAAAGAAAAATGATCCGGTTTGTGCCGGATTACCAAACAGAAAAGCGCCGTCCGGGTGGAGCCGGACGGCGCTTTTCTCTTGCTTGCTGCTTACGGAATCAAGGAGAGAATCTGGGGCTTCGGACGCGCGCCGGCCGTCTGGTTAACGACCTTGCCGTCCTTCATGACGATGAGCGTGGGGATGCTCATAACGCCAAACTTTGCCGCGAGTTCAGGCTGCTCGTCCACGTTGACCTTGCCAACCTTCAGATCGCCGCGCTCGGTTGCGATTTCGTCGATAATGGGGGAAACCATGCGGCAAGGACCGCACCAGCTCGCCCAGAAATCGAGAAGTACCGTTTTGCTCTCTTTTAACACTTCCGAATCGAAGTTATCCTTCGTGATGGTTTTGACAGACATAGTGGCAACTCCTTTGCTCGTTGTGATTATGCCATTATATTACCGCAGAGCTCGCCAAGATACAGTGACTATGTTACATGCCGGAAAAGCCCATTTATGCACTTTAGCGCGACGCAGTATCACACGGAAAAAGTCCTGAATTAAGGCGTTTTTCTCTTCTTTCTTTTTCGCTGATTTGTATTGACGTGGATGATTATGCAGGATAGACTCAACATATCCGCAAGGATATATCGTTGGATGGAGCACATGCATGATTGAACTGAACGGAACAAGCCTGACATTAACGGAAGTTTCACGCGTCTCGCGGGCAAACGAACCCGCTTGCCTCTCTAATGACGCAACAGCCGCCATTGAGCGCTCCCGCGCGGCGGTGGAGCAGATGCTTTCAAGCGGCGCGGCCATCTACGGCCTGACCACCGGCTTTGGTAAATTCGCCGAAAAGCGCATTGCGGACGCGGACACGGAGCTCCTGCAGCGCAACCTGATCGTCAGCCACGCCTGCGGCACGGGCGACCCGCTGCCCAAGGAAGCCGTCCGCGCAACCATGCTGCTGCGGCTCAACGCGCTGGCGCGCGGCTACTCCGGCATTCGTCTTTCCACGATGGAAACCCTGCTCGCGATGCTCAACCGTGGCGTACACCCCGTGATTCCCGAAAAGGGCAGCCTCGGCGCGAGCGGCGATCTGGTTCCGCTGTCGCATATGGTGCTGCCGATGATCGGCGAAGGCCTGGCGGAGTATCGGGGCGAAGTGCTCCCCGGCGCAGAGGCCATGCGCCGCGCGGGCATTTCCACGATTTCTCTCGCCGCCAAGGAAGGCCTCGCGCTCATCAACGGCACGCAGGTGATGACCGCCGTTGGCGGGCTCTGCGCGCTGGATGCGGTTCAACTATCAAAAACGGCGGATATCATCGCCGCGCTTTCCTGCGAGGCGCAGAGCTCTGTGACCACCGCGTTTGACGAGCGCATTCATTGTCTGCGACCGCATCCGGGTCAGATTGCCTGCGCGGAGAACCTTCGCTCGCTGCTAAACGGCAGTGCCCTGTCCCAACCGCGTCAGCCAAACAAGGTGCAGGACGCCTATTCCATCCGCTGTATTCCGCAGGTTCACGGCGCGAGTCGGGACGCGATTTCGTATACCGTTCGCGCGGTCGATTGCGAGATCAACTCCGTGACCGACAACCCGCTGATCTTTCCGGAGGAGGGCGACGTCATCCCCGGCGGAAACTTCCATGGGCAGCCGATGGCGCTCGCGTTCGACTTTCTCGGCATTGCGCTTGCGGAGCTGGCAAACATCTCCGAGCGGCGCACGGAGCGGCTCGTCAATCCCTATTTAAACAACGGCCTGCCCGCGTTTTTAACGCCGAACGGCGGCCTGAATTCCGGCTTTATGATTGCGCAGTATTCGGCGGCGGCGCTCGTCTCCGAAAACAAGATTCTCGCGCACCCCGCAAGCGTGGACTCCATCCCCTCCTCCGCCAATCAGGAGGATCACGTCAGCATGGGCACCATCGCCGCGCGAAAGGCGGCGGAGATTCTCAAGAACGTCCAGCGCGTGCTCGCCATTGAGCTCTTCGCGGCTGGGCAGGCGTTGAGCCTGCTCGGCGCGGACAAGCTCGCGCCCGCAACGCGCGCGGCCTACGATGTGCTTCGTTCCGCCGTGCCGCCCATTGAGCGGGATACGGTTATGTACGAGCAGATGGAGCGCTGCGAAGCGATTGTCCGCGGCGGCGCGCTGATTTCCGCCGTGGAAGCCATCACCGGCGAACTGAACTAGTTGGGAGGATTGCCTATGGCGAACGAAGAAATCCGGCAGACGACATTCTCGCTTGGCGCGGAACTGCCGCCCGAACCGGTGTTTGATCCTTCGAAACGGCGCGCGCCGGATCGCGGCTATCGTCTCTCCCCTGCGCAGACGCGGCAGGCGCTCAAGAACGCCCTGCGCTATGTGCCGCCGGAGCTGCACGAGACCCTCGCGCCGGAGTTTTTGCGCGAGCTAACCACGCGCGGGCGCATCTATGCCTACCGCTACCGTCCCGAAGAGCGCATCTATGGCAAGCCCGTCGACGCCTACCGGGGCAAATGCCTCGCGGGCAAGGCGTTTCAGGTAATGATCGACAACAACCTCGACTTCGACGTCGCGCTCTACCCCTACGAGCTCGTGACCTACGGCGAAACGGGGCAGGTCTGCCAGAACTGGCTGCAATACCGGCTGATCAAGCGCTATCTCGAAGAACTCACGGACGAACAGACGCTCGTCTTGGAGTCCGGCCATCCCGTCGGGCTGTTTCCGAGTAAGCCGGAAGCCCCGCGCGTGATTTTGACCAATGCGCTCATGGTCGGTTTATTCGATAATCCCGACGACTGGGAGATTGCCGAGCAGATGGGCGTTGCCAACTACGGGCAGATGACCGCGGGCGGCTGGATGTACATCGGCCCGCAGGGCATTGTCCACGGAACGTTCAACACGATTCTCGGCGTCGGGCGTAAATACCTTGGTGTACCGAGCGACGGCGATCTGGCTGGTCGAGTGTTCGTCTCCTCCGGGCTTGGCGGCATGAGCGGCGCGCAGCCGAAGGCCGCGAACATTGCCCGCGCGGTCGGAATCTTTGCGGAGGTGGACCGTTCCCGCATTCAAACCCGGCTCGATCAGGGCTGGGTGGACTCCGTTTCGAACGATCTGACCGAGGTCTTCTCGCTCGCAAACAAACACCGCCAAAGCAAAAGCAGCATTTCAATTGCCTATCATGGCAACATCGTCGATCTGCTGGAAGCGGCGATTGCGCAAGACTTTTCCATCGATCTGCTCAGCGACCAGACCTCCTGCCACAACGCCTACAATGGCGGTTACTGCCCCGTCGGGCTGACGTTTGACGAGCGCACGGAGCTGCTGCACCGCGACCGCGAATCCTTCGGTCGTCTCGTCGACGCGTCGCTCCGGCGGCATTACGCGGCGATTCAAGCGCTCGCCGCGCGCGGAACACGCTTCTTCGACTACGGTAACTCCTTCCTCAAGGCCGTGTTCGACGCGGATGTAGCGGAGGTTGCGAAAAACGGCGCGGACACGAAGGACGGTTTCGTCTTTCCCTCTTATGTGGAGGACGTGATGGGTCCGCTGCTGTTCGACTACGGCTACGGCCCGTTCCGCTGGGTCTGCCTCTCCGGCAAGCACGAAGATCTCGTAAAGACCGACCGCGCGGCGATGGACTGCATCGACCCGAATCGCTGCTGGCAGGATCGTGACAACTATGTCTGGATTCGGGACGCGGAGCAAAATCGGCTCGTCGTGGGCACACAGGCGCGGATTCTGTATCAGGACGAGGAGGGCAGGCGAAGAATCGCGCTCCGGTTCAACGACATGGTGCGCCGCGGCGAAATCGGCCCCGTCATGCTGGGGCGGGATCACCACGACGCCTCCGGCACGGATTCGCCCTTTCGTGAAACGGCAAACATCAAGGACGGCAGCAACGTCATGGCGGACATGGCGGTGCAGTGCTTCGCGGGTAACGCCGCGCGCGGCATGACGCTCTGCGCGCTGCACAACGGCGGCGGCGTGGGCATCGGCAAGGCGATCAACGGCGGTTTCGGGCTGCTGCTCGACGGCAGCACGCGCGTGGACGCGGTCATCGAGAGCGCGATCTCTTGGGACGTGATGGGCGGCGTCGCAAGAAGAAGTTGGGCCGGAAACGAGGGTGCGCTCCGCACCGCCGCGCGGTATAATGAACGCGAGGGCGAAAACGCGCACATCACGCTGCCATATCGGACGGACGACGCGCTGCTCGACAATATACTCAAAAGCAATTGAATCTACAGGAGAGATCATACAATATGGCTAAAATAATAGAATGCGTACCAAATATCTCCAGTGCGGACAGCGATATCGTTGAGCAGGCGGCGGGTGTGATCCGCTCGACCCCGGGCGTTACGCTGCTGAACACCTCCAGCGACCAGAGCCACAACCGCTCGGTCATCACGTTTGTCGGTGATCCGGCGGGCGTTGAAGAAGCGGCGGTCAGCCTTGCGAAGGTGGCAGCGCGCTGCATCGACCTAACGCACCACACCGGCGAACACCCGCGCATGGGCGCAATTGACGTGGTTCCGTTTATCCCCATCCGCGAGGTCACGATGGACGAGTGCATTGCGCTGTCCCGTCGCGTAGGCGAGCGCATCTGGGCGGAGGCTGGCATTCCCGTGTTCCTTTACGAAGCCTCCGCGTCCGCGCCGCACCGCGAGAACCTCGCGAACATTCGAAAAGGGCAGTTCGAAGGCATGGCGCAAAAGGTGCAGCAGCCGGAATGGGAACCCGACTTCGGCGGGCGGACGATTCACCCCACCGCGGGGGTCGTCGCCGTGGGCGCGCGAGCCCCGCTGATTGCGTTTAACATCAATCTTTCTACGAGCGACGTTTCGATTGCGGACAAGATTGCCCGCGTGATTCGCCAGTCCGGCGGCGGCCTGACCTGCGTCAAGGCGATGGGCGTCTATCTCAAGGAGCGCGACACCGCGCAGGTTTCGATCAATATGACGAACTATTGCCTTACTCCGCTCTACCGCGTGGTCGAGTTCGTTCGCTTTGAGGCGGCGCGCTACGGCGTTTCCATCGTCGGCACGGAGATTGTCGGCCTCGTGCCGATGCGCGCGCTGATTGACAGCGCGGAGTATTATCTGGGGCTCGAGCAGTTCGATCCCGAAACACAGGTGCTGGAGTATCGGCTGAGCTAGCAAAGGAGAAATCCATGCTGATGATTCGCAACATCGGCCTGCTGCAAACCCCCGTCGGCTCCGCGAGCCGCAGGGGCGCGGCGCAGGGCGAAAACCGAATGTATCGGGATGCCAGCGTCCTCATCGACGGCGGGATCATTCGCGCCATCGGGGAGGACGGCAATCTGCCCGCCTGCCCGCCCGGCACGCAAGAACTCGACGCGGGCGGCGCGTTCGCGACCCCCGGTTGGGTGGACGCGCATACGCACCTCGTCTTCGGGGGTTGGCGGCAACACGAGATTCCGCTCAAGCTCAAGGGCGCGAGCTACCTCGAAATTCTGCAATCCGGTGGCGGCATTCTGGACACCGTCCGCCAGACGCGCGCGTTGTCGGAGGACGCGCTGTTCGTCCGTGCAAGCGCGTTTCTCGACGAGCATCTCCGCCTCGGCGTTACGACGACGGAGATCAAGAGCGGCTACGGGCTTGATCTTGACAACGAGCTAAAACAGCTCCGCGTGATTTGCCGCCTTGGCCGCGAGCACGCGATGGACGTTGTGCCTACCTGCATGGCGGCGCACGCGGTTCCGCCGGAGTTTACCGGACGCACGGACGATTACGTGGAGTATGTCTGCAATTCGATATTACCCCGTGTGGTAGAAGAAAAGCTTGCGCAATATTGCGATGTGTTCTGCGAAACGGGCGTGTTTTCTGTTCAACAAAGCAGAAGAATTCTGGAAAAGGCGCGTTCGCTCGGTCTGGGCGTGAAAATTCATGCAGACGAAATCGACTCCCTCGGCGGTGCGCAGCTCGCGGGCGAGCTCGGCGCGGTGTCGGCGGAGCACCTGATTGCGACGTCCGACGCGGGCATCCGCGCGCTCGCGGAAGGCGGCGTCACCGCCTGCCTGCTGCCGCAGACCTCGCTCTACCTGAACAAACCCTTTGCCCGCGCACGGGAGATGATCGCGGCAGGCGTTCCCGTTGCGGTCGCGTCGGACTTTAACCCCGGCTCCTGCCCCTCGCTGAACCTGCAATTCTCGGCGACGCTGGCGTACCTGCGTTACCGCATGACGCCGGAGGAAATCCTCACGGCGGTGACGCTCAACGCCGCCTGCGCCATCGGGCTGGGCGACCGCCTCGGCAGCGTCGAAGTCGGCAAACAGGCCGACCTGACGCTCTGGAACGCGGACGGCATGGAGCTGCTGTGCTATCGCATGGGCAGCAATCTGGTCAAGGCGGTCGTGAAGAAGGGGAAAATCGTCGTCTCCTGATTGGAAAGACGAAAGTAAACAAAAAGCGGGAAGCATCACTGCCTCCCGCTTGATTTGTTTTGGTTCGGATTAAAGTGCCTTTTCGTAGATCGCGATGGCGTCCGCCTCGTAGATCTTCTTTAGCCCGCCCAGCGGCCGGTCGCTGCCGTCCGGCGCGTGGGTCGCGAGGCGCGCCATTTCGGGAATCGCGCCGGCTTCCACGCCATACTTCGAGAGCTTATGCGGCAGCCCGATACGCGAGTAGAACGTCTCCAGCGAGGAAACCGCCGCCTCAATCGTCGCGGCCCGCGCGTTTGGCTGCTCCTCCTCCTGCATGATGCGGTGCGCAAAATCGAGGAAGCGCTTCGGGTTCTCGCGCCAGACATAGCGCATCCAGACCGGGGTCAACACCGCGAGCCCCGCGCCATGGGTCACGCCAAACCGCGCGGTCAGTTCGTGACCAAGCTTGTGGCAGGCCCAGTCCTGCACGCGGCCAACGCCGAGCATGTTGTTGTGCGCAATCGTACCGCAGAGCGCGACCTGGCACCAGGAATCGTAGTCCGTCGGGTCTTCGACGACCTTCGGCCCAAACGTGAGCAGCGTGCGAAGCGTCGCTTCGCTGAGTGCGTCCGAAAGCTCCGTGTGCTCCGTGTTCGAAAAATAGCGCTCAAAGATATGACTCATCATGTCCGCAACGCCCGCCGCAATCTGGAACTTCGGAATCGTTTCAAACAGCGTGGGGTCGATAATCGAGAGCACGGGGCGGTTCCACTCGCGGTTGTAGCCGCACTTCTTGTTCGTTTTGTAGTTGCTGATGACCGTGCTGTTGCTCGCTTCGCTGCCTGCGGCGGGGAAGGTCAGCACGCACGCAACGGGGTATGCGCCTCTGGTTTCGAGGTTGTTCTCGTAGACGCTCCAGAGGTCGAGGTCGGGATTCTGGAGTCCCAGCGCTATCGCCTTGCCGGAGTCGATCACCGAGCCGCCGCCGACGCAGAGAATCAGGTCGACCTCCTCCTGCCTCGCCAGCGCAACGCCTTTGAGCACGAGTTCGATGTCCGGATTGGCGATAACGCCGCCGAGCTTCACGCAGGCGACGCCCGCATTGGCCAGCGAGTTTTCGATGCGCCCAATCAGCCCGCTCTGTACAACGCGCTCGCTGCCATAGTGCAGCAGCACCTTTTTCGCCAGCGGGGCAATGTGGTCACCAACCTGATCCGCCGTGCCTTTTCCAAAAATGAGGCGCGTCGGGCTATAAAATTCAAAATTCAGCATGATTTGTGCTTTTTCCTCCGAGATGTGTTTCTGCGACGAGTTCCGCCCTGCGTTCGCTCCCAAGCGCGGGCTGCTCCATTCACAGAATCATTATAACATTCCCCTGTGTTTCTTGACCAGAGAATCCAATTGTGAGACGACGAATTTCTTGCAAACGATTTCTATTATTCGCTACGAAGACTGTAAATTGTGAGTCGGTGGGATTCGCGTTGGATTCTTGCAAACGATTTTTAATGTTGTTATACTGTAATAAAGAAATACCAGTTTGATACGTGGGGGTACCATATGGAAAAGAAATCGACTGTGTCCGACGCGGCAAAAGCGGAAGCCGCAAAGAAGGCCGCCGCCGCGAAGAAAGCCGCGGAAGCGAAGAAGTCCGGCGCAGCATCCGCCGCAAAGCCCGCCGTGAAAGCCGCCGCACCCAAAAAGCCGGCGAAGAAGGAACCGGTTGTGCAGGCAGAGGAGGTGCAGGAAACCGTTGAGCAGGAAGTCGAAGCCCCTGCCTCCGGTGGAACAGGCTCCGTCAAGGGTCTGCGCATCGGCGCAATCATCCTCTGGGTTCTTGCCATCGCCGCAGAGGTTGCCGCGTTCTTCGCGTTCAGCTATGCGATTCGCAATGGCGCGCAGAACTGGAACGAACCGGAATTCCTCTACATGATCGGTGCGCTGGTTGCGGACGCGATCTTCTGCATCATCGCCGCCCAGCTCTGGAAAAAGGCGAACCACATCCGCCCGAACCTTTCGGACAGCAAGCTCGTGCGTACGCTCTGGCACCAGCTCGGCGTGATCATGGTTCTCGTTTGCTTCCTGCCCATCGGCATTTTCCTGCTCGCCAAGAGCGACAAGCTCAACAAGAAGACCAAGACGATCCTCATCGCACTGCTCGCGGTGCTGCTCGTCGGCGCCGGAACCGCCTCGGTGGATTTCCAGCAGCCGAGCGAGGAGCAGGTGCAGCAGATGCAGCAGGAAGCGCAGGCGGAAGCCGTCGGCGAAGTCTACTGGACGCGCTTTGGCAAGAGCTACCACTTTGACCGCAACTGCCCGTATATTGCAGACAAGACCCCTGCAGCAGACGGCGGCACGCTCTACGCGGGTTCGCTGGACGACGCGTTCGCAGCCAACCGCTGGGACCCCTGCGACACGTGCGCAGGCGGCGCACAGGCGAAGCTCGACGAAGCGGCTGCCGGAACCGCGGCAACGGATACCACCGTCGCAGAGCCTGCGGCATAACGTAAGCTACAAAAAAGGAACCGCGCAAGCGGTTCCTTTTTATTAGCGTAAGTTCTTTGTTTCTTTCTTCTTAAGAAAGAAAAGAAGCCTACCGAATCTCCGCCTTGTTGCGGAAGTAGGGGCGCAGTGCGACTGGAATCGCAATACTACCGTCCTCGCGGAGGTTGTTTTCGAGGAATGCAATCAGCATGCGTGGGGGCGCAACCACCGTGTTGTTGAGCGTATGCGGAAAATAGTTGCCCGTCTCCTTGTTTTTCACGCGAATGCCGAGCCGCCGCGCCTGCGCGTCGCCCAGATTCGAACAGCTGCCCACCTCAAAATACTTCTGCTGGCGCGGGGACCAGGCTTCAACGTCCATGCTCTTGACCTTCAGGTCGGCAAGGTCGCCGCTGCAGCACTCCAGCGAGCGCACGGGGATATCGAGCGTGCGGAAAAACTCGATCGTGTTTTTCAGCATCGTTTCAAACCACTGCATGCTCTCCTCGGGTTTGCAGACCACGATCATCTCCTGCTTTTCAAACTGATGGATGCGATATACGCCGCGCTCTTCGATGCCATGCGCGCCGACCTCCTTGCGGAAGCACGGGGAATAGCTCGTGAGTGTCTGCGGCAGTTCGCTCTCTTCGAGGAAGGTGTCGATAAACTTGCCGATCATGGAGTGCTCGCTGGTGCCGATCAGGTAGAGATCCTCTCCCTCAATCTTATACATCATGCCTTCCATCTCGCTAAAGCTCATGACCCCGGTCACCACGCCGCTGCGAATCATGAACGGCGGGATGTAATAGGTAAACCCGCGGTCGACCATAAAGTCCCGCGCGTAGGCAAGGATCGCGCTCTGCAGCAGCGCCATGTCGCCGCAGAGGTAGTAGAACCCGTTGCCGCTGACCTTTCGCGCCGCGTCGAGATCGATTCCCTTGAATTTTTCCATGATGTCCACATGATACGGAATCTCAAACGCCGGAACCGTCGCCTCGCCGAAGCGCTCGACCTCTACGTTCTCGGAGTCGTCCTTGCCAATCGGCACGGAGGGGTCGATGATGTTCGGAATCACGAGCATGCGCTTGCGAATCTCGTTGGTCAGCTCGTCCTCGCGAACGGACAGCCGCGCCATTTCGTCCGCCATGTCGTTGACCTGCTGTTTGGCGGCCTCGGCTTCTTCCTTCTGCCCCTTGCCCATCAGCGCGCCAATCGACTTCGATATCGAGTTGCGCTGGGCGCGCAGATAGTCCGCGCGGGTGTGCGCCTCGCGGAATTCCGTATCGAGCGCGACGACTTCGTCCACCAGCGCGAGCTTGTCGAACTGAAACTTCTTTTTGATGTTTTCCTTCACGAGTTCCGGATGCGTCCGGATCAGTTTGATATCCAGCATACGATCCCCCAGTTTATCGTTTGATTCGAACCATTACATGCGCTCCGGCGCCGCGATCCCGATCAGGTTCAGCCCGATGGCGATGACCTTTCGCGTCGCGTCCGTCAGCGCGAGGCGAGCCTGCCGCACGGCGGCGTCGTCCGCCAGAATGCGCTGCTCGTAGTAAAACTTGTTAAACGCGGCGCAGATGCCCATCACCGCGCGGGTCACGAGGTATGGCTCGTTCTTCTCCATCGCCTCGACCACCGCCGTCGGGAATGCGTCAATTGCGGCAATCACCGCGCTGGCCTCCGCGTCCGTCAACACGGAATAGTCCACCGCGCCGGGCGTGTAGTCCGCCTTGCGCAGCACCGAGCAGGCGCGCGCGTGCGTATACTGCGCATACGGGCCGGTTTCGCCGTCGAAATTCAGCACGGCGTCCCAGTCGAACACAACGTCCTTGATGCGCCCGTTGTAGAGGCTGTTCCAAATCAGCGCGCCAATGCCGACCTGCCGGGCAATCGTCTCTTTGTCCTCCAGATCGGGGCTTTTCTCGCAGATGATGTCATAGGTCTTGTCGCAGGCGGCGGCGAGCACCTCCCGCAGTTTGACCATGTTCCCCTTGCGGGTCGAAAACGCGCCTTCCGTTCCGCTGACCATGCCAAACGAAACGTGGACCAGATCCTTTGCCCAGGGGTAGCCCATGAGCTCGACGACCTTGAACCACTGCCGAAAATGCAGGTCCTGCTGATACGCGACCACGTAGAGGCACTTTGCAAAGTCGTAGGTGTCCTTGCGGTAGAGCGCGGCGGCAATGTCCCGCGTGGCATAGAGCGTTGCCCCGTCCGAGCGCAGGATGATGCACGGCGGCATCTTATAGTCCGACAGATCGACAATCTGCGCACCCTGATCGAGCTTTAGCAGTCCCTTTTCGCGCAGTTCAACCACAACGCGATCCATCTTGTCGTTGTAGAAACTTTCGCCCGCGTAGCTGTCGAAGCGGATGCCGAGGATGTCGTACACCTGCTCGACCTCCTTGAGCGTCAGCGCTTTGAACCATTCAAAGAGCGAGAGCGCCTCCGCGTCCCCGTCCTCAATGCGCTTAAACCAGGCGCGCGCCTGCTCGTCCAGTGAGGGATCCGCCTCCGCCTCCTGATGGAAGCGCACGTAGAGCTTGACCAGCTCGTCCACGCCGCCCTGCTCAATAGTTTCTTTCTCGCCCCAGAGCTGGTAGGCGACAATCATCTTGCCAAACTGCGTGCCCCAGTCGCCGAGGTGGTTGATGCCGACCGAGCGGAACCCGAGGTGGTTGTAGATTCGATACAGCGCGTTGCCGATCACCGTCGTCGGCAGGTGGCCGATGTGGAACGGCTTTGCGATGTTGACGGACGAATAGTCGATGCAGACGTTGCGACCGCCGCCGAGATCGGAGCCGCCGTAGCGCTCGCCTTCGGCAAACACGCGCTCCAAAACGGCCTTTGCCCGCGCGGATTTATCCAAGAAGAAGTTCAGATAGCCGCCCGTCGCTTCCGCCTTTGCTACGCCCTGCGGCAGCGCGAGCGAAAGAGCGAGTTCCTGCGCAATTGCCGGCGGCGCTTTCTTGAGCGTCTTTGCCAGCCGAAAACAGGGAAACGCATAGTCGCCCATCTCCGGCGACGGCGGCGTCTCCAGCCAGTTTTCCAGTTCCTCCGCGGCAAGGCCGGTGGTTAAGGCCAGCGCGAAAGCAATGCTCCGTTTAAAATCCATGTGACGTTTCCTGTTTTCCCCATCTTCCATTTCGTAAGTTGTAATTATATCAGAGAAACCCCCTGCTGTTAAGGGGAAAGCGCAGATTCCGGGCGCTTCCTCTTTACAAATTACGAAAAAACGGCTATACTGCTCCTGTTACAGCGTTGACCGGGACAGGTCGGTGCTCCAACATCGTCCGCAGATAGCGAGCCGCGAAGGGTGCAAGGCGGCGGCGGGCAGGAGACCGGTATCCCCCGCGAGCGCGCGCGCAAACGGCGTACTTGCCCAGTAGCGAGCGACGTGTTCCCCGCGTTAAGGGGATGTTGAGCGGACGGCTTCGTTGCCGTCAAGCAGGGTGGTACCGCGCAAAGCCAATTCGGCTTTTCGTCCCGATTGTCTCTTTTCTTTGGAGCACGATCGAACGAAGGGCTATTTTTTTAGCCGAAAACAGTAAGGAGCGTACAAGACATGTACAAAAAAGTATCGAGCGAATTGAATTTTGTGCCGCGCGAAAAAGAGGTGCTCGCGTTTTGGAAGGACAAGCAGATCTTCCAAAAGAGCGTTCGTCTTCGCAAGGGCGCAAAACCCTATACCTTCTTCGACGGCCCGCCGACGGCAAACGGCAAGCCGCACATCGGCCATGTGCTGACGCGCTCGATCAAGGACATTATTCCGCGCTACAAGACCATGAAGGGCTACGACGTGCTGCGCAAAGCCGGCTGGGATACCCATGGCCTGCCCGTGGAGATCGAAGTGGAAAAACAGCTCGGCCTCGACGGCAAGGAGCAGATTGAAGCCTACGGCATCGAGCCGTTCATCAAGGAATGCAAAAAATCGGTCTGGAAATATAAGACCGAATGGGAAACCATGTCCGACCGCGTCGGTTTCTGGGCGGATATGGAAGACCCCTACATCACCTATGAGGACAACTACATCGAGAGCATCTGGTGGGCGCTGAAGACCATCCACGAGAAGGGCCTGCTCTACAAGGGGCACAAGATCGTTCCCTATTGCCCGCGCTGCGGCACGGCGCTGTCGAGCCACGAGGTTGCTCAGGGGTATAAGGACGTCAAGGAGACCTCCGCCATCGCGAAGTTCTACCTCAAGGACGATCCTACGGTCGCAATCCTTGCGTGGACGACCACGCCCTGGACGCTACCGAGCAACGTCGCCCTCTGCGTGAACGCAAAGGAATCCTATACGACCGTCAAGAGCGGAAACGACACCTATATCCTCGCGGAAGCGCTGGTCAAGAACGTGCTGGGCGAGAATGCGGTCGTGGTTTCCACCTGCAAGGGCGCGGACCTCGTCGGCAAACAATACATTCCGCTGTTTGATCTGCCCGTCAACTTTGGCGGCAAAACCGGCTATCGCGTCGTTTCGGACGACTACGTTTCGCTCGAAGACGGCTCCGGCGTGGTGCACATCGCCCCCGCGTTCGGCGAGGACGACTCCCGCGTTGGCAAGCGCTGGGACCTGCCGTTTCTACAGCTCGTCAACGCCAGCGGGCACATGGTCGGCGGAACGCCTTGGGACGGCCTGTTCGTCAAGGACGCGGACAAGCCGATTCTCGAAGCGCTCAAGTCGAGCGGAAAGCTCTTTGCCGCGCTGCCGTTTGAGCACAGCTATCCCTTCTGCTGGCGCTGCGACACGCCGCTGATCTACTACGCCAGAGAGAGCTGGTTTATCCAGATGACCGCGGTCAAGGACAAGCTGATTGCCTTCAACCGCAGCGTCAACTGGATTCCGGAGACGATTAAGGAAGGCCGCATGGGCAACTTCCTCGAAAACGTCATCGACTGGAGCGTCTCCCGCGAGCGTTACTGGGGTACGCCGCTGCCGGTCTGGATGTGCGAATGCGGGCATGTGCACGTCATCGGTTCCCGCGCGGAACTCATGGAGATGGGCAAGGACGTCCCCGCCGATCTGGAGCTGCATAAGCCCTACATCGACGAAATCACGCTCCCCTGCCCCAAGTGCGGAAAGACCATGCGCCGCGAGCCGGTCGTCATCGACTGCTGGTTCGACAGCGGAGCCATGCCGTTTGCGCAGTGGCACTATCCATTTGAACACAAGGAAGAGTTCGAGCGCCGCTACCCCGCGCAGTTCATCAGCGAGGCAATCGACCAGACGCGCGGTTGGTTCTATTCGCTGCTCGCCATCTCAACCTGCCTCTTTGACGAGGCCGCGTTCCAGAACTGCATCGTCATGGGTCACGTGCAGGACATGGAAGGCCGCAAGATGAGCAAGCATCTTGGCAACGTCGTCGACCCGTGGACGGTGCTCGACGCGCAGGGCGCGGATGCGGTGCGCTGGTATTTCTACATTGGTTCCATGCCCTGGCTGCCCAGCCGCTTCTCGGCGGAGTCGGTCAGCGAGGCGCAGCGCAAGTTCATCGGCACGTTCTGGAACACCTATGCGTTCTATGTGCTCTATGCCGAGATCGACCAGTTCAACCCGACCAAGTACAAGCTTGAGGACTGCCAGTTGTCCGAAATGGATCGCTGGGTGCTCTCGCGACTCAACACACTGGTGAAAACCGTGGACGGCCACCTCGACAAGCTCCGCATCACCGAGGGCGGGCGCGCGTTGCAGGCGTTTTCGGACGAGCTGAGCAACTGGTACGTCCGCCGCTGCCGCGAGCGCTACTGGGGCAGCGAGATGACGGAAGATAAAAAGGCCGCGTATATGACGCTCTACACCACGCTGTATACGCTGACCCTGCTCACCGCGCCGTTCCTGCCGTTTATGACGGAGGAAATCTACCAGAACATCGTTCGCAGCGTAGATCCGAACGCGCTGGAGAGCGTCCATTTCTGCGACTATCCCGCCGTGGATGAGGCGCGCATCGACGCGGATCTCGAGGCCAACATGGCACGCGTGCTCGACATCGTTACCCTCGGACGCGCCGCGCGCAACGACGGCAATGTGAAGACCCGCCAGCCGCTCGCGCTGATGTACATTCAGGGCGAGCCGCTGAGTGAGCGCTACACACGCATCGTAACCGAAGAGCTCAACGTCAAGAAGGCGGAGTTCATTGCGGATGCTTCCGGGTTCCTGAGCTACGTGGTGAAACCCCAGCTCAAGACGCTCGGGCCGCGCTACGGCAAGATTCTGCCGAAGATCGGCGCGCATCTGTCCCAGCCGGGCGTCGGCAACGCGGTTGTCAAGGCGCACGCCACTGGGCACAACTACGAGGCGACGATTGAAGAAACCTATGTCGTGCTCGCGCCGGAGGACGTGCTCGTTTCCACCGGCAAGACGGACGGGTTCGTCGCCGCGACGGACAACGACCTGATCGTCGTGCTCGACACGAAGCTCACACCAGAGCTGATTGACGAAGGGTTCGTCCGCGAGCTCATCAGCAAGGTGCAGACCATGCGCAAGGAAGCGGGCTTTGAGGTCAGCGACCACATCGTGCTCTCCTACGCGGGCAGCCCGAAGATTGAGGAAATCTTCTCCCGCTTTGGTGCGGAAATCCTCGAAGAAACACTGGGCGACAAGCTCGTTTCGGGCGCGCACGGCTACACAAAGGACTGGGACGTCAACAAGGAACCTGTTACCCTGGGCGTGGAAAAGAAATAACAATCGAAAGACGGCGGGCGGGTAACACCGCCCGTCTTTTTTATATTCGGTTTCTTTGCTTTCTTTTCTGAACCAGAAAGCGTATAATTATTCGAAATACGCATCCGTTTTAATGGATTATGCTTTTTAGCATAAATGGAAAGGACTCCCTCTCATGCTTGGAACCATCGTCAACGCCGCGGCCGTCCTCGTTGGAGGCACGCTTGGCCTGCTGCTGAAAAAAGGAATCCCGGAGCGCGTCTCGAGCGGCATTATGCAAGGTCTCGGGCTCGTCGTCATCTACATTGGCATCAGCGGCATGCTCAAAGGACAGAATATCCTGATCGCGACGATCTCGATTGTGATCGGCGGGGCGATTGGTATGATTCTCGACTTCGACGGGCGGTTCAACCGCTTTGTCGGCAACATGGAGCAGAAGTTCGCGAAATCCGAGTCGGGTGCTTCGCGGTTGAGCGAAGGGTTCATCACGGCAACGCTGCTGTATTGCGTCGGCGCAATGGCGGTCGTTGGCTCGCTCAACAGCGGGCTCACCGGTAATCACGAGGTGCTGTTTACGAAGAGCATTCTCGACGGCGTCAGCGCGGTGATCTTTGCCAGCACGCTCGGCGCGGGGGTGCTGCTCGCCGCGATTCCGCTGTTTCTCTATCAGGGGGCGATTACGCTGCTTGCGCAGACGCTCGCGCCTGTGCTCAGCGACGCGGCGATTGCCGAGATGACCTGCGTGGGATCACTGCTGATCCTCGCAATCGGGTTAAACCTGCTGAAAGTGACCAAGATCAAGGTCATGGACTTCATCCTCGCAATCTTCATTCCGATTGGGTTGGTATTGTTTATGTAGGGGCTATTCTCTTACTTTTCTTATAAGAAAAGTAAGCAAAAGAACTCTCTCGTAAGAATCTTATACGCGCAAAAAAAGAGAGGTTCGCAACTGCGGACCTCTCTTTTTATGTCTCTCTCGTTTACGCGATGACTTCGGTGACGACGCCGGACAACCAAGCGGCCTTTCTTTTCTTTTAAAAAGAAAGGTCATACAAAAAAGAGGTCCCTTGCGGAACCTCTTTTGCGTGACTTTCGTTTACGCGATGACTTCGGTGACGACGCCGGAGGCAACCGTGCGGCCGCCTTCGCGAATGGCGAAGCGCAGACCCGGTTCGATTGCGATCGACGTGATCAGCTGAATCGTCATGTCGATGTGGTCGCCAGGCATAACCATCTCAACGCCCGCGGGCAGTTCGATCGTACCCGTCACGTCCGTCGTGCGGAAGTAGAACTGCGGACGGTAGCCCGAGAAGAACGGCGTATGACGGCCGCCTTCTTCTTTGCTCAGCACGTACACGCGGCCCACAAAGTGGGTGTGCGGGTGAATCGAGTTCGGCTTGGCCAGAACCTGGCCGCGCTCGATGTCCGCGCGCTGCACGCCGCGAAGAAGCAGACCGATGTTGTCGCCCGCGATCGCCTGATCCAGCTGCTTACGGAACATTTCAACGCCGGTCACAACAACCGAACGCGTATCTTCGGTCAGACCAACGATTTCGACGGTCTCGCCAACTTTGACGGTTCCGCGCTCGACGCGACCCGTGGCAACCGTGCCGCGGCCCGTGATCGTGAAAACGTCTTCCACCGGCATCAGGAACGGCTTGTCCACGGCGCGCTCCGGCGTCGGGA
>CAZDXW010000051.1:0-4549 GCA_964509485.1 uncultured Christensenella sp.
TCGTTTGATCCGGCGGTGTTCGGCGCTACGCGGGACGAGGTTGCCGAAACGCTGAAGCAATATGACATCTATCCGCGAAAGTATTTTTACCCGATTGCGAGCGCGACGCCCTGCTACCGCGCGCAATACCGGCCGGAGGAGACGCCTGTTGCGCTGCGTGCCAGCGAGCGTGTGCTGACCTTGCCGATGTACGCGGATCTTGCGTTGAACGACGTGGATGACATCTGCGAAGTCGTTGCATCCTGCAAACGGTAATTCCGTTTTTCGAACATAGCTTTGCACGAAACCGCCTGAACCGGCGGTTTTTCGTTTCTTAAAACCAAAACACGCGCTTCTTGTGCCCGTTTCGGAAACGTGGTATTCTTTTCTTAGTAAAATTAAGAAGAAAAGAAGAAAAGGTTCCAAGGGGAACAAGAGAGGAAACACATGGATATCCTGAGAAGCAAGAAAGGCTTCATTTGCGACATGGACGGCGTCATCTACCATGGCGAGCGGCTGCTGCCGGGCGTCAAGGAGTTCGTCGATTGGCTTTACAAAGAGAACAAGCAGTTTCTATTTCTGACGAACGCGAGCGGCAAAACGCCGAAGGAGCTGCAGATTAAACTCGCGCGCATGGGGCTGGAGGTGGACGAGAGCCACTTTTACACCAGCGCGCTGGCAACGGCAAACTTCATTCGCACGCAGGCGCCGGGCAGTAGCGCCTATGTCATCGGCGCGCCGGGGCTGTTTAACGCACTCTACGAAGCGGGCATCATGACCAACGGCGTCGACCCGGACTACGTGGTCGTTGGCGAAACGAACAACTACAACTATGAGAGCATCTTAAAAGCGGTGCACCTTGTGCAGAACGGCGCTAAGCTGATTGGAACAAACACGGACATGACCGGCCCGTCGGAATCGGGCATCATTCCCGCCTGCCGCGCGCTGATTGCGCCAATTGAGCTCGCGACCGGAAAGTCCGCTTATTTCGTCGGCAAGCCAAACCCGCTGATGATGCGCACCGGCCTTCGGATGCTGGGCGTCCACTCCGGCGAGGCGGCGATGATTGGCGACCGGATGGACACGGACATCGTCGCGGGCGTGGAAACCGGCCTCGACACCGTACTCGTGCTTTCGGGCGTGACGGACGAAGAGGAGATGAAGCGCTTCCCGTATCGGCCGCGGCTCGTACTCAACGGCGTCGGGGACATCCCCGGCTGAACCATTCCATCAAACAAAACGGGGCAATGAAAATTGCGCCCGTTTTTTGTAGGGACGGAGGACGTAATGAGGAAATACGCACTACCCATCGGGCTTTGGCTTGTGTTTGAAGCAATCGCGGTGTCGCTCTGGCTCGCGACGGACGATTTCTTCTTTTTCTGGAACTTCACTTATATTGGCAGCTGCATCGCGATAGGACTATATCTCTATCAAAAGAAAGTTCGCTTTGCGCGGCAGATCGTCCAGTTCGCGGTCGGGCTGTATATGCTCGTCTACCTTGGTATTCTTTCGCGCGAGAATATGCAACTGGAAGGATTCTGGTACTATCTTTTCCTCGGCGTATTTCAGGCGGCGGTGATCCACTATGCGGTGGCAAAGATCTTCGGCCCGCTGCTGTTCGGGCGCGGCTGGTGTGGCTATGCCTGCTGGACGGCGATGGTGCTCGACCTCTTGCCCTACAAGGTACCGAAGGAACCGCGTAAACGCATCGGCTGGATTCGCTACATGATGTTTGCGTTTTCGCTCACGTTTGTCGCTTCGCTGTTTCTGCTGCGTGTGCCGGGGCTGGACAATATTCTCTTCTGGAGTTTTCTCATCGGCAACGCGGTGTATTACATCGTCGGGATTTCACTCGCGTTCGCGTTTCGCGACAACCGCGCGTTCTGCAAGTACATCTGCCCGATTACGGTGTTTCTAAAACCCGCGAGCTACTTCGCGCTCATGCGCATCCGCGTGGACGAAACCAAGTGCGTCTCCTGCGGCGCCTGTAAGAAGGTCTGCCCCATGAACGTGGACATGACGAACAACGCCCGTTCACGGATCAATGGAACGGAGTGCATCCTCTGCAATTCCTGCGTGGACGCCTGTCCGAAGGGCGCACTGAAGATGTAGCCGATCGGCTGAAACGCAGAGGGAAGGTGGTATAAATGTTTCCAGAAGAATACTTACCGGAGCAGCGCGCGGCAATCGAGCGCGAGATGGAGCGCCTGCGCGGGGCCGACGACGAGGCGCTGCGGGCGTTGAATGAAGATTCGACGCGGCGCCGCGTCGCGTGGTTTTCGGAGCACCGCGCGGATTTTGTGTTTCCGGTGGACGATCCGCTGGAGGCGGGATATCGCCTGCTGCTGTTGCGCTTTGGCATTTCGCCGGAGGAAGCGCCGGTCGTCTCGCGTAGCGAGCGCGCGATCACCTTTCACTCGCAGAACTTCTGCCCGACGTTGGAGGCCTGCCGCTTGCTGAATCTGGACACGCGGCATGTCTGCCGGTGCATCAACGAGGATTCGACCAACGCGCTGCTGCGTCAGCTCGATCCGCGTCTGCGTTTTTCACGCAACTACGAGAAACTCCGGCCTTATGCGTCGTATTGTGAAGAAACGATTTCGCTCGAACTGGAATAGGAAAATAAAAAACGCTTCCGGCACATAACCGGAAGCGTTCTGCATTTGTGCTTATAGGTTCTTCAGTCCGCTGGAATCGAGCTTTTCGTAGGCGGAGAGAAAACCGGTCAGGTGCTCCGCGATCTTGTGCACGCCGCCCGGGCTGTTGCTTTCGATGTTCAGCGGCATGAGCGGATCGTGCAGCGACATGCGCAGCAGGAACCATCCGTCGCCCTGCCCCGCGCCGAACGAAACGCGAATGCCCTCGTAGTTTTCCTTTGCCACGTCCCAGCCAAGTTTGGCGGCGTAATCGCCGAGATCCTTCAAAATGCCGCTGCCGTAGGCCGCGAATTCCGGCACGGTGATGTTCATGCGCACCTCCGCGCTCTCCGCGGGCTCCGCAAGGGAGTCGATCAGCGAAAAGAGCGTCCGGTTTTCGCGCTTGAGTTGCGCCATTTTGATGAGCAGCTTCGTCATCAGGTACGCGCCGTCGTCGAGGAAGTAGTTTTCCTTGAGCGCACCGTGGCCGGAGGTTTCAATCGCGAGCTGGCTGTCGTGTCCGCTCTTGTTGATGCGAATCGACTCGTCGATGACGTTCTTATAGCCGCGCTTGAAGCGGTGGTGCACGCCGCCCTTGGCCGCGATGAAGTCCGCAAGGCCGCTGGAGGTGATCGAGTCGGTGACAATCGTCGTGCCCGGGTGCTCCTCGAGCAGCACGGCGGAGATCAGCGCGATCAGACGGTTGCGGTTAACCTCCTTGCCGTCGTTGGCAACTGCGCCCGCGCGGTCCACGTCCGTATCAAAGATGATGCCCATGTCCGCTTGGTTGGCGAGCACGCATGCGGCAATGGACTGCATCGCGCTTTCGTCCTCAGGGTTTGGCTGGTGGTTCGGAAAATGCCCGTCTGGCTCCAGAAACTGGCTGCCGGTGGTGTCCGCGCCGAGCGGGGCGAGCACGCGATCCACGAAGAAGCCGCCCGCGCCGTTGCCCGCGTCGACGACGATGTGGAACCCCTTGAGCGGATGGTCGTAATCCTCGGCGTTGACCCCGCGGCGAATGCGGTCGACCAGACCTTGCGCGTAGACGGAGAGGAAGTCGACTTGCTCAAACTTGCCGCGCTCGGCGGCGGGAATGAACGCGTCCGCCTCCGCGCTGGCGAGAATGTCCGCGATATCGGCCTTCTCAAGGCCGCCCTGCTTGGTAAAGAACTTGATGCCGTTGCGGTTCCAGGGCAGGTGGCTCGCGGTGAGCATGATCGCGCCGTCGAACTCATACCCCGGGGTCACACAGCTCATAAACATGCTCGGCGTGCTCGCGAGGCCAAAGTCCGTGAGGCTCGCGCCCATCGCGAGGATGCCGTCCGCTGCGGCCTTCATGAGCCGCTCGCCGGAGAGGCGGGAATCCCGCCCAATCGAGAGCCGAAGCTCGCTTTTATGGAACGTTTCCTGCAGATACAGCACAAACGCCTTGGCAATGTTCGTAACCGCCTCGTTCGTCAGCGTGACCGGCTGGCCTTCGATGCCTTCCATGGCGACGCCGCGGATGTCGCTGCCATTTTGCAGCTTTTTATACGCAATTTCCATCTCTCTCCCCGCTTTCCTGTGCCGCCGACGCGCCGAAACAGCCTGCCGGATCGACGGCTCTACCTAATATTTATACAGCGTTATTGTCGCATTCGTCGAAACGTTTGTCAATTGCGCGCGGCGTGGAAGAGCCGTGAAACGCCCGCTGGAACAAGCGCGAAAAACATGGTATGCTTACAGGAGAACACAAAGCGATGTAAGGGAGCGGGCAGAGAAGAGCAAATGCGCATTGGCATACTCGGCGGAACGTTTAACCCCATCCACAGCGCCCATGTGCAGATGGCAAGAATCGCGCGGGACGAAGCCTCGCTTGACCGGGTGCTGCTCATGGTTGCCGCCGACCCGCCGCACAAGCAGGTGGACGGCGCGGTGCCCGCGAGCGAACGATA
>CAZDXW010000051.1:4649-23511 GCA_964509485.1 uncultured Christensenella sp.
CCGCCGACCCGCCGCACAAGCAGGTGGACGGCGCGGTGCCCGCGAGCGAACGATATCGCCTGACTGAGATTGCGCTGGCCGGGGAAGAGCGAATTGTTCCGAGCGATCTGGAGATTCGACGCGGCGGAAAGAGCTACACGCTGCTCACCCTGCAACAACTGCGCGAGGAAAACCCCGGTGCCGAGCTGTTTCTCATTCTCGGCAGCGACATGCTCGCCGACTTGCCAAACTGGTACCATCCGGAGGAAGTGCTGTCGATTGCGGGCGTGCTCTGCGTTCCGCGCATCGGCCGAAACGAAAACGATGGCGAAACGGCGGCGATGCTACAAGAGCGCTATGGCGCGCGCATCACCATGCTCTCGGCCAAGGCGGACATGATTTCGTCCACCGAGATTCGGCGGCGGCTCCTCGAAGGGCTGCCCACGGAGAGCTGGATGCCGGAGGCGGTGGAGCAGGCAGTTTACGAAGGCGGGGAGTATTTTCCGGCGGACGTTCGCGCCCTGCAACAGAAGTGCCGCGCGTCGCTGAACGAAAAGCGATACCGCCATGTTTGCGGAACCATGCGCGCAGCGGCGGAGATCGCCGTGCTGTGGAAGCAGGACGCAAAGCGCGCGCGGATATCCGCGCTGCTGCACGACTCCGCAAAATGCCTCGACCCCGTCGTGCAGGAGGTGCTCTCCGGCGACGAAACGGGTATTTGCGCGGTGCATCATGCGTTCGCGGGCGCAGTGCTCGCCAAGATGGCGTATGGCATACAAGACGAAACGATTCTTCGCGCCATCCGGCTGCACACCACGGGGGATTGGGGCATGTCAACCTTCGACGCGCTCGTCTACACGGCGGACTTAGTTGAGCCGACGCGGACGTTTCCCGGCGTGGAGGAATATCGAAGCCGCGTTTCGGCGGACGCGGACGCCTTTCTGGCGTTTGCGCTGGACGGCGAGGCGGAGCGACTGACGCGAAAAGGCCGCCCCATGCACCCCGCAACGGCGCGGGCAAGGGAGTATTACCACGAGAAACTGCGGCAACGGTAGGCATGACTGAACCGATTGACGCAATGCATCACATTTTAAATTCAAATAAACGGAGGAAGATCTTTGAACGACACAATCAAACAGCAGGCACTCGGCATTTGCGAGATACTCTACAACAAGAAAGCGATCGACATCGTTGCCATCCACGTGACGGACAAGACGATTCTCGCGGACTGGTTCATCATCTGCAGCGGGCGCGCGGTGCAGCAGGTCAAGGCGCTCGCGGAGGAACTGGACGAGAAGACGCCCGCGCTGGGGCTGACGCTCCGCCGGAGCGAAGGGTACGGCGAGGGGAAATGGATCGTGCAGGACTACGGCGATATCCTCGTGCACCTGTTTTACCCCGATGAGCGCAAATATTACAACATGGAACGCCTCTGGGACGAGAACGACAGCGCCATTCGCTATTCCGCTTTAAGGGATGAGGAAGAGCGCGAAAAGGCGGCCGCAAAAAAGGCCTGAACACACTAGAAACTTTGTATGAACCGGACCTCGAATCAAACGAACGCAAATTTGCAAGAGGAGGGTGAAGGAACATGGAAGAACACGAACTGCGCGGCATTCTCAAGCGGTTTTCGGACTCCGGGTGGGAACTGCTCTCCGTACCGGCGAGCGCTTACCTCTCCGGCGAGGACTGCATGGACGAGCTGATTGCGGCGGTGACGCAGGCAAACGAGGAATGCGGCTCGTGCGGCTGCGAATACGATGCGCTGTACGAACGGTTTCTGGTGCTGACGCGTAAACCGTAGAATCGAAAAAAGAATTGCACAAACGAACAATCGCCGAAGGGATCCACAACCCCCGGCGGTTGTTTTTTATCTGTGAAAAACGAAAAAAATGAAAACGAACTGCAACGATTTTGGTTTTTGCGAAGTGTTGTCTATAGAAGGGGGCTTGGCCGTTTGCAATCCAAAAACAGTTGTGGCATACTGAGCATGCGAACCAATTTTCGTCCATGAAACTCCCGAACAAAGCAAACGGACAAACGGAACAGGCCTCCCGCGAAACAGACCCAATACGCAACCATGCGCGCGGCGATTTCTCACTGCCGCGGCACGGAAAGGAGAGCATATGAACCAAATTTTGAAACACGGCAAAACCATCGCGCTCGTGCTTGCGCTCGCGTTTTCGCTGCTGCTGCCGGCAACCGCGCTGGCCGGCGACGGAACGGCGCCGGTACCGACGCTGTATTCGCCGACCGTGAACGCCGCCACCTCCGCCAACCAGAAGATCATCTTTTCGCTCGACGAGCAGGTGACGCTGGCAAGCGGCGTAAGTATTACGATTTCCCCGGACGGTGGCACCACCGTATACACCGCGGACGCGGGTAGCGGTACGCTGCTGGGCAACCAGAGCACGGGGCCCTGGTATGTGAGCTACAACCTCAGCGCGTTCCAAAATAGCGGAACGCCGCTTTCGCTCGCCGCGAGCACGACCTATAGCGTCGCCGTTGCGGCTGGCGCGTTCGTCGACACGACGAGCACCGGCAACGATCCGTACAGCGCATCGTTTGTCACTACGGACGGCTCGGTAACCAACCCCGTTGCGCTGATCTATACGATTACAAATGCAAACCAGACGGTCACCGCGGGCGGCTCTGCCGCTGTCAGCGGACAGGCGGTTGCCAACGGCGCCACGGTGGTGTTTACGATTCCGGCGGACGGCTCCTATGTGCCGGTCCATACGGTCAAGGTAAACGGCTCCGTCGTGATGGGCACGAATCTATCGAGCATGACGCTGACGGGCGACACGGAGGTATACCTCTCCCGCACGGACGGCACGCTCTCCGGTTCGGCCTCGATCTCCGGCGACGCCTACTATGACGGCACGCTCTCGGCCGCGCTCTCCAACCTGAACCAGCCGGATACGAGCGGCATCACGCTGACCTGGATTCGCCAGGACGGTACGACGGATACCACGCTGGCCACCGGCGGCGTGACGAAGACCTATAAACTGACGTCGGCCGAAATTGGCAAGATCATCCGTCTGGAAGTGACGGACGCCACGCTGACCGGCAAGCTGACCGCTACGACGGCGGCCATCGCGAAGGCGCCGTATTCCGGCTCGGTCACCGCGCCCGTCGCCGCGTCCACCACCGATACGTCGGTTACGCTGCAGACCGTCAGCGGATATGAGTACATGCGCACGGGCGGTTCCTGGCAGGACAGCACGTCCTTTACCGGGCTGACCACGGGCACGGCCTACGACTTCTACCAGCGCGCGAAGGAGACGACGACCACGCTCGCCTCCAGCACAAGCGCGAAGACCACAATAACAACCGCCGCCGGGCTGACCGGCACGATCAATTTCAGCACGACGGCGCAGTCCGGCAAGGCACTGACGGCCTCGCTCTCCGGTTCCAACGCCTCCGGCACGATTACCTATACCTGGAAGCGCGGCACGACGGTGCTCACCACGGGAGCCACCTATACGCCCGTTGCCGCGGATGTTGGCCAGACGCTGACGGTGGTGGTCACCACCGACCAGCAGAGCGGCTCGCTCACCGCAACGACCGCCGCCGTACTCAAAGCGGCGAACACGACGACGCCTTCCGCGCCGACCATGGCCAGCGCGGCGGCGACGAGCATTACGCTCAACGCGGTCAGCGGATACCAGTATTCCCTCGGCGGCACCTACTGGCAGGATACGACGTCCTTCTACGGGCTCGTTGCGGGCTCCACCTATACGTTCTACCAGCGCGTGGCCGAAACGAGCACGACGCTGGCCTCCGCCGCGAGCACGGGCGTGAACTTCTCGACGCAGGGTGCGCTCTCCGGAACCATACTGTCCAGCGGCGAAGCGCGCTATGGCTCGACGATTACCATCAGCCTTTCCAGCTCCAACAACACCGGAACGCTGACCTATACCTGGAAACGCGGCACGGTTGCCGTCGGTACCGGCACGAGCTACGCCGTTCAGGCGGCGGACATCTCAAACCAGCTCTCCGTTGAGGTGACGAGTAGCGTGCAGGGCGGCAGCGTAACCCGTTCGTTCGGCACGGTTGCCAAGGCATATTATTACGGCGATACGCCGTCCGCGCCAACGCGCAGCAGCCGCACGACCAGCAAGATCGTGCTCAAGACCGTCTCCGGCTGCGAGTACTCGCGCGACGGGTCCAACTGGCAGGAGAGCACGACGTTCTCCGGCCTCTCGGCAGGCAAGAGCTATACCTTCTACCAACGCTACGCGGCAACCGCGACGATGGAAGCTTCGCCGGCGAGCGATCCTTACAAGACCAGCACCTCCTCGGAATCGGATGATTCGGACAGTTCCTCCACGCCGACGCCCAAGCCGTCCTCAACCGCGGCGGGCAGCACGAATGACAGCGGTGCGACGACGCTCTACAGCTACACGCTCACGAGCGACAACACCCGCATTCTCTACTCGACGATGAAGAGCCTCGCGGCGGGTAATAAGACGCAGGACATCACGATTAAGCAGGACAACGTCGAAATCACGTTCCCGAAGGGAACGATGACGAGCGACTATACGCAGCTCTGGTACGACTTTGGTACGACCATCAACAACTCGATTGCTGAGCAGACCGCCAAGGAACTCGCCGGGGATTCGTATGTTGCGACGGTGCACTTCAACTACAGCGGCGAGCTGCCGGGCGAAGCGAAGATTCGCTTCATGCTGGGCGTGGAGAACGCGGGCAAAACGCTGTATTACTACCGCCTGGAGGACAACAATAAGCTGACCTTCATGCAGGCTTCCCAGGTGGACAGCTCCGGCTGGGCCAGCGTGACACAGAAGAGCTGCTCGGACTATGTGTTCCTCAGCAGCGAATACGGCGCCGCGTCGCCGTCCCCGGTGCCTTCGCCGAGCGCGGGTATTTCCCCGTCGCCGACACCGCTGGTCTCCGCCGACAAGCCCATCGCGGGCATGGCGTCCGACGGCTGGCTCGTGATCGCGATTGTGTTGATTGCGGTTGCGCTGATCGTTGGCGGCATCTGGCTCTACACTAAGAGCAAGGAAAACAACGACGACGATGAGGACGACGACTTCTAATCGTTCAACAAACAAAACAGCGAAAAACGGTTCCTTTGCCAACTGGCAGGGGAGCCGTTTTCTTCGCGGAGCAAATCCGCGAACACGTGAAAAATCCACTAGGCGAGCGGAATCGAACGTGTATATAATGAGACCGTCGGAGGATGCCGGTTTATTCCGACTTCGCAATCGAAGGGAGCGCATCCGCCGCAAAGGAGGCGATCAATATGGATCAGAATATCAGCAACGAACTGCGAAAAAAGCTGCTGCGCATGCAGCGTGACGAACTGACCGGAAGCCTGCTCTACGCAAACATGTCCGCCCACCAGAAGGACGAGCGGAACAAACGGGTGTTTCTGGATATTTCGCGCGCCGAGAAGGGGCACTACGAAACCTGGAAGGCGTATACCGGGCAGGAGGTCACGCCGAATCGCGCAAAGATTGCGCTGTTTACGGTGCTCAGCCGCGTCATGGGCGTCACCTTTACGATCAAACTCTTCGAACAGGGCGAGGAGACCGGCATAGCCGATCTAAGGACAATTGAGCAGGAACTGCCCGAGGCGCGCGCCATCCTCGCGGAAGAGGAGGAGCACGAGAAAAAGCTGATGGAGCTGATCGACGAAGAACGGCTGCACTACATCGGCTCCGTCGTGTTGGGGTTGAACGACGCAATGGTGGAGCTGACCGGTACCATCGCGGGGTTGACCTTCGCGCTGGCGAACTGCCGGTTGGTTGCCCTCTCCGGCCTGATCACCGGCATCTCTGCAACGCTCTCCATGGCGGCGTCCAACTACCTGGCGCAGCGGGCGGAGGGCAACGGTAAGGCGCTGAAATCCAGCGTGTATACGGGCGTGGCCTATCTACTGGCCGTTGCCGTCATCGTGCTGCCGTATCTGCTGCTGCCGAATAGCTGGTATGTTGCCGCGTTTGCCATTATGCTCGGCTCGGTGATTTTGATCATACTGGGATTCAACTACTATACGTCCGTGGCGCAGGGCACGCCGTTTTTCAAGCGGTTTGCCGAAATGGCGCTCATCAGCCTCGGCGTTGCGGCGCTGTCGTTTGGCATCGGCCTTGCTGCAAAGGCGCTGCTGGGAATTCAGGTCGGTTAACACAGCACGGGAGGGATTGGCTTGAAAACGGTTTTTCTTACAGGCGCATCCAGCGGAATTGGCAAGGCGGCGGCGCGGCTGTTTGCGGCTGAGGGCTGGCAGGTTGCGGCGAGCATGCGCCATCCCGAGCGGGAGACGGAGCTAGGCGAGTTGCCAAACGTGCGCCTGTTTCGCTGCGACGTGACGGACTTTACATCGATTGAGCAGGCGGTTGCCGACGCGATTTCCGCGTTCGGGCGGATTGACGCGCTCGTCAACAACGCGGGGTACGACGCGGTGGGCCCGCTGGAGGGCGCGAGCGAAGGGCAGATTCGCAGTCAGATCGAGACAAACCTGATCGGAACCATACTGGTGACCAAGGCGATTCTGCCGCATTTTCGCGCGAACGGCGGCGGCACGCTGATCAACCTCTCCTCGATCGCCGGGCGGATGTCGATGCCGTTGCAGTCGCTCTACCACGCGACAAAATGGGGCGTAGAGGGGTTCTCCGAGTCGCTGCAATACGAACTCAAGCCGTTCGGCATTCGCGTTCGCCTCATTGAGCCGGGAATCATCAAGACCGACTTCTACAACCGCTCGATCACGCGGATGGACGTTTCCGCGCCGGAGCCGTACCGTGCGTTCGCCGGGCGGCTGATCAAGACGCTCGTGCTCTACGGGCAGTATGGCTCGGACCCCGCGGGCGTTGCGGAGGCAATTCTGCGCGCGGCGAAAGACCGCGGCATGCGGCTTCGCTACCCTGTCGGCAAAGGCAGCGGCGCACTCTGGTTGATTCGGCTGGTGCCCAGTCGTCTGTTTCGCGCGCTTGTTTCGCGCTTCTCGATCCGGTAAAATAGGCGTAATGAAACTTGGGGGGACTTTTCCATGAAACAACACAAATCCTTGCTCCAATGGTTGGGGCTGCTCGGGCTCGTGAGCCTGCTTTCCTACACGGCAGCGGTCGTGTTTGCGCCGCTGGCATATCCGGGGTATGTCTGGACGCAGCAGGCGGTCAGCGACCTTTCGGCGGCAAACGCGCCGTCGCGCCAGCTCTGGAACCAGCTTTCGAGCCTGTATAACCTCTGCGGCATCGTGAGCGTCATGATGGCCTGCGTGTTTGTGCAGGGCAAACTCAACCGTACCTTGCGGCTCGGCGTCTATCTGTTTGCCGCGATGAACTTGGTATCCGCCGCGGGGTACGCGAGCTTCCCACTGACGGAAAGCGGCTACGCGGGGTCAATTCAGGACGTGATGCACATGGTTGTGACCGCGGCCGTAGTCGGGCTATCGATTCTCTCGCTCGTGCTGTTCATCATCGGCGGGCTAAGGAAGAAGGCGTATGTCTCGCTCGGTGTCGTCGCGCTGATTGCGCTGGTGGTCATGTTCGCGGGGCCGGTGGGCATCGGTCTTGCGCCAAAGAGCCTGTTCGGCGTGTTCGAGCGATTTAGCGTGTTCGCGGCGACGGGGTTCAACGCGGTGCTGGGGTTGTATCTGTTCTCTGGATTCAAAGGCTACCGAGAATAACATACAAAAACAAACAACGCCGCGCAGAAGCGCGGCGCTGTTTTGTTTGCGAGCAAAGGTTAATTTGACGATATGGCATCCGTCAGTTCGAAAACGATCGACTCCAGCATCGCATCCGCCGTTTCGCCGTCGCCCGCGGTGCCATAGAGATTGCAGCTGAGCGTGAGTGTTTGTTCAAACGAAGAGACGGAGACTTGAAAATAGGGCGAATACTTGATTGCTCCGGTCAGCAGCGCACCGGTTAGGCTCGCCGCGCCAAAGCGCAGGCGCTCCGCGTCCAGCAAACCCAGATTCGTATAGGACGTAACCGGAATGGTGAACAGCTTCGGAAAGAGCCGCTTCATCCAACCAAACGGAATCCAACGGAAGGCGAACTCGACCAGCAGCACGGATTTCAGGCAGGCGTTGGACGCTTTCTGCTCCGAAATTTGAGAGGAAACGACATGCAACGTCTCGGCAAACGTTGTATTGTCCAAAACATCAGCGGTAACAACATAGTTCGTCGTCAGATTGCAGATGCTCAGCGAATCGCCCTCGCCGAGGTACTTGCGTAGATCGACCGGGCAGGGGAGCGAAACGTGCGGCTCGCCGGTTGCTCTTGCGAGCGTGCGGGCGTAGGCGGTGAGCAGAACGTCGTTGACCGTCGCATGGTGCGCATGGGCGTATAGTTTGAGCGCGGCGAGCGTATCGGGCGGCAGCGAGCGCGTTCGAATCAGCGGGCGGGCAGGGTCGCCGGTATAGGGGACACGAAGCAACTCCGACTGCTGCAACGAAGCGTACTTCATAGACCAGAGCGATAGCCGTTCCGGCCAGCGCATACGCCGAAACAGCCGCTGTGCGCTGCGAATCGTTTGCGTTGCGGGCGGCAGCGCAAGGCCGGAAAGAAGACGGTTGTAGAGATCGCTCACGAGGGCCAGATATTGCTTTAGTCCGGAGCCGTCGCAGACGAGATGACTCATGACGACGCAGAGCCGGTCGCCGGACGCCGCGTGCAGCAGCGTCAGCCGAAGCGGGGGATCGGTTTCCACCGAGAGCACCTGCGTCAGGATGGCATTGGTTCGTGAATCCAGTTCCGAATCGTCAACGGCCTCGGCAAACACCAGATCCGCGCCCGTAAACCCGCGCGAAATCCACTTTGGGCTGAGCAGAGCGGGCGAAAACACGCACTCGAGCAACGGGACATAGGCGATGGACGCGGTCACCGCGTGAATCAACGTTTGTTCGTCGACGATTCCGTCGAATTGCAGGTATGCGTGAATCAGCGGCTCGTGTACCGTGCCGTAGAAATACTGCATCAATTCAAACGCGACCGGGCGGATGGTTGTTGGAGATTTCATCAATTGAAGGTGACCTTTTGGCTTTTTAATCGGAACACTGGCTTTATTATAATGACCCCGTAGATCAGCGTAAAGAACCGAAAAAAACAAAACCGCTGTGTCTCCACAACGGCCTTGCTCGAATTCGAAAGAATTCTTTCTATTATTTTTATAAGCTGTCCCCGAAATCCTTGCGGAATTTCGCGACCAACTGCTCCTGCCAGTCCCCGATTGGCTCCAGCCGGCCAAAGAAGAAGCGCAGCGTCTTGGGCTCTTCCACGAAGTTCAGCCCGCCGACGAGCTTGCGATTTTCGTAGAGCCAGCCGATGCGGTCCACCGCGTAGAGCACCTGACTCATCGTGAACACCCGGCGCGGCAGCGCGAGGCGTAAAAGCTCCATGGACGCGATGGGTTCCGTTCCGTCCGGCTCGCGCTGTTCGGAGAGCGTTCCGCGCTCCATACCGCGGACGCCGCCCGCGATGTAGACCGCCGAGGCGAGAGCCGCCGCGGGGTACGCATGCGCGTCCACATGCGAGAGGAACTCCCGCGCGTTGACGTGGCAACCGAGGCCGCCCGCGGGGGTGACGACGGGCACGCCGCGCTTGATGAGCTCTTTTGCCATGAACTCGATGAACTGCGGACCCTGCGAAATCACGGTTTCGTCCATGGTTTCCTCGAGGCCGACGGTCATCGCTTCCATTTCGCGAACGCTCATGCCGCCGTAGGTTAAAAAGCCTTCGAACAGCGGAATGTAGTCCTTCATGCGCTCGTAGTATTCCTTGTTCGACATCGCAATGCCGCCGCCGCGCGCAAAGCCGAGCTTGCGGGCGGAGAAATAGATGATGTCCGCGTTGGCGCAGATGGCCTTCGTGATCTCGCGAATGCTCATGTCCTTGCAGGCATCCTCGCGCGCCTTGATGAAATGGAGGTTGTCCTGCAACAGGCTGGCGTCGAGCACGATGCGAATACCGTGCGTATGCGCGAGCTTCGTCGTTGCGGTCATGTTTTCGAGCGAGAACGGCTGTCCGCCGATGAGGTTTGTGCCCGCCTCGAGACGGATGAACGGAATGTGCTCCGCGCCGACACGCGAAATGCACTCCTTGAGCTTTTCGAGGTCGATGTTGCCCTTAAACTGACAGTCGCTGGTCGGGTTCAGACCTTCGTCGATGACCAGCTCTTCCACGCGGCCGCCAACGCGCGTGATATGCGCCTTGCTGGTCGTAAAGTGAAAGTTCATGGGCACCACGTCGCCGGGTTTGACGAACGCTTCCGCAAGGATGCTCTCGCAGGCGCGGCCCTGATGCGCGGGCAGGAAATACTTCGTGCCAAACAGCTCGTGAATCTTCGCTTCGAGGCGGTAGAACGTTGCGCTGCCGGCGTAGCTGTCGTCCGCAACCATCATGGAGGCGACCTGCTGGTCGCTCATGGCGTTGACGCCGCTGTCTGTGAGCATATCGAGGAAGACATCCTCGTTGCGCAGCAGGAACGTGTTGTTGCCTGCGGCGGCCATCGCCTGCTGACGCGCCTCAATGGGCAGCAGATTGAGCTTTTGTACCACGCGCACCTTGTGCATCTCGAGCGGGAGCTTTTCGCCCGAGAACATCTTGATTTCACCCATGACCTGAGATCCTCCGTTTTTCTTCTCTTTTTAATATGCGATGAGTTAAATAAAAAAGCCTCTTTGCCTGCTGAGACAAAGAGGGATTTTTCAAAAGAAAATCCTCCGCCTGTTCGGCCGGAGGACGATTGTGTTCGTGGTACCACCTCGGTTTGCCGCGCCCTTGCGGGAGGCGGCCTTAGCGGGTACGGACGGCGGAAGAATTCCGCGACGGTGTCGATACCCTGTCCCAATGTAACGGCGGGAGTCCCGGCGAACCCTACTGAAATGCGCGAAAACAAATTCTGCGTCTCGTTCAGGCGGCGGCTGGTTGCGCGTATTCGCGGGTTGTTCCGGCTGCCTCGCACCACCCGGCAGTTCTCTTTCGGAAACGCTGGACGCTTACGCATCCTTCCCGTTACTCTTTCGCAGTCATAGCCTTTATATAATATATTATTTGCAGTATAACCAACGAATACCAGCTTGTCAAGTGCAAAAAACGGACCGGACGAAATCCGTTGAAGCGATCGACGGCGGTCAATCGTGAACGAAGAGGAAGAATATTGTGGCGAAAAGTTCACGAAATGTTCTTTGCACACATGCAAGTCGGGTTGTATAATAGGTGCGATATATTGGATGGCCTATGCGCTATCGAATCCGTATGCCCGTATTCACGTTTTGAACGTGGGAAAGAGAATACGGCAATGGTTTCTACGGATCACGCTCTCTTTTAGAATGGAGGAAGCAGATAGATGATATGCAGTAATTGCGGATCGTACAACGCCGAGAACCTCACGAAGTGCAAAGTTTGCGGTGAGGACCTGAGAAACGACGATGCGAATCCCGCGGCGGATGAACCGAAGAATGTGGCCGATGACGGCAGACCTTCGCGCGATTTCGTGAAGGCGCCGAGCTGGCCGACACGCGCCTATGCGGGTGCACCGGAAAAACCGGCGATTCCGGCCTCGGAAGCACCGGCGCCCTCCGGCGCGTTTCGCCCGACCATTCCGCCGCGCGCAGCGGCGAGCGCACCCACGGCATTTTGCCCGCATTGCGGCAAACCCGCTTTGGGCGACGCCCCGTTCTGCGCCTACTGTGGCCAGCGGCTTGATGCGGATTCGACACCCGCTCCTTCCGCGCGCCCCGCGGTAAAGGCCCCCGCGCAGCCGAGCCGTCCGGTCGCTCCGGTGGACGACTATGACGACGACGACGATTACGACGACGAGGACGAAGAGGACTACAAGCCGCAGAAGGCGAATAAGCGCGGCGGCAAGATGGCGCGCCGTGATGAACCGCAGGAAGACCTCGACGAATACGACGAAGAGTATGACGAGGACTACGAAGACGAAATGCCGCAAAAGCGCGGCAAGGGCACGACCATTCTCTTCTGGGGACTGATCGTTCTGCTGCTGGCGCTCATCGCCGTGTTTGGCATGTACATCGCCAAGAAGAACTTCGACGGCGACGTTGGCAAGATGTTCGCGTCCATTGGCGGCATCTTCAACAAAAACAGCAATACGGACGTAAACGCGGATCCTTCCGCAACGCCTGCTCCCGAGACGGAGATGTATACCGCCGCGATCAGCGAATACACCGACCCGACCACGGGCGTTGTTTCGTTCGACGTGGACATTCACGCGCCGACGGGCAGCAACATTCGCATCATTACCGACGCGACGCTCAAGACCGACACCGCGACGGTTGCCGCAAACGACCGGATCATCCTCCGCATTCCGCGGGATGTGTTCATGCCGAACGCGCCCGTTGACAACGAGGTGGTCACCATTACGCCGAACATCCAGGCGATTTCGCCGGATGGGCAGACCATGCAGATCAAGGTTCCGGACATTACGGTTACGGTTCCCGTGCTCTCGATGACGATTACCGAGCCGACCGCGGATACCGTAAACGCGACGTTTGACAACAGCCCGATCGCGATTATGGGTCAGGTGAACAACTACGACGGCGAGACCGCCGTGTTCATCAACGACCAGCAGGTCTATGTGGACAGCAACGGCATGTTCACGTCGTCCTATACGCCCAAGCAGGTGGCGTCTCTTGCGCAGCCGACCGCGGCGCCCGTAGACGCGGCTGCCAGCACAGATCCGAACGCCACGCCGAATCCCTCGACCTCGCCGAGCACAAGCCCGAGCACGAGTCCGAGTACGAGCCCCAGCGCGAGCACATCGCCCGAAGCAACCGAAGCGGTCAGTGAAGAAACCGCCGCTGCGGAAGCAATTGACGCGGCGAGCGCCGCTGCAACGACGGGCAGCACGGAGACCATCACGATTGAAGCACGCAAGAACAACTGCGTGACCGCGCGCAAGGTCATCACCGTGGAGCCGTATGTCATGCAGACCATGGCGATGGTCGTGACGAACGATCTCAAGAGCCTCTCTTCTGCAGAAGGCACCGTTACCGTAACCGGTACGATTACGCCGGGTGCGGCCATCACCGCGACGAGCTCGTCCACCGACGTAACGTTTGGCGCGCCAACGGTCAGCGACACGGGTACCTTCTCCTTGGCGGTTACCATTGCCAAGGTTGGTGCATTCGACATTACGTTGACCGGCAAGATGATTGGCTACTACGACGGTACCGCTGCGGTAACCGTGGAGCGTCCGCCGTCGGGTTCGTCCTCCGCGTTTAAGAAGGCCGCCGCGGATATTACCAAGAGCTACGATAAGATCGTTGCCGGAACCGTGACGAGCGGAGACTTCGTTGTCACCGGCAAGATCACGGAGATCATCGCGACCGATCCGTACACGATCTTCCGCGTTCAGGTTTCGGAAGGCGTAGAGGTCGTGATTGCCAACCGCAGCGCGAAGTCGACGATCAACTCCGCCGATTTGAAGGAGAAGAAGCAGGTCGCCGGTACGCTCAAGGGCATGTACTCCGATGGCAAGACCCCGTATCTGTGGGGCTGGTTCATCTGGAACAAATAGTACGTGAAACTCTGGGCAAAAGTACACAAACAACATAAGATCATTCAAGAGGCCGTGCGGGAGTTTTCTCTCGCGCGGCCTTCGGATGCAGAGGGCTGGAATCGCATTCTGGTCGATCTTTGCAAGCCGCTCGACCTGGCCTGCCCGGTATTGCTGAACAAGCATGTGCAGGAGCTGGCACAGTTTAACCGAACGGTGTTTTCGCCGGGGGACTTTATGGAGAGCGTTTCCTTTGACCGCTTCGAGATTGAGATCATTCCGGAAAAGAAGAAGGATACAAAGGTCGAGTACGTCTTTCTCGACGATGAGTGACGGTCGAACGGGACACAAGGGGAGGAATGGAATCATGGAATTGTCGGATATCTTTCGCCTGGTTCCGCAGGCGGCGGAGCAACTGCCGCGCGGCGCATTTTTAACGGCGGGCGGCGACGTCTGGAACCCAATGACCATTGGCTGGGCACAATTCGGCGTGGTCTGGGGCAAGCCGGTGGTCACCGTTATGGTCCGCAAGAGCCGCTTTACCTACGGCTTGATGGAACAGACGGATGTGTTTACCGTCAGCGTGCCGCGTTCCGGCGATTTGAAAAAGGAACTTGGCTTTTGTGGTTCCTGCTCGGGTCGGAACGTGAGCAAGGAGCGCGAAAGCGGACTGACGCGTCTTTCCGCCCGTGCGGGCGCTGCGGACGGCGTTGCCGAGTGCGGCGCGTTCTTTGAATGCCGCATCCTGCAAAAGCAACTGCTTGACCTGAATACGCTGGACGCGGAAACGCGGGCTCGGTGCTACGGCGCGAACCAGGCAAGTCCGGACGGGGATCCGCATGTGCTGTATGTCGGTGAGGTACTCGCGGCCTACGAGCGCTGAGCAAAGAAATAAACACGATACAAAACAAATACCGCCTGCAAGAACTGCATGCGGTATTTTTTATATTCACTCCACAGTATCGTTTACGCGCCGGGGACCGGCGGGAACGGGAGCGGATGTTCGGGAGGGTTCCCCCGCGCGCGAAACCGTCCGGGGGGGATGGACGGTTTCGCGCGATGAACCATCGAGGGGGGTATTCGGCGCACAGCTGTGTGTCGAATCTTTTGCTCGCCGCCCGCGTTGCAGGCGGAGGAATCAACAGAGGATGTTACTGTTCGGAGGGCTTGTACTCGCCGAACGTGACGGAGACGGTCTGTTCTTTTCCGTCGCGCTGAATGGTCAATGTGGCCTGATCGCCGGAGTTGTAGTTTGCGATGACCGAGGCCAGCGCGCTGTTGGACGAAATATCCGTGTCGTCCACCTTGAGAATCAGGTCGCCAACCTTGAGGCCTGCGGCTTCCGCCGCGCTGCCGGAGACGATCTGCGCAATCTGGACGCAGTTGGTGCTGCTGCCAAACATGCCGCCGAAGAGGCTGTTGCCGCCGTCGTTTGCGCCGGAGGAGAGGCTGACGTCCTGCGTGTAGACGCCGAGGTACGCGCGTCCGAGCACATAGCCATGATCAATCAGATTGGTGATGATCGTTTTGACGCTGCTCACCGGAATCGCGAAGCCGAGTCCTTCGGAATCGCTGCTGCTGGCCTTTGCGTTAACAATGCCAACCAGCGATCCGCTCGCGTTGAACAGTCCGCCGCCGGAGTTACCCGGGCTGATGGCCGCGTCGGTCTGAATTAGCTTCATGGTCATGCTTTCAACCGTGACTTCACGGCTCAGCGCGCTGACGATGCCGCTGGTCGCCGTTCCGCGCAGTTCGCCGAGCGGGTTGCCAATGGCGATGACGTCCTCACCAACGGTGAGCATGTCGGAATCGCCAAGTGTCGCGGGGGTGAGGTTCGTGGCTTCAATCTTGAGCACTGCGAGGTCGCTGCGCGCGTCGGAACCAATGAGTTTCGCGTCGTAGGACGTGTCGTCGTTCAGAATGACCTTTACGGTTTCCGCGCTGTCAACCACGTGCTTGCAGGTTACGATATAGCCGTCGCTGGTCAGGATGATCCCGCTGCCGCTGCCAACGTGTACCTGCTGGCTGTTGCCGTCCGCGCCGTTGGTGTTGTTGCCGTTGCCAAAGAAGCCTCCGAGGGCGTTGGACGCGGTATAGTACGTGTCGATGCCGACGACGGAGGGCGCCGTGAGTTCAATGATCTGCGCCTTGCTGTAGGTCGAGGTGGAGAAGCTGCTGGCACCTGCGTTGCTGAGCGTATTCTGTCCGTTGCCTTCGCTCTCTGCCGTCGTTGCTTCCAGCGCCTGCGTCTGCTGCGTTTGCAGCGCCGCAATCTGTTCGCCGACGTACTGGCGCGTGTAAAGCCCGCCAATCATGGCGCCGAGCAGAACCGCAACCATGGTGAAGACGATCAGCGTCGAAATTCGAACGCCTTGCCGTTCGCTCCTTTTGGGCGCGCTCGCAGTACCATTCTGAGTAGAGTCGGGAGAATATCGTTCATACCAGTCGTTGTTCTGATCCATATGGTATCACTCCTTTCGTGATGTGCCTTTAGTATAGAAAATGATTATGAAGTTTCAATAGTCGCTGTTTGAAGAAATCCCGACACATTTTGTCAGCATAATGGCAGCAAAAACGGCGGAGCCTGCGCCCCGCCGTTTTTCGGAAAAGTCGATACCTTATTTCGCTTTCAGATCGATGGCAAACATGCCCGTGTCCTGAATCGGGTCAAAATGCCCGGCGTGGATGCGCGTAATATTCAGGCGAACGGTTGCGCTGCTCGCGTTCGAGAGCGCGCCCTCCGGCGCGTCCTTTGCCCAGAGGATGATGGAGCCGTGCGTGTTCGGGAAGCTGTAGGTGCAGTGCATGTCGAGCTGGTAGTCCGTGCCGTCGAGATTGATCAACGGTGAGATGGGGAATGCCGTCAGGTCGAGCAGCTTGATGTAGTTCTGCGTTACGTTTTCATAATCCAGCAGAATGGCTTCGTGACCTTCAAACTGAATGATGCCCGAGTAGCGCAGAATGCAGTAGGCAAGCTTGCTCTGGTACACGATCGGGCCGGGGTCCGGCGCGTTGAGCTTCGTTTCCGTTACGTTGGGGTCGGGAATCGACACGATGACCGGTCGATCCAGCCGCCCGTCGAAGTAGTTCAGCGAGACATAGAGCTTTAGCTCCTGTAGGCTCGTGATGTTCTGCGCGGCGTAGACTTCGCTGCCGTCCAACGCGAGCAGCAGGTAGGTGCCCTGCTCGAGCGGGTAGGTGCCGTTGACGAGGTTCGTGTAGCCCGCGTAGACGGGGTCGACCGTAACGCTCTTCCACTTGGCGGTGGGCTGCTTGTAGAGAATCACGCGAACGTGCTGCAGCGTGTCGTCGATGCCCTGCAGGTAAACCGCGAAGTTGTCGTCTTCAAAGAGCTTCTCCGCGCCTTCCACGGGGTTCGGAATGGGCGCCGCGTCCGGAATCTCGACGCTGAGCGCGCGGTGCTCGTCAATCACCTCGCCGGTGCTGGCGTTTGTAACCACGAGGTCGCAGGCAAAGGCCGACACCTGCGAAATGTTCATGTAGACCGCGTTTGGATCATCCACCCAGCTGACGACGATGTTGGCCGACCGCGTTTCACCCGCGGCTATCGCTTCCGCGTTCTCCACAATGCCCTGCACGGCCCAGTTGTTGAGAAACAGCCCGCTCTGGGAAACCGTGACCGGATCGGCGGAGTTGTTGGTGATTGAGAGGTCGACAATCGCCTCGTAGTTTGCCGAAAAGTGAATGCCGGTGACGCTGGCGGTGACCTTGTTGCGCGAAAACAGCTCCTGATTCACGCTGATATCGACGAATACGGGTTCCGGCGTAGGCGAGGGGGTCGGTACGGCGGTGGGTTCCGGCGTCGGCGAGGGGGTAGCGGCCGCTTCGACGGTGGGCGCGGCGGATTCCTCCGCGGGCGCGGGCGCTTTTGCGCAGGCGGCAAGGCTCAGCGCAAGCAGCGCGGCAAGGGCAAGGGAAAGAATGCGTTTCAAGAAAAGCATCTCCTTCGAATCATCAGATTTTTTACGAAAGTCGACTCCTGCATGCCGAAAAGGCCATTTCGAAACGGCGTGCCATGGAATACCAATAACCTTACCGATCTGGCGTTGAAAAGTCAATACATCTATATAGCGCGCCGGCAGCCATATGGGCGGAAATCTTTACAAGAAGGAAACACTTCATTACCGGGGATTGTGGTATACTACACCCTAGAATAAGGGAGTTTTGGATGAAACGAACGATTTTGGCAATTCTGATCGTGCTGTTGCTTCTCGTCGCAGGATTTGAGTGGTATGCGCGGCATCAGGTACAGGTGGAGCAATACCTCCAGTCCTTTTCACAAAACACAAAAGCGCCGGACGTGAGTGCGGTTGAATCGACGCCCGCGCCGGAACTTTCCGCAACGCCCGCGGCAGCCCCGGAGGCAACCGCCGAGCCGAGCCCCGGCCCAACCGTGGACGCGGACTGGTACGAGGAGCGTAACCGGGAACTTCGGCTGTTGCTGCGCCGTAACGGTTCGTTTCAAAATTCGGACGAGATCGACGCGGCGATTGCGCAGATGGGCATCGATCCGGACAAGCCGATGGTCGCGCTGACGTTTGACGACGGCCCGGTCACGGGCGTAACGAATAAAATTCTCGACGTACTGGAGCAGTACCATGCGCGCGCTACATTTTTTGTGCTTGGTTCCCGCCTGAAAAAGCCGGAGGCGGTCGCGCTCGTCAAACGCGCGATTACGCTGGGCTGCGAGATCGGGAATCACACCTGGGATCACGCGATTCTTCCCACGGTCGGCGTCAGCGAAATCCGCTTTGAGATCAAAAGCACCAATCAAATCGTCTACGATACCACCGGCTATACCGTTCGTCTGTTGCGTCCGCCGGGCGGCAGCACGGGCGCCAACGCGCCGCGTCTGGCAAAGGAACAGGGCATGGCGATTGCGCTCTGGGCGCAGAGCGGAAACGTGCATGAGTTTGACCCGAAGAAGATTGCCGAAAACGTTCAGAAACAGATTGTCAACGGAAAAGAGCTGCAAAGCGGCGATATCATTCTGCTGCACGACACGAAGGACCGTATGGTTCCGGCGGTGGAGCTCATCGTGCCGCAGTTACTCGAAGAGGGCTATCAACTCGTGACCGTTTCCGAACTGATCTATCTTTCGGACATCGGGTTTGTTCCGGGGCGGATCTATCACAGCCAAACAGAATAAGTTTTAAAATAGATTCGATCGCTCGGACATCGGGTTTGTTCCGGGACGCGTTTCTTACAGCCAACAGAATAAGTTTTTAAAATAAAATATCGCGACAAAACGGTCTCGCACGAACGTGCAACCCCCGTCAAGTCGGTCGGGGTTGGTTGACTTTTTGCTTCCCGTTCGGTACACTCGCAGGTAGAGGAATGTCTTTTTCGAATTTCTGTTCGGGAA
>CAZDXW010000052.1:0-21784 GCA_964509485.1 uncultured Christensenella sp.
CGCGGCGGGTTTGTCTCCCGCGGGCAGGCGCCCTTCGGTATAGTCCGCCATGCGCTGCTTCATGCGCGCGTAGGCGGGCGCGGTTTCGCGATAGACCCGCTCGATGCACGTGCCGGGCAGGATGTCGTGGAACTGGTAGGTCAGCGTTTCCTTCCAGACCTCGTCCAGCAGCGCCGTTGGGTACTCGTCGGCGGGTGAAAACGCGGCGGCGACCACCTCACTATTGTGCAGCAGTCGCTCCATCAGGCGGTTGTCCCGCTTGTTCGCCGCCTGCGTGGTCAGCGTACCTTGGTGCGTCTCCAGATACAGTTCTCCCGCGTGAACGTGCTCGATCGGTTGTTGCCGTAACGCATCGAAAAACCGAATCGCGCTCGAATTCCGAACGCGCGGCAGCCCGTCGAGGCTCTGCTCGCGCTTGAGCAGTTCGAGGTGGCTTTCGCGCGGGCCGCCACCGCCGTCCCCCGAACCATAGACCAGCAATCCCGTGTTGAGGTTTCGCTCAGGATACTTGCGAATGGCGCCGAGCAGGTTGTGCGCGCCCGCCGCGCTGTTGTAGTCCCCTTCCGGCGGCATATGCGCGAGCACGCGCGTTCCGTCCACGCCCTGCCACTCGAAGGTGCGATAAGGAAACACGTTCACCTTGTTCCAAGCGAGTTTAATCGTCGAAAAATAGTCCATGCCACAAAGGCGCAATATCTGCGGCAAATTGCCGTTAAAACCGAACGCGTCCGGCAGCCAGCAGAGGCGAATCTCTTGCCCGAACTCCTCGCTTGCAAACTTCGTTCCGTAGATCGCCTGCCGAACGAGCGATTCCCCGCCGGAGAGGTTTGAGTCGCACTCCGTCCAGAACCCGCCCTGCAGCTCAATGCGTCCGGCAAGGATCGCCGCTTTGATGCGCGCATACAGCGCGGGATGCTCGTCCTTGATCCATTGCAGCTGTTGTGGCTGGCTTGTCCCGTAGATATAGTCGGGGTAGCGCTCCATGTTTCTCAGCGCGATGGCATAGGTGCGCGCAGCCTTTCGGCGGCTCTCGCGCATGGGCCAGAGCCAGGCGAGGTCGAGGTGCCCGTGCCCCACCGCGTCGAACACGAAGTCGCTCTGTGACGGTTTGGCAAGTACGCCGGAAAGCGCGGCGCGCGCGCACGCCGTATCGCCACGCGAGAACATGCGATATGCGGCGGAGAGTACGTGCGACAGCTCGGTGCGCTTACGCGTATCTTCTGTGCTCTCGTACAGCAGCGCGAGGGTCAAATAATCGTAATACAGCGCGAACGCCTCGTCGTCGCGCTCGGCAAGCCAGGCTCCGGCAAAGCGCCCGTGCCCAACATCGTTGAGCAAAAATCCGTTGTAGCCCCAATCGGTATAATACTCAATTTCCCCGTCGATCCCTTGCGGCAGCTCCAGTACGACGCAGTGCCCGCCGGAGCGCGGCAGTTCCAGCGGCGTCCAAACGGCGGTTAGCCCGTCTAAGATTTCGCCGGACGGTGAGTATACCAACCCTTCACCCGTATTGTGGATCAACAGTACAGGATGGTGCACTCCCTGCGGCACATTCCCGCGAAGCCGGAACCAGGCGCAGCTGAGTTTTCGTCCCCAGTTGACGACGCCTGTAATTTTCGTAAAGGTCTGCCCGTTCAATTGCTCAAAGGGAATCGGCTCCGCGCTCTTGAGCATTTCCACGTCCAGCCGCGACACAACGCGATAGATCCGCCCGCGAATCCGGTGTAACCGTGCGGAAAGAACGGGGTGCTTGATTTGTTCCTGAATCATATAACCTCTGCCATCAAACGGATTTGAAAACGAATCACAGAATCAAGAAACAGTCGCTTGCATGGTAGCAAACAAGTCGGTCGCTAAGCCGAATGCTATCACAGCACGAATGCGCTGTCAACGCGCACGCCGTGAAAAAAGCCGGAAGGGAAATCCCCCTCCGGCTTTGCTTCTATTGCGCTTCTTTTCGGCCTATTCTGCCGGTTCCGCCGCGGGCGCAGCCTCCGCCAACACCGCTTCTTCCACCGGCTTTTCGTCCAGCGAACGGATGGACGGCAGTGACATCATGAACACCGAAATGCCCATTACGAGCACGCCGGAGATCAAAAACCAGTTATGCACGCCAATCACCTCCGCAAACGCGCCGGAGAGCATCAACCCAACCGGCATGGCGACGGACATCATGCTCATCGAGAGCGAAAACACGCGCCCGAGACATTCCGGCGCAATCCGCTCCTGAAACAGCGCGGTCTGTACCCCGTGGAACGGCGCGGCAAAGCCCATCACCACGCAGAACACGGCAAACCCGACAAAGCCGTTCTTGGGCAGCAGGCCGGAAGCGGCGAATCCGAGCCCCATCAGCAGCACCGAGAAGCCAAGCGTCCGCGTGCGCCGCTTGAACCCTCCCCAAACGCCGAGCACCAGCCCGCCGACAAGCATGCCCGCGGAAAACGCCGTCTCGGCAATGGCCGCGTGCGTCGTCGTTCCGCCAAAGTAGCCCATGCTCATGAGCGGAAACAGCGCGTTGATTGGCATGAACACGAGCATATACAGCGTCGCAATCAGCACGAGCGTAAACAAGCCCTTATCCTCGCGAATCGCGACGTAACCGTCCTTGAGTTCGCGAAAGAAGTTTGGCTGCGCCGCGTTCTCCGCTTTGGGCGGTTTCGGAATCGCGATGAATGCGACAAATACGGAGGCAATGATCGCACCGACCACGTCCAGCCCGACGATGGCGGAGAGGTGCCAGCGCGAGTAGACCACCGCGCTGAGCGCGGGGCTCACGAGGAAGCTGATGGACTGAATGGACGAGCTGTAGCCCGCGCACTTCGTGAGTTGATCTTCCGGCACAAGCAGCGGCGTTGCCGCCGACATGGCGGGCTGGTAGAACGCACCGCCAACGCTGCGCAGAAAGAGAATGCCGAGCACCACCCAGATGGGCGGCTCCATTTGCAGCGCGAGCAGCGCCAACGCGACGCCGGAAAGCGCGATGAACAGATCCGAACCGATCATCACGAGTTTTCGGTTCCAGCGGTCAACCCAAACGCCGATGAACGGCCCCAGCAGCGCCTGCGGCAGAAAGCCGAAGAACGTTGCCAGCGAGAGCACGAGCGCGGAGCCGGTCTTCTCCGTGAGATAGAAAATCAGCGCCATCTGGAGGATGCCGCTCGTCACGAGCGACACCGCCTGGCCGGAGAGAATGGTGAAATATCGCCGCCGCCAATGGGCGGGAATGTTGATTTTTTGAGTGGACTCCATATTGAAAATTCCTTTCGTCTGTTTTAAAAGTCCTGCCTGCATCATAGCATGCATCGCGGAAATTTCCGCGTAACCAAATCACGCGCGGGTAGAACAAAGGCAGGCGTTTTGCTGCCTGCCCTTTTTGCGAAGACCGAATGCAACGCCCGCGTGCCGTTAGTCTACCTTGGCACGTTTCGCATCGCATGTTCCATTCGCAATTCCGGCAAGCGCAAACAAAGCCGATTTGGCCTAAGTCCGCGCAAGATGCCTATCGAATGCGAATGTAGTAGTGCATACGTTCTTCTCCTGTTACGTGTCTGATGATTGTATCATTTCCGCTTGATTTGTGCAATCCCTCAACCGTTTGGAATGGTCAGAATTCCCGAAAACGCAGAGGTATTGCCCATCGCGTCCGAAACCAGCAAAACGGCTTTGGTGCCGCTGGTCAGTGCAGCGTTCGAGTATGAGAATACCCCGTCCTTGTCCGCAACCGCAAACCCAAGTGGCGTGATTGCCGTCGCGTCCAACCGGTAGACCTCCACGCGTCCGAACGGAACCGTCTTGCCGACGACGCCATCCGGCGCTCCCTTCGCCTCCGGCGCGGAGATTGCACCATTGCCGCCTTCCAGCAGCAGAATCGCATCCTGCGGTTTGCCGCCGGTAAACATGTTGCCGCGCAGCAGGTTCCCCTCGCCGTAATCAACGCGAATGCTATTGCTGCTCGTCTTTCCAAACGTATTTCCCTGAACGAAGTTGTGGTTCGCGCCGCTCTCCAGAAACAGGTTCAGTCCCTTGGCGTTTTCAAACACATTCCCCGCGAAGAAATGCCCCTGCGCGCCGCTTTCGCTGATCCGCATCGAGATGGAGCCTCCGTAAATACGGTTCCCTTCCGCGCTGGTATAGCCGCCGACCACCGCATGTTTTTGCCCCATGTTGATCGAGATTGCGCACTCGTTCGGCATTGGCTTTCCGTTTGCGTCGTACCCGATTATGTTACCAAGTACGAGATTGTCCGTCACGCCGTAGCCGTTGAGTTGAACGCCATTCTGATTGCCGCTGATCAGATTCGCCTCGCCCGATCGCGTTCCGCCGACACGGTGGTTTCCGCTCGTCCACATGACTACGCCGTCTTGATTTCCAATTGCCTTTGTGCCGGTGATATCGGTTCCAATGTAGTTGCCAATCACGGCGCAGCTGTAGCTGTTTGGATCGCTGAAGACGACGCCTAAACTGCCGCCGGAGATAATATTCCGTTCTTCCGGCGTCGTTCCGCCGACGACCGTGTCCATCACGTTGCTCTCCAGCACGACGTTGCGCGATTCGTTTGGAAGAATCGCCTTTGTACCGGATGCGTTGAGGCCGATGATGTTGCCAATCACGCGGGTATGATCGCCCCAACTGTCAAAATTGATGAACTGATTCCCGCTGATCACGTTTCCCTCACCCGGATTGACACTGCCAACGGTAACATTCTGCGCTTCTCCAACGAATACACCGTCGTAGTTTGACATCGATTGTTCGCCAGTCACATCGACGCCTACATAATTGCCTAGCACCTTCTGATTGAATCCGCCAACGAGAATACCACACAACCCATTTCCGCTGAGCAGATTTCCCTGCCCCATCGGGCCGCTGCCCTCGTTCCGATTTCCGCCAACAATGCTGTTGCCGCCCTGCAAATCAATTCCCTGTTGTGGAAAATGCACAACCTGCAGCCCCATGATTCGATTGTAGAACGAATAGATTCGAAGACCGTTTCCGCTTTCCAGCTTACTTCCGTCTAGAATCACGCCCGCGTTGCTCGCGTCAATCGTTAAGTGATCCCAAACGATCTCCGGCAGCGGTGTTTCCAGCAGTATCGTCGCCGGTTGGTCGGGCGGGAACACGGCGGGATCAAACGTAATTGTCGTGTTCAATTGCAGGTTTTCCAGCGCCGCACGGAGCGTACCCGTTCCGCTGTCCGCCGCGCTGGTTATCACCGTTTGAACCGCCTCGGTCGGCGTAGGCTGGTTTGAACCGATCAGATTCAGCGAGTATGGCGTATCATCCGTTTTAAGCGGCAGCTTGGCGGACGTATTCTGCGCCGTTGCCGATCCTTGCAGGAGAGTTGCCGAACCTTTTTGATACACAGTCATACCCGCAAAGCTGTCCGCCACATACACCCGTCCATCCTTCGCGAAGCAATCGTAGGCAAGCCCGATCGTGCGGAAGGAATCTACAAGCTTTGGTTGGCTGAGATCGGACAGGTCGACCACCTGCACGCCGTCGCCCAAACTGGCAAGATAGGCAGTCGTTCCGTCCAGACAGATGTCCATCGCGCTGCCGGGCACCGCCAATTCGGCAATCTTTTCCGGATTCATCGGGTCGGAAACGTCCACAATCCAAATGCCCGGTTCGGCAGACGTAATCACCGTCGTCGGATTGATAAACCGAATGGCTTCCCCCGTGGTCCGTTTTTGCATGTTCGAAATCGGTTGGATGGCCTGCGGATTCGAAATATCGATCAGCTGTAATTCATTGCTTTGGGTTGAAATGTACAGATTCCCATAGCAGTCTCCGTTGACCGGATCCGTCATTAATACCTTGCTCGCCACTTTCGGATTTTTTGGATCCCGAACATCCACGCATAAATCGTAAAACTCACCGGGAACGTAGATGAACCCGTCGCTTAGCGCAATTGCGCGAAACGCGGTGTTGAACACCGCCTCATCGTTCGGAACAAATCCGATCTTCTTCGGGTTCGTGAGTTCGGTCGTATCGAAAATCACAAGCGGCTCGTTGGTCGCAAGGTGCGTGCTCAAATAGGCCAGCTGATCCGCAAGAATCACCTGATTTGCGTATCCGCCGCCGGTGTCATACCAGCTGGTCTCCAGAGGAGCGGCTACATTCTCCATATCATAAACATGCATGCCCGAAAGCCCGCCCGCGACGTAGCACACTTCGTCCTTTGCCGTCAGTCTTCGCCCGTCCAACAGCGGCATCCAGCGGCTGATAATGGTAGGCGCGCTCTTCTTCGTGAAGTCGAGCGACATCAGTCCCTTTTCTCGGTCGAGCGCGAAAACCGTCGTACCCCGGCTGGCTCCGCCATAGACGAATCCGCCGAGCGTGAAGGACGAGAGCTTGACGGGCGCGGTCGGCGCCGTTCCGTAAAGCATGACTCCATCCGCTCCATCGAACACGAGCAGATCGTTGCCCATCTCCCCCAGCGACATTGCCCAGCCGCTGGTCGGCGAAACCGCAATCTGCTTCGGCGCAAGCGGCGCTTGCAGGTCGAGCACGGAGATTCCGCCCCAGGCGCAGGCCGCGTAGAGACGCCCGCCGTGTGGCTGAAGATCATAAGTAAAGCCGTCCAACGAGGTCAGCCCTGCTTCCTTTGGATGCAGCGGATCGGTCAGATCGACCGTAAACAGTCCGCTTCCGCCGCCCGCGAGATAGGCGGTTGTCCCCGAGAGCACAACGTCGTAGGCATAGGCAAGCGGGTAGGCTTCCGATACTGTGGCAATCTTCGCGGTGTTGGACACGTCCAGCACCTGCAAGCCCTGCGACCCGTCCGCCACCAGCGCGTACTTGCCTTCGAGCGCAACGCTTTCCGTATATCCGCGCGTATCGAACGTTCCGGCAATGCTCATCTTCGACGGATCGGAAACGTCCAGCACGACCAGTCCGCCAAGCCCGCAGGCAGCGTAGAGCTTCCCGTTTTCGCCAACCGTGATGCTCTCGACGAAATCCGGCAAGAGCGGGCTTGTGCCGAGCAGCGCAATCGCCGCCGGATCGGACACGTCCATTGCGAGCACATGCAACCCGGAACCGACATAGAGCGTGCTGCCATCCAGCGCGAGCGCCTTGGTCGTTCCACCCACCTGACCGACGAGGTTCCAGTCGTCCTGCCCGCCTTCCGCCTTCGCCATCGATGGGGATAAACTTGGCAACAGCAGCAGGCACAAAAAGGCTATCATGATTCGGGTCAACCAACGTTTCGAAAACAGTTTTTGCAGCATACAAACCTCCAATGGATTGTACCGTCCGGTTGCCTGCGGACGACAATGCGCCGTCCTTGTATCCTGTTTTTACGAAATTTATCTGCTTGGCGAAAAGAAGAAAATCACGTGTAAATACAGAGGTTTCTAGCATTCTTATAACATTCTTTTGGATGCTTCACAAGAGTTTCGAAGGGTAAAGTCATCGATTTTACAATTCTCGTAAGTCGAATCCTTCCGTTCGCAAATAAAAAGACGACCCGGCAGGTCGTCTATACGAAAAAAAAGTATCTCAGGATTGCCGGTCCTTCGCCATGATGTCCTGAATCACTTCCCCCGCGAGGATGAACCCCGCGACGGGCGGAACAAACGAAACGCTGCCCGGCACCTGACGGCGAACGGTGCACTTGCGCTGGGTACCCGGTGGGCAGACGCAGTTGGTCTTGCAGCTGATGGAGAGATCCTCCGCGGGTTTGATCGCCTCCTCGCGCGAGTAGACGACCTTGAGCGCCGGAATACCCCGCGCTTTGAGTTCCTTGCGCATGACCCGCGCGAGCGGGCAGACGGAGGTCTTGTAGATGTCCGCAACCTCCAGCCGTGTCGGGTCGAGTTTGTTGCCCGCGCCCATGCAGCTGATCACCGGCGTTCCCGCAGCGTAGGCGCGTTCAATCAGAATCAGCTTGCTCGAAACGGTGTCGATTGCGTCGATGATATAGTCGTACACGCTCAGGTCGAATTGCTCCGCGTTCTCCGCGCCGTAAAAGCACTCGTTCGCGATCACCCGGCAGCGTGGGTTGATGTCCAGAATGCGCGCTTTCATGACCTCGACCTTTTTCTGGCCGATGGTCGAATGCAGCGCGATGAGCTGGCGGTTGATGTTGGTCAGGCAAACCTTGTCGTCGTCAAACAGGTCGATCGCGCCGATGCCCGCGCGGGCAATCGCCTCCGCCGCGAAGCTGCCGACCCCGCCGACCCCAAAGATTGCCACGCGGGCGTTCGCCAGCGCGTCCATCGCCAGTTTCCCCAGCAGGATCTCCATTCGGGAGAATTCGTTGAGCATACGTCGTTCCTTTCGCCGAATGCGCGTGCCGCATTCCTAGGCATCATAACGCCAAACCGAAGCTTCGTCAACCGCGCGGCAATTCACGCTTGACAACCTCCCCTGCACCACATATCATAAAACATAGCATTTTTATAGGAAATGAGGCGGTTTCCGCATGCGCATCTCCGCGAAAGGGCGCTACGCGCTCGCCGCCGTCGTCAGCATGGCGCAGCAGCACCCGCAGAACGACGGCTCCATCACGCTCATCAGCATATCGGAACGACTCGGCATCTCGAAGATCTACCTCGAGCAGGTGTTTGCGCTGCTCAAACGCGGCGAGCTCGTGACCTCGGTCAAGGGCGCGCAGGGCGGCTACCAGCTCGCGCGGCCGCCGAGGCTGATCTCCGCGCTGGAGGTGCTCTACGCCGTGGAAACCACGCTGTTTGACAAAACGGAGGACACGGTTGCGGAACGGTCGCCGGAGATTGAAACCACCCTGCGAGCGGACGTGTTCGACGCGCTGGACCTGGCCGTTGCGGAAGCGCTCAAGCAGGTGACCATCGAGCAGCTCGTGCTCTCCGCCGAACGGCGCAAGAGCGCCAACGCGGGCATGTTCTATATTTAACCCCGGTCTGCTAAAAAACAAGTAGAACATCCATCGAACCAAACGCTCCCAATAAAACCGACGCAAAAAAAGAGCCTCTTGGCTCTTTTTCTTGTTTGATCAACCGAATTCCGTTCAGAATGCGCTTAGTGAATCAGCGGCTTGAGCAGCGCGACCGCCTTGTTCGGGAAGAAGCCACCGTAATTTGTCTCCTCCGGGTTGCTCGGCGGTGGGGAGGTAATGACGGTTCGATGCCATGCGCGCCCGGTTGCAAGGTCAACGATAACCAGATGCGTTTCGACGCTGTAACCTTCCGTATTGTAGTAGTCGTCGCTGTACGTGCGGGTAACTACGTCCCGTTCCGCGATAATCGCCACCCATGTAGCGCTTTCCAGCGAACCGTACTGGTAGATGCGTTCGTAGGGGATGCCGTAGTAGTCCAGCCCTTGCGTTGCGTCGGTCGTGGAGACAATATCATCCGCCTCTGCGCAATTGCCGTCACCATAGAGGATCTCAACATAGAGCGGCCCCGTGATCGCGGGCGGCATGCCCTCTGCGCCGAATGTCTTGCCCGTTCCATCTAGATTATCCTCAACTGCTCCGGCGACTTCCTCCAGTGAGCAGCCCGCATAGGGGCCGAGTTCGGTCTTGAGGCGCATACGCACCTGCTCGACCGCCGTCAGCGGGCAATAATCGCCATAGGTGTCCTCCTCGTTTGTCGCAGGCGGGTTCGTCCGAATGGCGGTTGCTTTAAAGATTCGGCCGGTGGAGGTGTCCACCGCGAGCAGGCGCGTCTCTGCCGCATAACCCCAGTTTTCGTTCTCCTTGTCTCCGTAGTAACCGATAATCTCGTCGTATTCGTAAATATGAACGACCCAAACGTGTCTCTGCGACATGCCTTCCTGCCAGAGCATCGCGCGCGGAATGCCGTAGAATTCACCCGGTTCCGAATCCATACTGTCGCTTGTCACGTAGCCGTCCCCTTGGAGGTTCGTGGATGTTTCCGTCGCCATGGTCACATACACCGCATCGCCCGCCAGCTCGGATGGCAATCCGCTCGTTGCGGAAACGTTGCCCGCATTCTCGTTGGCTGCGGACGCCACCGTTGTCAGAGCTTCCATTGTTGCAATGACGTCTAAGCCGTAATATGCCCCATATGCGCCCTTATCCAGACCGTTCAGCGTCAGCAGGGTGGGAATTGAGAGTACCTGCCGGTAGAGTTCCTGCGCATCTAGCCCCGGCGCAAGCCATAGATTCAGAGTCGCGAGTTTGGGCAGCGCGCTGAAGGTTTCATATTCGCACTCGACTGTCTGCTCCTCGTTTTCCGGCGAACCAACGGAAAGACTCGTGAGTTCCGGCAGGAGCGCTTCCTCCACGGTGCCGATCAGGTCCGTTAGTGATATGTCGTCCCCCTCCACCGTCAGTGACTGCAAATGGAGCGGATAGGCAACCGTTTCGCTAAGATCCGTTTCGCAAAGCGTGAGCGAAATGACGTCCGTAAAACCGGCAAGCCACTCGGCGTTGTCCGAATCCAGATTCGTCAAAATCAGTTCTGTCACACCAAGCATCGGCAGCACGGTCGCATCCGATTCCTGTTCCAGCATGAGCCGCGTGAGCTTTCCGGACTCCGACAGCGGGGACAGCGCGGCAAGCAGCGCCCGATCCGTGCCGCTTTCGAGGCGGACGCGAACGCTGTCATACGCCTCGTCATAGCTCACAAAATCTGCGTACGTACCAATCTGGTAGTCCGCCAAGTAGCAGGGGAACTGCGAGAGCGCCGCACGTATCTGCGCGGCGGCATCCTTTGCGGTTACGGCGGTAAACGCGTCCGCAGAGAGCGGCTTGAGCGGCATCTGCGTCGGCACGGGAGTCGGCTCAGAAGTCGGCTTCACCGTGATCTGCGGTGTTGGCGTCAGGTCGGTTACCGCCTCAGTTGTGCCTGTTTTTTTCGTGCATCCAGCCGCCAACAGCGCGGCCAGGCACAAGCAGGCAAAGAGGATGGTACGTTTCATATTGTGTCCCCCTTCGTATCAATATGTGGTGAACTGCTGTTGAGCCAGCGCTACCCGCATAATAACCCTGCATAGTACAGGCAAATTCTGTCACGCCTTGTATGCATGATTTTACTATACGACTGGCTATTTCGACTTTGGTGTGCAGGCGGCACACCCGTAGGGATTGTTTCTATGAAATTGAATCTGTTTTCAAAATTCTCCAGCATGTTTGCTCGAAAAACTCACACATAGAAAAAGCCGCCCTCTTTTCGAAGGCGGCCTATATGTCACGAATGTTCCGCTATGCCAGATCCGCAAACAGCGCGGTGGAAAGATAGCGTTCTCCGGTGTCCGGCAACACGACCACAATCGTCTTCCCCCCGTTTTCTGCCCTCTTTGCTAGCTCCGTCGCCGCCCAAAGCGCCGCGCCGCTGGAGATGCCAACGAGCAGGCCTTCCGCCTTGGCAACTTCGCGGCCAACAGCAAACGCGTCCTCGTTTTGAACCGTGATGATCTCGTCGTAGACCGAGGTGTTCAGCACCGCCGGGACAAAACCGGGCCCGATGCCCTGAATCTTATGCGGACCGGGGTGCCCTTCGGACAGCACCGGCGAGTCGGCTGGCTCCACCACGACGACCTTTACGCTCGGGTTTTTGCTCTTGAGATACTCGCCAACGCCGGTCACCGTTCCGCCCGTGCCCGCGCCCGCAACGAAGATGTCCACCTTGCCGTCGGTATCCGCCCAGATTTCCGGGCCGGTTGTCGCGCGGTGAATCGCGGGGTTTGCGGGGTTCGTGAACTGTCCGGGGATGAACGAGTTCGGCGTTTCGGCGGCGAGTTCCTCCGCCTTGGCAATGGCCCCCTTCATGCCCTTTGCTCCCTCGGTGAGCACGATCTCCGCGCCATACGCGCGCATCAGAACGCGGCGTTCCACGCTCATGGTCTCCGGCATGGTCAGAATGATCCGATAGCCGCGCGCCGCCGCAACGGAAGCAAGCCCAATGCCCGTGTTCCCGCTGGTCGGCTCAATGATCACACTGCCGGGTTTCAGCGCGCCGCGCTGTTCCGCGTCGTCGATCATCGCCAAAGCGATGCGGTCCTTCACGCTGCCCGCGGGGTTGAAGTATTCCAGTTTTGCGACGACTTTTGCTTTAAGGTTGTGCTTCTTTTCGTAATTGGAGAGCTCCAGCAGCGGGGTCTTTCCAATCAGTTCCGTCAGGCTCTTCGATATCTTTGCCATATGCGTCTCCCCTATTTCATATTTTGTTTATATGTTTTTATGGTTTTAGTGTACTCGCCTACTGCATTCTTGTCAATACGTAAAATAGAAAAATAGCTTCACTGTCAAGATGTAATGCAAAAGAACGACTCTGCTGTCAAGATATTCAGTAAAATAAAAAACAGCCGGATTTCTCCAGCTGTTATTTTGGTCGTTATTCCTGCGAAAATGGCTCAATCCAAACCTTCATCCGTCCGCCGCAGACCATGCCCTCTTCCTCGGCAACGTCGTTGCTCATGTCGAGGTCAATCCACTTTGCCTTGCCCGTTTTCAGTACGTCCAGCGCATAGCGCATGATCTCGTGCTCCCCGCAACCGCCACCGACCGTGCCGACGATGCCGCCGAGCTGGTTGACCGCCATAATCGCGCCCGTGGGCACGGGGGTGCTGCCGCTTTTTTCCACGACAACCGCCAGCACGCAGGGTTCCTTGTTCGAAAGCAGGTATTGCAGCAGCTCCGCCTCATGGGACGCGAGCGCAAGGCGCTCCGCTTCCCGCTCCGCGCTTTTGCTGCTGCGCTGCTGAATCAGTTCCGCGAGGATGGAGATTGCGATCTCCTTTGGCGTTTCCGCGCCAATGGGCAGGCCGATTGGGGTATGCACGCGGTCAATCTTGTCTCGCGGAAATCCCTCTTCCTCCAGCAGGCCGAAGAGCTCAATCGTCCGACGGCGCGAACCAATCAGGCCCAGATAGCGCGGCATGGTGCCGGAAAACAGTGCGCGAAGGCACGTTGCGTCGTAGCGGTGCCCGCGCGTAATCACACAAACATAGTCGTACCGCGTGATGTGTAATTCCGAAATCGCCTTGACGAACCCGTCGCAAACGACGTGCTGTGCGTCCGGAAACCGAACAGCGTTGGCAAAGCTCGGCCGGTCGTCCACCACCGTAACCGCAAAGTCGAGATCCGCGGCGTAGCGGCAGAGCGGCTGGGACACATGCCCGCCGCCGAGCAGAATCAGCCGCGCGGGCGGCAGAAAGACGCGCGTATAGGTTCTTTGCGTACCCTTGTCGTCCACGGTGCTGAGCACCAGTTCGGCGGGCACGCCGCCTTCCATCGCGAGATTGACGAAGCGCATATGATTCCTCCTCCCTTCTTCGGGATGACCATCGACAGATTACGAATTCTGCACCTGTTTGATCGAGAGCGAAATCCGCTTTTTCGGGATGTCCACGCCGAGGACGACGACCTTGACCACGTCCCCGATGGACAGCACCTCGGAGGGGTGCTTGATGAAGCGGTTGACGATTTCGGAGATATGCACGAGTCCGTCCTGATGCACGCCAATGTCGACGAACACGCCGAAATCGATCACGTTTCGCACCGTTCCGGTCAGAATCATGCCGGGCACGATGTCCTTGATGTCCAGCACGTCCGTGCGCAACACGGGCTTTGGCAGCTCGTCGCGCGGGTCACGTCCGGGCTTGACGAGCTCTTTGACCACGTCCTTGAGCGTCGGCAGGCCCACGCCGCACTCCGTCGCAAGCTTGCTTTCGCCGAGCTTTTTCACGCGCTCCGGCAGGTCGGCAATGTTTCCCACGGAAACGTCCTTGAGCTGGTAGCCGGTGAGGGTCAGCAGCTTCTCCGCCGCGGCGTAGCTCTCCGGATGCACACCCGTGTTATCAAACACGAGTTTGCTTTCCGGCACACGCAGAAAGCCCGCGCACTGCTCAAATGCCTTCGGCCCCATCTTTGGAACCTTCATGAGCTGCTTACGGCTGATAAACGCGCCGTTTTCCTCGCGATAGACGACAATGTTCTTCGCGAGCGTTTCGTTTAACCCCGCAACCTGCTTGAGCAGCGAAGGCGACGCGGTGTTGACGTCCACGCCGACGGCGTTCACGCAGTCCTCAACCACGCCCTCCAGCGTTTCGCTGAGCCGCTTTTGCGGCATATCGTGCTGATATTGCCCGACGCCGATGGCCTTCGGGTCAATTTTGACCAGCTCCGCGAGCGGGTCCTGCAAGCGCCGGGCAATGGACACCGCCGAGCGCAGGTTTACGTCGTACTGCGGAAACTCCTCCGCCGCGAGTTTGCTCGCGGAGTAGACGGAGGCGCCCGCCTCGTTGACAATCATATAGCTCACGCCGCGGTTTCGCGCAATGAGCTCTACGGTCATCTGCTCTGTTTCGCGGGACGCGGTGCCGTTGCCGATGGCAATGTGTTCGACCGCGTGCTTTTTGACCAACGTTTCGAGCTTTTCAATCGCCTCTTCCTTCTGGCGTTCGCCAAACGTCGGGTAGACGACCGTCGTATCGAGCACCTTGCCGGTGTCGCTGACGACGGCAACCTTGCAACCGTTGCGGTAGCCGGGGTCGAGCCCCATGGTCACGTGCCCCTTGACGGGCGGCTGCATGAGTAGCGGCTTAAGGTTCAGCGCAAAGTTGTGAATCGCGCCCTCGTTGGCAAGGTCGGTCAACGCGTTTCGCGTTTCGCGCTCCATGGATGGATAGATTAGGCGGTCGTAGGCGTCCTCCGCGGCGGCTTCCACAAATTTGCTCGCGGAAGAGCCGGGGTTGACCACGCTATGCTTCACCGTTCCAACCGCGAGTTCACGGTCGAGATCGAGGTCCACCTTAAGGAAGCCTTCCTTCTCCCCGCGGTTGATCGCGAGAATCTGGTGGCTCTGGAGCTTGCTCAACGGCTGGTCAAACTGATAGTAGAGCCGGTAGACGGAGTCCTCCTCCTTGGCGGCAACAGAGCCGACCTTGGCGCTTCTCGAAATCACGTCCCGCAGTTTCTGGCGGATGTTCGCGTTGTCGGACACGCTCTCGGCAATGATGTCCGACGCGCCGGCGAGCGCCTCCTCTACGGTGTTGACGCCCTTTTCGGGGTCGAGAAACGCACTTGCGAGCGTCTCCAGCGCGGGCAACTCCTTGCCCTGCGCGAAAATCTGATCCGCGAGCGGCTCCAGCCCCTTCTCCTTGGCAATGGTCGCGCGCGTGCGGCGCTTCTGCTTATAGGGACGATAGAGGTCTTCCAACACGGCGAGGGTCTTTGCCTCGTCAATCTGCCTGGCGAGCTCGTCCGTCAGCTTTTCCTGCGCGGCAATCGCCTTTTTAATCTCTTCGCGGCGCTCCGCGAGGCTGCGCAGATAGGTGAGCCGATCCGCGAGGTCGCGCAGCGTGGTATCGTCCATCGTTCCGTGCGCTTCCTTGCGGTAGCGCGCGATAAACGGAATTGTGTAGCCTTCGTCAATCAGGTCAACCACGTTTTTCACGTGGGTTTCGCTTTTGTTGAACTCCCGTGATAGTTGTTGAATCTGGGTTTCCATGTGTTCTCCTTCGTGTGTTGTTCTTCAAGCGGCGTAACGCTATTTTACCACAAATCGAACGCAAGAAGAACAGCGAGCACATTGCTTCCTCTTAAGCCCAAACGAAAGCGCTGTTTCGGCGTCACGAAATATGATATTATAACAATTGATTTCCGCTTTGCTGCAGCCGAAGAAAGGGGCTTCCTTTTAATGAAGAAGACAATCCACCGGCGTTGGTGGTTCATCCTGCTTGAGATTCTTCTTGCGCTGTTTCTTTGCCTCGCCATCGTGTTGACCACATCCACCGGACTGCAGGCGCGCGCCATTCGCCAGATTTGCGCGGTTCCCGACCGACCGGCCACGGGCGACGCGGCAAACGTGCTGACGCTGCAAGCGGATGTTTCCTACGATAGCGCATTCCCAAACGGCACGCTCGATCTGTATTCCGCTCGCTCCAACGAGCCGCTGCCGCTCGTTGTTTACGCGCACGGCGGCTACTACGTGGGCGGCGACAAGTCGAGCCTCACGGAGTATTGCCGGACGCTTGCCTCCTATGGATATGTTGTTGCGAACCTGAACTACGAACTCGCGCCGGAAGGGCAGTACCCAACGCAATTGTTGCAAGTCAACGAGGCGATTGCGTATTTAACCGAGCACGCGGACGCTTTTGGTATCGATCCCTCCCGCATATTCATCGGCGGAGACAGCGCGGGCGGACACCTCGCCTCGCAGATGGGGCTCTACTATACGGACGCAGTCTTCTGCCAGAAAATCGGCGGAACCCCTGCAATCTCGAGCGAGCAGCTCCGCGGGGTGCTCTTGCTCTGCGGTTACTACAACACCGAAACCGTCCGCGCCACGCGTTTTCCCATGATTGCGGATTCCATCTGGATTCTCACCGGCGAAAAGCAGTTTGAAGGCACCGAGGTCTCCGCGCGGATGAACACCGTCGCGCAGGTGTCTCCCGCCTATCCGCCCGCGTTCCTCGCCTGCGGGGATCAGGACCCCTTCCTGTCGCAGGCGCAAGAGTTGATTGTCGCGCTCGCGAAAAACGGCGTGGAATCCTCTGCCTATCTGCCGGAGTCCAAGGAGGAATCGCTGGGGCACGAGTTCCAGATCCAGCTGGACACCGCCGCGGGCAAGGAAGCCATGCGCCGCGTAACGCAATTTCTCGCGGATCACGCGAAGGTTTCCTGACTTCTATTTCTGTATCGAAACAACAAACAAGGCCGCGCGGATTGCGCAGCCTTGTTTTTTATACGCCGTACTTACAGCAAAATCGCGTCGTTTTGGAGCGACTCGAGCAGGCGCAGCAACCCGTCGAGCGGCAGCGGCACGCTCAAGAGAAACCCCTGAGCTATATCGCATTTGATTCGCTGAACACGCTTCAGCTCCTCCTGCGTTTCAACCCCCTCGGCAACCACCTTTGCGCCGAGGATATGGCCGAGGCGAACCAGTACACGGTTCATCACCTGCGCGTTCTCGTCCTGAATGAACGAGCGGTCAATCTTGATCGTCGAAACGTGCAGATCCTTGAGCAGGCTCATTGTGGAATAACCCGTGCCAAAGTCGTCCAGCGCAATGTGAACGCCCTGGTCGCTGAGGCGGTTGAGTTGATCTATCGCGTTGGTCTCCTTATTGATCAGCACGGATTCCGTAATCTCCAGCTCCACCCGATCCGGCGCGAGGTCATACTCCTGCAAGCGACTCATCACGCGTTCGCAAAACCCCTCCTGAATCAGCTGAACGCCGGAAACGTTCACCGCCATGCGCAGACAAATGTTTCTCTCCTGCTCGATCCGTTTGACCGCTTCGCAGGCCGTTTGATACACCCAACGGCCAATCGGCAGAATGAGCAGGCTCTTTTCCGCAATCGGGATAAACTCCGCCGGGGAAACCTCCCCAAGCTCCGGACTGTGCCAGCGCAGCAGCGCTTCCACGCCGACGATATTGCCGGTCGCTAGTTCAAATTGCGGTTGATAGTAGAGTTCAAACTCCCCGTTGTTTAGCGCCCTTGGCAGCGCGTTTCGAATCTGCATGCGCCTGAGCAGCATGTTTCCGATCTGCGTTTCGTAGAACCGGATGGACTCGCCGCTCTGCTTTGCCTGATAGAGCGCAAGGTTCGCTTTCATGATGATATCGTCGCGATCCGTGCCATCCGCGGGATACTCCGCAATTCCGCATGTTGCGGAGATAAAAAACGAGGTCCCCTCTTCCTCCACCGGTTCGCGGATGACCTTTTGAAACCTCATGATCTGTTCTTGAATCTGTTCTTTGGAATCCATGGCAGGCATCAGGAGCACGAGGTCGGTGCCCGTCATGCTAAAGCACGCAAAGCCCGCCTCGCAAAGGGCATTCAGCCGCTGCGCAACCGTGTACATAACCCGGTCGCTCATCTTGCTTCCATAGGACGCCAGTATTTCGGCCAGGTTATCCGGCCCAAAGATGGCCAACGTAAACGGCGCCCCGTTACCGCCGGCTGCGCGCGCGGCAAACGCATCATACAGGCAGGCACGGTTCGGCAGGCCGGAGATCGGCTCAACATTTTCGAGCCGGTCGATATGCGCCTGCTGTGCTCTGAGTTCAACGGTGGTTTGTTCGAGTCTGTTACGCTCTTCGATGTATTGGGTGATGTCGTTCAACGTCAGCGCCACGAAGCCTTCTTTGGGGCTAGAGGCCATGCAACTGTACCACTTCTTCAGTGCGCTGGAATATTGCGTAATCCGCTCGGAAATACCCGTCTTCGCCACCCGTCCGAGGCACTCGATCCAATAGGATTCGGTCTCCGGGTAGATGCTCAGCACGTTCTTTCCAATCACGTCCTCGCGCTTGAGCCCCGTTTCCTGTTCAAACGCCGCGTTGACCGCAAGAAGAATGTAATCCACGGGCCGCCCTTCCGCGTTGTAGACCATGCGATAATACGACAGCGGACTGATCATGTTGTCAAACAACAAAAGGAGTTCGTTTTCGGATAGGCTCCGTTTTTCGGCTTTCGCAGATGTCGACGTACCCTCGTTCTTCTTCATACACGCTCCCAATTTGCAGAGGCAGCTTTCGTTTGTTCTCCGGCTCTTTCCGTCCGCCGCTTACTGCGGCTGCGGTCATGCCTGCCTCCGGCCAGCCAATTCATTCTCCTTACTTATGGTTGCGGTGGGTGTTGCGTCTGTCCATTCACGCGGTTTCGGCCCGCGCGCTTTGCGGTGTACAGTGCGCTGTCCGCCGCGCTGAGCAGCGCCTCGCGGGTCAGGCCATCTTCAGGGAAAGAGGAAACGCCAAAGGACATGGTAAGCCGCTCAATGCCCGCCTCCTTGGGGTCAAACCTGAGTTTGTCCACCTCGGTGCGCAGCGCGTTTGCGCGCCGGATTCCTTCCTCCGGCGGACAGTCCGGTAGAATCAGGCAAAATTCATCCCCGCCATACCGGCAGGCGACATCCGACGCGCGAATGCTCTTTGCCAGAAACGCCGCAACCCGAATCAGCGCGTTGTCCCCCAGCACATGCCCAACGTTGTCGTTGATGGCCTTAAATCCGTCAATATCGGCCATGATGACGGAGAGGGGCAGCTGTTTTCGCTGCGCGCGCTGAATCTCGCGCTCAAACGTTTCCTCCATATACCGGCGGTTAAACAAGCCGGTCAGCGAGTCGCGAACGGAAAGCTCGCGCAGTTTTTCCTCGTCCAGCAGCAGCTGGTTTCGCTGGGCTTCGATCTGTTGCAGTTGCCGGTTGTTGGCGAACCCGTACAGCACGCCGATGATGGCGGTAAATACAACAAAGGCGACCAAACTCGGCCAGTTGATCGCCTGCAAAGCCGGACTCGACAGAATCAGGACAACCAAGCCGGTGAATTGAATCGTCGCGAGAATCAGCGTCGCCCGCTGGGTTAATAGAATGGAACAGAGCTGAATGGACATGGCGACATAGATCAGCGGCACAAAATCGCCGTTGATCACCGTTGGGTCGATCAGTATGGAAAGCCAAGGGCCAAAGACCATGCAGATAGAGGTGAGCCAGGTCGAACTCCGAAATTTTCCCTGAAGATTCAGCACCAACGCGACGGCATCGATCACGAACAGCCCACCAAGCAGCAGGAGATAGAACGCCAATCGCTCGCCCCGATCCACGAAGACGCACAAAACCATTGTGGCTAACAGCAGCACCACATAGATCAGCTGAAAAACCAGCAGATTGACGGCTCTTCGCGCCTTCGAAGGCGCATGCCTGCTTTTGAACGATACAAGAAACGACCGGATGCCGTTTAGGTTCATTGGCAATACCATCTTTCGAATTGATCAAAAGTGAAACCAGTAACGAAAAGGCTCATTCGGATTTGTAGTTAGAGGAATGCGGATATATAGGACTTTTCCGCTTACATTGTAACCGTTGTAACGATACATCGTCAACAGAATTACATGCTTAAATCAATTAATTCACACGCGATGTGTCAAAAAATGGCGCGAGATGTTACAAACCGGAGCCCCCGCGCAAATAACTTGTCACATTCTGTTGAGACCCTTATAATGAAACTGTGTCAGTAATGCGACAGTAATCCTTTGTTCTGTCGTGTTCCGCCGCAGATTTTGTTTCTAGCGCACAAGGATGCACCGTTGCCCATGCACCGCCGGATCAACGATTCCCATTTCGCCACGATTGGCTTGATTCCGCCGGAACGTTCTCCAACCGGATTTTATGAGCGCGAGAATCAAAAATGATCGGGAGGTCACAACATGCAATCGGATGGCCGGTATGTCTACTCGTCCGAGGCCAGGCAGGCGCTGGAAGGATTGCCAATTGCGCTTGCCGTTTATCAATATACTCAGGGGTCTGTCGTGGCGTTGCTTGTTTCCGAAGGAATGTGCCGTATGTTCGGCGCAACCCGGGCCGAGTTGATTGACCACATGGATCGGGACATGTTCGGTAGCGTCCATCCGGACGATCAGGAGATGCTCGTAGCGCTCGGTTATCGCTTTGCAACCAAGGAGAGCCCCTACGACATCGTATATCGAACGCGTTTATTGGGGCACTCGGACTATCGAACACTGCATGTTGTTGGTAAATATCAAACCACGGAGACCGGTGTGCATCTGGCACATCTCGTCTACACGGATATCACGAATACGTCAAGCAACCTCTTCCGGGCAAAGGAATCCATCAATACGGCGAAAGCGCGCTATATGGACGAATGTATGGGCGCAATGGCGATTGTCAGCCGAGACGACGAGCGCCTGCTTTACTGCAACAAGGCCCTGACCCGCATACTGCCGCCCAAGCGCTCGTTCGATAGCGGCATCACTTTTCATCAGTATTTCTTTGGCAACGCGTCCTCTGGCTTTGACCGGTTATTTCAGGCTGCTAACGAGGGGATTCGCGTCATCGAGGATCCCGAATCGCACGCGAAATTCGACATCAATCTTCTCACCTGCACCTTTGCGGACGAGCCGGCCTATGCGTTGTATGTTTTTGAACACTCCGCGGAGGAAATCGACGGTGTCGACCGCATTTCCCAGTTTCATTCCCGCGCGACCTTCGACTTTGCCATTTTCACGGGCGAGAGCAACCATCTGCCATACTACAGCAGCGGATATCGCGGCTATCGTGTTTGGAACCTGACGCAGAATAAGATGGTTCTCTCGGACGCTTGCAACCTGCTGTTTGCGAGTTGCGGGGACGCACCTCCCTATGACTGCTGTCTGGAACACATGCTTTCCTTAACCTGTGATCCTTGCCAGCGCGATTTACTCAAGCCTTGCACACGGGAACGCATGCTGCAGCTGTACGAATGCGGCACCTATCCGCGGTCGTTCTCCCTGACGCTGCAAACCGAGTACGGCGTGATCTACGCAAGCCTCGCCATAACCATGCTGCATGCGCCGGATAGCCAGGACGTGTTTCTCAAGGTAGAGGAGCAGAACGTATCCGACGAAGCAATCCTGAATATGTTGATCGAAAAAACCGTTGAGGAAGATTATGATTTTGTCGCGTATTCGGATCTGAGTTCGGACCTTTGCCGGATTATTACCGGGTATCAGGCAGCGGACGGTCGAAAATCCTACGTCATCAAAACATCCGAACAAATCAGCAAGCCTTCGGACATTCGCAGTTTTCCGTTCCTGTTTCCCGCATCGGTTCAATCGCTTGAGGGGATGCACGAGTATCTGCTCAAAGCCTGCGGAACAGCGGGCCACTACACAACGCTTCAGGAACTGCCCGGCGGCGTCGTGAAAAGCGTATATTTCGAGCTTGTCAGTGGGCAGAGCCGATCGTTTTTCATCCGCTGCAAGGATGTTACGGCGCTGTTACGCAAGGAGCGCGAGCAAAAAAGTGAACTGGAGAAGGCCGTTCGCGAGGAGCACGACAAGGTGGAGCACGTGCTCGTTCAAACCGTGCTCTCCATCAGCAATGCGCTGGACG
>CAZDXW010000053.1:0-1553 GCA_964509485.1 uncultured Christensenella sp.
TGGATAACGACTGATCCACTTCTGCCGATTCTTTTTCATAGTTATTTTAACCAATTGAATAACGAAATCTACGGCTGATCCTTCGAAGCGGACACTGTTTCCGCTTTTTTTGTGCTATAATTATAACAATGTAACGAGTAAATCCCGTTGCGTCTTTTCAACGAAAACACGATAACCAATCCGAACCTTTGGAGGAAGTTATGGAGCAATACGACGTTCTCATTGTTGGCGCGGCAACGGCGGGCAGCTACTTTGCGCGCAAAATCGCCGAAGCAGGGCACAGCGTTTTGGTCCTGGAAAAACTCGCCAAGGACTCCCTCGGCCGCCGGCTCGACATCTTTCATGTCGCCAAGGCCGATTTTGCCCGTTTTGGGCTTCCACTGCCGGAACGGAACGACGACCTCGCGTTTGAATTCTCCGGCGGAAGAACCTTCTCCGCCTTTGACCGCTACCCAAAGAACACCCCCGCAAATGTCGTCGGCATGCATATGCACCGCTACATCGCCCGCCTGAACCGCTGGGCGCAGGAAGCAGGCGCGACGTTTGTTTTCGGCGCTGCGTTTACCGATTTTCTGTTTGAGGACGGGCGCGTCGCGGGCGTTCTCTACGAGTGTAACGGCGAGCGGCACGAGGCGTATGCCAAACTCGTTGTCGACTGCTCCGGTATTCCCTCCGTTGCGCGGCGCACCCTGCCGGTCGGCTACGGCATGGAGCTCTTCGAAATTACGGACACGGAGAAGTTCTACGTAACCCTGCGCTACGTCGTGTACCACGATCCGGCGGATTACATCAAGTCCACGCGCGGTTGGACCTACTACAAAACCTGGGAAGCGCCGGAGGGCGACGCAAGCTGCGCCATTCTCGGCGTCGGCGCAAACTTTTCCTACGACGAAGGCGAGCGGGTATTCGCCGCGTTTGAGCGCGCGGTCAAGCTGCCACGCTATACGGTTAAGCACATTGAGCGCGGCACAACGCCCTACCGCCGTCCGCCGTACTCCTTTGTTGCGGACGGGTTCCTCGTTTCCGGCGACGCGGCATGCCTGACGAAGCCCTCCGCGGGCGAAGGCGTTACCGCGAGCATGGTGCAGCTCGAAATCGCGGCGGAGGTCGTCAACGAGTTGCTCGACGAGGGCGGGTACCTGACCCGCGCGCGGCTCTGGCCCGTCAATACACGCTACATTGCCGCGCAAGGCAAGGCATTTGCGGGGCAGCTCGCGACGCTGATTGGCGCCATGTCCTCCACCGCAGCGGAGAATGACTTTTTCTTTCAGCACGACGTGATCTTTAGCGACAAGACGTTTGCCGCGCTTGGAAACGGCGAGCCGCTGACCTTTTCGACAGGGGAACTGCTCCGCATGGCGGCGGTCATGGCGGGCGGCGTGCTCACGGGCAAGTTGCGCGTGTCCACGATTCGCTCGCTACTACGCGGCATGCAAAACGGCTCCCGCGCGGAAGCGCTCTACGCCAGCTACCCCGCGGACGAATCCGGCTACGACGCCTGGGTCACTCGCGCGGAGGCGTTCTGGAAGAGCTGCGGAAGCATGGCGGAGAAT
>CAZDXW010000053.1:1653-21403 GCA_964509485.1 uncultured Christensenella sp.
CTGGGTCACTCGCGCGGAGGCGTTCTGGAAGAGCTGCGGAAGCATGGCGGAGAATTCAGTGAAATAAACAGATTGGATAAATCTGGTTTCTCACTGAAGAATTCACTTTTTATTAAAGCTGATAACGAAATGGTATAGATTATATTATCAGCACTTCAAATCTCATCCATTCTTATAATTTTTATCAGTAAATATAGGCTATCCTTCTCGTAAAGAATTATCAGGAGGTATAGTCATGCTGAAATCCGGTATTTTAACAAAACTCGATGCGTCATCTAGCAAAAAAACTTTGAAGATATATAATACTTTTAGCGCATGGGAGAAATGTGTCAAGAGGGTTTTTGAATGGTAGTGAATCGGGATACTCGACTAGAAGCGCTTTCCAAACTGATCCCATTCTCGGTCTATAGTCTATTTCTGCTACTGGTTTTTCTCAGCGGTCTCGTCCATCGGTTTCCGATATCGTTCGCAATGGACGATCAAGCGCGGATGTATCTGCTGTATGCCGAAGGCGGGTATTGCGTGACAGAATATGGACGCATCAAAGTGTTACCGAAGCCCGAAGAAGCAAGCGCAATCTCTATTTCGGATGACAATCTGCTTTCCTACGCGCAGAATGATGAAGTCAAGGTGTACGACATCGACCAAAGCAACCCTGCAATGGGCAAGTTGACTGAGATCGACCGATATAATACAACTGAACAGGATGCATTTTTCGCATCCCGCCGGTTGAGCAATGGCGATGAGCAAAACCGAGTTACATATACTTATGATCAGAATCTGTTTTCCTATCAGATAACACGCATGGAAGACGGTAAGACAAGTATTTTCTACCGGATGCCGTCGCTGGATGTGATCTGGAATCTACTTGTGATGGCTTTTACTCCGCTGATGATTCTAAGTATATTGAGAGTCGTATTGTATCATGCTCGTGCGCTGATTGCGGAGCAGAATAAGATAGACGACTGAAGTTACGACGCCTGGGTCATTCGCGCGGAGGCGTTCTGGAAGAGCTGCGGAAGCATGGCGGAGAATACGGTGAAACAGGGATTGAACATGGTAGTCGACCTGAGCAAAACACCACCAAGATTTTTTCTTGCCTGCGGGGCTTATTCCGTATTTGCACTGATTGTGATCATGGTTTTCTTAACCGCTTTTACCTCCGGCGTTGTGTTTGGCGTTCCGAGTGGTTTCGCGGTGGACAATGAGCAGCGCGTCTATCTGAGCTATTCCAGCGGAATCTACGCGTTCGATCAAGGGCGAAAGCGCGCTATCTGGCCGCCGGTTGGACAGAGCGTTTCGCTCTCCATCTCGGAGGATGACCTGCTGACCATCGCCGACTCGACGGATATGCGCATCATCGATCTGACAAAAAGCAATCCCATCGCAGGGCAACTCGAAGTTGTGAGAACAAATTCTGCGCCCGAAAATACACCCGATACCAATGGGCGGGAAGACTGGAAGACCGATACACAAAACGGCGTGACCTATCGCTATCAAGGGAATGCTTTCTATTACCAAATCTTTCGCGAGGACAATGGCGAGTCCGAATTGTTTTTCTCCATGCCAAAAGCGGATTATGCCTGGAACCTCGCTGCGAAAATCGCGTTTGCGGCATTTTTCCCGTATGTTCTCGTTGGATTGCTGCTATGGGGCGCATATTTCAAGCGGCATCCGGAATACACAAAAGAAACGACGTTCCGTTATCCATTGTCGGCTCCCAAGAAATAATCAACTGACGCAACTCTCCTGCAAACATATGCGGGGGAGTTTTTTCTTGTGCAAAATTCCTCTTGCATCCGCATTTCTTCGTGCTATAATTGAATCATCCATTCATTGATTAATTTATAAAGCCTTCCGTCAAACACGAATCATCGACCAAAAGGAAACCGAATATGCGAAACAAACAGGACGAAACCGTCATTCTCGACGCGGCGCTCAAGGTGTTTTCCCGCTACGGCTATAAGAAGTCCACGCTGGAGGACATCGCAAACGAACTGAGCATGACCAACACCGCGATGTACGCCTACGCAACGAGCAAGCGCGATCTGTACGAGCAGACCGTGCGCTATGTCATGAAGCGCTGGCAGGGCAGCGTGCAGCAGGCGGTGAGCAAGCAATCCACCGCGCAAGGCAAGCTCACCAAACTCTGCGAGAGCGCGCTGTATTATCTCGCCAAGGACGCGGAGTTCTGCGCGCTGCTGAGAAGCGACCCCGGCATCTTCCCGATGTTTCCCACCGTCGACCCCTACGAGGAGATCAACCGCGACTCCGTGCTCATGATTGAGCGTATTATTCAATTCGGCCAGGAGACCGGCGAGTTCCGCGCCGTGGACGCGAGCGGTTCCGCCGAGGTGCTGTTTTCCATCTACAAAAACTTCATCATCCATACCTACATCAACAGCGAGGAAGACTACACGAGCCGCTACCTGCCCATCACGCTGGAGCTGCTTCTCAACGGGCTATTACGCGAGAGCCACAGCTGAACCGCAAACACACAAAACAAGAACAAACGCATCCGCACAACCCATTTCAAACAACATATATTGAACCGAATACCCGCTTCTGTTGAACCCGCAGGACAGACCGGAAAGGAAATGGGTACCCTCATGAAACACAAAATCATATTGGTTGTTTGCCTGCTGCTCCTGTTTTTCACCGTGGCTTGTTCCACGGAATTGCCGGAGGACTCATCTCTGTCTTCGGCGGTGGAAGACGTATTTTCGGAAACGGAAGACGCGCTCGCGCCGGAAGCGGAAGAATCCGCGCTTGAGACGGACGCTCCCTCAATCGTCGCCAAGGAGGGCGGCGCAGTTCTGATCTACAATGGTGAGGTCGCCGCAGAAGGGTGCCCGGAAGCGCTGGCGGCGGTTGCGGAGCGCATGGGACTGGACGTGCTCTACTTCGACTCGGCGGACACGCTGTTCGAGCAGTTGGGCGATGCCGCCCTGTGCATGATCGGCGGGACGGAGAACGACCTCGATCCCCTCGTTTCGCAGTTTACACCGGAACTTCAGGCGCAGTTGCAGGGCTGGATTGAGTCCGGCGGCGGCTATCTCGGCATCTGCGGGGGCGCCTACATCGGCTCCAAGGGCTGGCAGGAAGACGGCGGGTTCGTGGACATGCTCAACCTTGCGCCCGTGGAGACGGAGGAGTATCTCTCCGACCCCGACCCGCGCATTATTTCCGTAGACTGGAGCGGCGAATCGCGAGCGATTTACTACGCATACGGCCCTGCGTTTCTCACGGACGGCGTGCCGAACGTCGAGGTCATCGCCACCTATGAAGACGGGCGAACCGCCGCGCTGGATTACACCCGCGGCGACGGACACGTAATCCTCTGCGGCCCGCACCCCGAGGCGGACGAAACCTGGCTGGAGGACGATCCCGCGCCGCTGAACGCGGATCAGTGGGCGGACACATCCGACCTGATTCAAGAGTTGTTTGAACGGTTGTTGTAACCCGCAGTCAAACATAACACGGCATCCCGCCGCGGCTCTTTCGCGGCTGAATCAAATCCCACCCATCAAAAAAGCAAATCGGAAGGAGCGACACATCACAATGGTCAAGTATTTATCGCAAGAATGGCGCGCCGAGGTGGAAAAACGGCTGAAGGAACAGCTCACCCCGGAAAAGATGAACAACCTCACCTCCTCCATGAACAACCTCTACCTCAACTGCCCGGACGGCAAGAGCCACTATTTCTTCGTGGGCTTTGCGGACGGCAACGTGGAGAGCGTTCAGGTTGGCGAAGGCGAAGGCCCCAAGGCGGAGTTCGTGATCTCCGGCGAATACGAAGTGTTTGCCAAGATCAGCCGCGCGGAGCTCGGCGCACAGAAGGCGCTCATGGGCGGCCTGCTCAAGCTCAAGGGGAACATGGTCAAGGCGCTGAAGCTCGCCTCGCTGAGCGATCGGCTCAACAAGATCATCGCCACCATCGAGACCGAGTTTTAAGGAGGACGAGCCATGTTTGATAAAACGAGCCCCTATTACATCGACTTCCCCGGCCGCATCAAGGCGATTCAGGCCGAAATGGCGAAGGAAAAGATCGACCTGTACCTCGGTTCGCGGTTGCGCACCATGAGCTGGACGACGGACGCGTTCTTCCCCTGGCGCAGCTTTATCGTGATTCCCGCGGACGGGCTGCCGACCGCGTTTACGTTTGTCATCGACGCGGCGCGCGCGGCGGACGACAGCTGGCTGGACGAGGATCACGTGCTGGGCTTTGCCCCCATGGGCGGGCAGGACCAGATTACGCAGATCTCCGACCTGATCAAGGAATACCTGCCGCATGGCGGACGCGTTGGCGTCGAAGCCGGCATGAGCAACTACCTGCCGGAAGGATACCTCACGCATTATGAGTATCAGGCGTTTGAAGCGGCGCTGCCGGACTGCACGCTGGTCAATGCGCACCCAATCGTCGACCGGTTGCAGATGATTAAGGACATCGGCACGATCAACCGCTTCCGCGAAGCCTCCCGCATTGTGGACATCGGCCACGAAGCGGTGCTCGCCGCGCTCAAGAACGGCGGCTGGAAGGGCATGACGGAGACGGAGATCGGCGGCCTCGCGGGCTACGCCATGCGCAAGGCGGGCAGCACGTTTGAGTGGTCCTTCACCGGCGGAAACGAAATTGCCGCGGGCTATCGCACCGGTCTTGCGGGCGGCGCCTGCACCCCGGCCACCGCGAAAAAGGTGGAAGCGGGCGAGCCGCTGATGGTGGACATCCACGCGCTCTTCGCCCTTGCCTGCGGCGACCACAGCCACAACTATCTGATTGCCCCCGCGACCAAGCGCCAGCTCTGGCACGCGAAGAACTTTGTGGACATCGTCGACCTGACGCTCAAGACCTACCGCGCGGGCATTTCGCCCTCGTCGCTTGCAGCGGAAATGATGGACTTTGCCGAATCGCGCGGGTTTGCGGACTTCATGGTGCCCGGCTTTGAGCACGGCATCGGCATGCTCGGCGACGAATGGAGAATTGGCAAGCACGACGGCCCGTTTGCCTACTGGACCGACCCGGATCACGAGTACCTCGAGAACGAAGTGCTCATCTGCGCCATGCAGTATGCCTGCCCGGACGAGAACATCGGTTTCCGTTACGAGAACCCGATTCTGCTGAGCAAAAACGGCTGCGAGTACATGAGCAAGTTCCCGCTCGCGATTGAGGTTATTGAGTAACTCTTTTTTCAGCGCAACCAACAAAGAGAGCCGCAGAAATGCGGCTCTCTTTCTGTTTGGGCGGCGCTTTGTTTAAATCAGCTTGCAGGGACGATAGATCGTCTTGCAGGCGGGGCACTGGTACTCCACATTCTGATTTTTATAAGCATACCTGGGAAGAAGCGTTTCCTGTGCGCAGTTCGGGCAAGTGACTGCCTCACCGCGAATCAGGCGAACCGCCTGCTCTCTGTTCAGATTCTGATTTGCTGGCATACGCCTTACCTTTCCTGTTTGAGTCAAACTCAAAAGTAGAACAGTTCCTCAAACTTCTTATCCAGCGCGATGCAAAGAATCAGCGCGAGCTTCGCCGTCGGGTTGAACTGTCCCGTTTCGATGGAGCTGATCGTGTTGCGCGAAACGCCAATCATCTCCGCAAGATCGCCCTGCGAGAGATTCTTCTCCGCGCGGGCAACCTTCAGCCGGTTTTTCAGCGTCAGTTCATTGTTCATACGTTCCCTTGCAACGTCTTGATGACGTAGGCGGCGAGATAGCTAAGAGAGCCAATCGCCGAACACACCGTTGTAAAGAGATATACCTTTTTCTTCGTAACGCGGTACTTCCCGAACGCTTCTGCTCCGAAGAAAGCCCAGAACAACGAAAACGGCGCCTCGTTGTTCTGACCCATAAATAGATTAAACAGGGCGATTCCGGCAAACAACACGCAAAACGCAATATAACCGATCTTACGGCCATACTGTTCCGCGTAGACCTGCCCCTCGTCCTCCTTCTCTGCGCGGCTTGCCTGTAGCACTTCTTCCTTGTTCATCTGTGATAACCCTCTCTGCAAAGTATCTTGTGTATATTGACAAGTTTTCTTGTCAGTTCGTAGTATAATTACGCCAAGTTTACTTGTCAAGATATTTTTTCGGATTCTCCGAACAAGAAACGGAACCTCCTCGTTTGTTTCAACGGGGAGGTTCCGGTGCGTTACGAATGCTCAGTTGTTTCGGATGATTATTCGCCCTTCATGTCGATGACCTTCGCCTTTTGCTCAATGACCTCCATGCTCAGCGTAACCGACTCGCCAATAGCGGCTTCAATGTCGTCATCCGTGACGCCCAGCGGCACGCAGGCCTCCGCGCGGTCGATGAAGAGATTCTTCGTTTGCAGGCCGACAAATTTCTCCATCAACAGTCCACCCTCGGTGCCCGCGGAGCGCTGCTTTGCTTCAATCTGCTTCGCGCCTGCGGCAAAGAGCCAGGTTGGAATCGTAATGATCTTTTTCTTCGGCGTGCCCATGTAGCGGTGCATGACGGAGATCATTTCCTTCCAGGTCATGTTGAACCAGCCGATGGGGTATGCGTTTGCGCCGTGGCCGCGCTCCAGCGCGCCCGCAAACGCTTCGCCGACCTGACGCACGGTGACCATTGTCGTGCCGCCGCGCGGGTAGAGCACCGCGCCCTTCATACCGCGGAGCATCTCGACGAGGAACACCCAAACGGGCTTGCGCCCCTTCTGCGCGCCAAAGATATACGGCAGTTCAAGGACGGACACGTCAAAGTGCTCATCCGCAAACGAAAAGGCCATGGTCTCCTGGTCGAGACGGCTGCGAATGTAGGGATGCCAGCGGCCGAGCTCCATCTCCGGCCACTTTTTCGCAAAGTAGGAGAAATAGGAGCCCGCGATGACCGCGTGCTTAACCCCGCTTTCCTTGGCGAGCCGCAGGAACCGCTCCAGCGGCGTAATGTTGTACTTCTTAAAGAAGTCGTAGATGGGCGAAGGACCTTCAATTCGCTCGTCCACCCCCGCGGCAAAGATGAATCCATCCACGCCTTTGAAGAGGGACTTGAGCTCCTCGTCCGTCATGTCGTTGCTATTCTTGAGTGTCAAGGTCATTTCGGGCGGTAACAACGCGCCCTCGGGGAGCGGCGGCAGCGCGATGGAATGGACGCTGTGCCCGCGCGAAATCAACTCGCGCGCGGTCTGACTGCCGAGTAAACCCGTTCCGCCAATCATGAGAACCTTCATGTCGACACCTCCTAATTGATTTTGTAGCTCTATTATAGCAGGGTTTTGCCATTTCTCCGCAACCAAATCACGATTGTGAGTTGTGAAGGCTGTAAAATCCTTGTTTTGCTTTTTTCCGCGTTCGCCTGTGGAACACGCGGGAAAAAACATGGTACAATAGCTTATTGAGCGAACACGGAAAGGAGCGGCGGCAGAGCAGCGTGAAGAAACGGGACTGGATCATAATTGGCGGCGTGCTGCTGCTTGCGCTCCTTGCGTTTGTCGCCTCGCGGCTGCTCGCGCCCAAAACGCCCAGCGCGACCGTCACCGTCTTTGTTGGCGGAAAACAATATCGTCAGGTTCGCGCGGACGACTACCAGACGATTACGATCGATCAGGGCGACGGCAAGGTCAACGTCGTGGTCATTGACGAACGCGGCATACGAATGGAATCCTCCACCTGCAAGAACCAGATCTGCGTGCACCACGGAGTCATCGACCCCGGCAACGCGGACAAGCTCCTGCTGGACAACTGGATCGTCTGCCTGCCAAATGGGGTAACGGTTGAGGTTACGCCCGCCGGAGAACAGCCATGAACACACGCTGGAACGCATCCGCTATCGCAAAACTCGGCCTGCTCACCGCCGTTGCGCTCGTGCTCGGCTACGTGGAGCACCTGCTGCCGATTACGGGCATCCCCGGCGTCAAGCTCGGCCTGGCGAACACGGTTCTGCTCTACGCGCTGTACCTGCTGGATGTACCCAGCGCGATCCTGCTGATGATCCTCAAGGTGGGCCTGAGCGGCCTGCTCTTTGGCGGCGTCGCAGCCATGCTCTACAGCTTTGCGGGCGGCGTGGTCAGCCTGCTTGTGATGATTCTCGCGCGGCGCATGAAGGGGCTCAGCGTCGTCGGCGTCAGCGTGCTCGGCGCGGCGGCGCACAACATCGCCCAGCTGGCGGTCGCGTGCTTCGTGGTTGAAACGCGGGCAATCCTCGCGTATCTGCCGGTGCTGCTGCTCTCGGCGGCGATCACCGGCGTGCTGACCGGGCTTGTCGCGCGGTATACCTTCCGCGGGCTGAACGCAGCTTCCGCAAAAGAGTCCAATTCCGGCAATCAAAAGCCGAAGGAAACACAGAGGTAGTCTTGATAATTACACGAAAAAATGGAATAATGCCTACAGGCGTGTTTGCATTTATGCAAGCGGGAAAGCCGACTCGTTTTCGACGCTTCATGGCGGTTTTTGCGACAGTTTTGCTGCTTGCCTCGCTCGTTGGCTGCGCGGCAAAACAAGAGTCAAAACGCTACGAACAGGTGTTTTTCGACGTGTTCGACACCGTTACCACCGTGATTGTCTACGACACGAGCGAAAGCAGCGCAAACGAGCACTTTGACGAGCTGCACACGCTGCTGCAGGAATACCACCAGCTGTATGACATCTACCACACCTACGAGGGACTAAACAACCTCGCAACCGTCAACGAACAGGCGGGAAAAGCCCCCGTCGCGGTGGACAAGCGGATTCTCGACCTCGTGGAATACGCCAAACAGATGGATACCCTCACCGACGGGCGGATGAACATTACCATGGGCCGCGTGCTCGACCTTTGGCTGCAATACCGCGAGGCGGGTTTAAACGACCCCGACCATGCGACGCTTCCGTCGATGGTGGAGCTGGAAACGGCAAACGCGGACGCGAATCTGGAGAACATCGTCGTTGACCGCGTCGCGAGCACGCTGTATCTGGTGGATGAAAAGACGCAGCTCGACGTCGGAGCCATCGGCAAGGGCTACGCCGGGCAGAAGATTACGGAAGCAATGCGCGAAAGCGGCGTGACCTCCATGCTGCTGAGCATTGGCGGCAACGTCTGCTCCATTGGCACTCGCGCGGACGGCACCGCTTGGCAGGTTGGCATTCAGGATCCGTATTCGGATGGAACGCTCTGCGCCGTGCAGGTTTCCGGGCAAAGCGTCGTCACAAGCGGCACCTATGAGCGGTTTTACACCGTGGACGGCAAGCGCTACCACCACATCATCGATCCGGATACGCTGCTGCCTTCGACGTATTACGACTCCGTTACCGTGATTTCGGAGAATTCCGCGCTGGCGGACGCGCTGACGACCGGGCTGTTCTGCCTGCCGCTTGCGCAGGGACAGGCGCTCGTCGCCTCGCTCGACGGCGTGGAGGCGTTCTGGGTGCTGCCGGACGGCACCACCGCGCAGACCGACGGATTTTCCGCCTATTTGGTTCAGTAAACGATTGTTTTTTGATAGAGCAGCACACGAAAGGGGCATACACGCATGTATTGCACAAGAAAAGTAAACGACGATATCACCTGGGTTGGCGGAAACGACAGGCGCCTCGCCATGTTTGAGGGCGTTTATTCCATTCCAAACGGCGTTTCCTACAACTCGTATCTCATATTGGACGAACAGACCATTCTGTTTGACACGGTGGACAAGGCCATCGGGCGGCTGTTCTTTGAGAACGTGGCGCACGTGCTGGACGGCCGCAAGTTGGACTATGTCGTCGTGCAGCACATGGAACCGGATCACTCGGCGACGCTGATGGATCTGCTCTGCCGCTACACGGACACGAAGGTCGTCTGCACCAAGAAGACGAGCGAAATGATCGTTCAGTTCTTCGGCATGGACGTTTCCGACCGCGCGATCATCGTCAAGGAAAACGACACGCTCTCCACCGGCAAACACGAGTTCCAGTTCATCATGGCGCCCATGGTGCACTGGCCGGAGGTCATGTTTACCTACGACAAGACCGACAAGGTGCTCTTTTCGGCGGACGCGTTCGGCACGTTTAACGCGCTCAACGGCGCGCTCTTTGCGGACGAGCTGGACTTCTACAATTCGCTGGTCGGCGAAGCGCGGCGCTACTATGCCAACATCATCGGCAAATACGGCGCGCAGGTGCAGTCCGCGCTCAAGAAGGTCTCCGCGCTGGACATCCGGACGATCTGCCCGCTGCACGGCCCCGTGCACCGCAGGGACTTCTCCGCCTACATCGAAAAATACCAGCGCTGGAGCACCTACGAACCGGAGGAGACGGGCGTGATGCTCGCCTACGCCTCGATCTACGGAAACACGGAGAACGCGGCGGAAATTCTCGCCAGCCGCCTGCGCGAACAGGGCGTTAAGGTCGAATTGTTCGACGTTTCGGTGGTGCCAATGAGCCAGATCGTCGCGGCGTGCTTCCGCTACAGCCACCTCGTTTTTGCCTCGGCCACCTACAACGCGGGCGTGTTCATCACGATGGAAGAGCTGATTCACGACCTCGTGCTGCACAACATTCAGAACCGCACGCTCGCGTTTTTGGAAAACGGCTCCTGGGCGCCCGCCAGCGGAAAGCTCATGCGCGAAACGCTGGGGCCGCTCAAGAACATGACCGTGCTGGAACAAACGGTGAGCCTCCGTTCCTCCCTGAAGGAAACGCAGCTCAGCGAAATCGACGCGCTCGCCGGCGCGATCGTGAGCACGATGACCCTGCCGGAGAACAACTCCGTGCCCACCGGGGAGCTGAACAACGCGGCACTCTTCGACATCAGCTACGGCCTGTTTGTGCTCAGCGCCAAGCAGGACGGGCGGGACAACGCCTGCATCATCAACACCGTCATTCAGGCGACGAGCACACCGCTGCGCGTTACCTTTACGGTGAACAAGGGCAACCTCACGCACGACATGGTGCTGCAAACCGGGCTGTTCAACCTTTCGATTTTGACCGAGAATTCGAAATTCGATCTTTACCAGCGCTTTGGCCTCCAGAGCGGGCGGGACGCGGACAAGTTTTCGGGCTTTACCGCGTTTGAACGCAGCGTCAACGGGCTGACCTACATGACGGAGGGTGTAAACGCGCTGCTCAGCGGCAAGGTGATCTCCACGCTGGACTGCGGAACGCACACGCTCTTCCTCGCCGACCTGACCGAGGCGCGGAAGCTTTCGAAAGAGCCCTCCGTGACCTACGCGTATTACCGCCAACACATCAAGCCCAAGCCCAGCGCAGAAGCGCAGCAGAAGAAGGGCTGGCTCTGCACGGTCTGCGGCTATATTTACGAAGGCGAAGAGCTGCCGCCGGACTTCATCTGCCCCGTCTGCAAGCACGGCGCAGAGGTGTTCGTACGCCTTGGCTCGGAGGAGGGTGCAAAGGCACCGGAAGCGCCGAAGCAGCAGCCCGCTGCAGTGGAAGCACCGAAGCCGGAATCCACGCCGGAACCGGAGCATAAGAAAGGCTTCGTCTGCGGGGTCTGCGGGTATGTGCTCGAAAGTGACACGCTGCCGCCGGACTTCGTCTGCCCCATCTGCAAGAACGGCGCAGAGGTCTTTAAGCCGGTAGAATAGCAGACGACAACCTTACGCATTTTACCATCAACCATCACAAAGCGCTCCTTCGGGGGCGCTTTTTCGCGCGAAAAACCCCACGGAAAAATTCCGCGGGGTTGATGTGCACTTACGTAAAAACGATTCGATTATACGTTAATCCGGAACAGCGTGACGTCGCCATCCTGCATCACGTATTCCTTGCCCTCGCTGCGGATCAGGCCCTTCTCCTTGCACGCGGCCATGGAGCCGAGCTCCTTGAGCGTTTCAAACGGCACGATCTCCGCGCGGATGAACCCGCGCTCAAAGTCCGTATGAATCTTACCCGCGGCCTGCGGCGCTTTCGTTCCGCGCGTAATCGTCCACGCGCGAACCTCCTTCGGCCCGGCGGTGAGGTAGCTAATCAGTCCCAGCAAACGATAGCAGGCCTTCACGAGCTGGTCGAGGCCGGATTCCTTGATCCCCAGCTCCGCCAGAAACGCGCCCTTTTCGGCGGGGTCGAGCTCGGCAATCTCCTCTTCGAGCTTGCAGCAGATGGTCAGTGCCTCCGCCTTCTCCGCCTTGGCAATCGCATAGAGCGCCTTGACGTGCGCGTTTGGCTCCTGCCCAATCTCGTCCTCGCTGACATTGGCAACGTAGATGATCGGCTTGCTGGTCAGCAGGAAGAAGCCGCGCATGAGCTCCGCTTCCTCCTCCGTTAAATCGAGGCTACGCGCGGGCTTTCCGCTCTCCAGCGCGGGCTGGAGCCGCTCAAGCAGCGCAACCTCCGCAATGGTCTTTTTATCTCCCGCCTTGAGGAGCTTACGCGCGCGGTCGAGCCGCTTTTCCACCGTCTCCATGTCCGCAAAGATCAACTCAAATGAAATGGTCTCCACGTCCCGCGCGGGGTTGACGCTGCCGTCCACATGGACGATGTTTTCGTCCTCAAAGCAACGCACAACGTGCACCACCGCGTCCACCTCGCGAATGTGCGAGAGGAACTTGTTGCCCAGGCCCTCGCCTCGGCTCGCGCCACGCACGAGACCCGCGATGTCGACGAACTCAATCGTCGTGGGCGTGTACTTTTCCGGGTTATACATTGCGGCCAGCACGTCCAGCCGCTCGTCCGGCACGGCAACCACGCCGACGTTCGGCTCAATGGTGCAGAACGGGTAATTCGCCGCCTGCGCGCCCGCCTGCGTAATCGCGTTAAAGAGCGTGCTCTTGCCAACGTTCGGCAAGCCAATCACTCCAAGTTTCATAAGAGACCTCCTTTTTCTTTTCTTTCAAAAGAAAAGAAACAAAAGAAATTATAGTTTTGCTCTTCCAAATTTCAACCGTTTTAAAGATTCTTCTCTGCCGAGAAGAGTCGCAATTTCAATTGCGCCGCCGGGGGTCACGAGCTTGCCCGCGAGCGCAATGCGCACCGGCCAGAGCAGCGTTCCGTTCTTCATTTCCCTCGCTTCCGCCATGCCAAGCAGCGTTTCATGCAGCGCTTGTTCCGTCCACTGCGGTAGTGCTTCCAGCGCGGGAATCACGAAGTCCAGCACCTCTGCGGAAACAACAGAATCCGTCTTGCTCTTCTTGTTCGTAAAGAGCTCCGCGTCGTATTCCGGCAAGGCAATCAGAAAATCGACCACCTCCGGAATCTGGGTGAAGATCTCCGTGCGCGGCTGCAGAATCCGGCAGAGGATGTCCTTGTCCATGCCCGCGATGCCCGCCTGCTCGTAATAGGGCATGGCGTGCCGCGTGAACTGCTCCGGCGTGAGTTTGCGCACGTATTCCGCGTTCATCCACGTGAGCTTGTTCACGTCGAAAATTGCGGGGGATTTTGACATGCCGGTTACGTCGAACGCTTCCTTGAGCTCGTCCAGCGTAAAGAACTCGCGTTCGTCGCCGGGGTTCCAGCCAAGCAGCGCCACGTAGTTGACAATCGCTTCCTTGAGGTAGCCCTTCTTGAGATAGTCCTCATAATACGCGTCGCCGTCGCGTTTGCTGAGCTTATGCGTCTGGTCGCGCATGATCGGCGTCATGTGGATGTACACGGGCTTTTCCCAGCCGAACGCCTCGTAGAGCAGGTTGTATTTCGGCGTGCTCGCGAGGTATTCGTTGCCGCGCATCACGTGCGTAATGGCCATCGTGTGGTCGTCGATCACGTTTGCAAAGTTATAGGTCGGCATGCCGTCCGCCTTGATGAGCACCATGTCGTCGAGCTCCGCGCAGTCCACCGCGATGTGCCCGTAGAGCACGTCGTCAAACGACGCTTCGCCGGTCAGCGGCACGTTCTGGCGGATGACGTGCGGCTCGCCCGCGGCGATTCTCTTTTGCACTTCCTCCGGTGAGAGATGCAGGCAGTGTTTGTCGTACTTCCAGACCTCGCCTTTTTGCGAGGATTCCTCGCGGCGCGCGTCCAGCTCCTCGTTGGTGCAGAAACAGTAATACGCCTTGCCCGCTTTAACGAGCTGTTCGGCGTAGGGTTTGTACATCGCTTTGCGCTCGCTCTGCACATACGGGCCGTATGCGCCGCCAACGTCCGGGCCTTCGTCCCAGAGCATGCCGATGTCGCGGAGGGTGTTGTAGATGACGTCCACCGCGCCTTCGACATAGCGACTCTGGTCGGTGTCCTCAATGCGGAGGATGAACTGCCCCCCGTGCTTTTTTGCGTAGAGGTAGGTATACAGCGCGCTGCGCAGGTTGCCGAGGTGCATATAGCCCGTCGGCGACGGGGCAAACCGGGTTCGAACCATAAAATCTCCAAACTTTACTTTTCTTAAAGAAAAGTAAACAAAAGAATGTTTTCTTAAGCTTTGTAGCTGTCTTTCAGACCGACCGTGCGGTTGAAGATCGGCTGTTCCTCTGTGCTGTCCAGATCCGTGCAGAAGTACCCTTCGCGCATAAACTGGAATCGCTCGCCGGCGGCGGAACCGCCCAGCGCGGGCTCGACGAACCCGTGCAGCGTGACCAGCGAGTCGGGGTTGAGCTTGTCGACAAAGTCCTTTTCGACCGCTTCTTCCTCTTCCTCCGCCTCGTCCGCGCCGCTCTCCTCGCTCCGCATGAGCGTTTCGTAGAGGCGGAATTCGGCCTTGACCGCGTCGTCCGCATTCACCCAGTGCAGCGTGCCCTTGACCTTGCGGGCGTCCTCGCCGCTCTTGCTCGACGGATCGTAGGTGCAGACAATCTTTGTGATATTACCCGCCGCGTCCTTTTCCCAGCGCACGCATTTGATGATATACGCGCCCTTGAGCCGCACCTCGCCATCCGGCTTGAGGCGGAAGAACTTATTCGGCGGCACCTCCGCGAAATCCTCGCGTTCGATGTACGCGCGCTTGCCGAAGCGGACGGTGCGCATGCCGAGTTCGGGATGGTTCGGGTGGTTCTCCAGTTCGAGCTCTTCGAACTTGCCCTCGTCCCAGTTCTCAATCTCGACCAGCACGGGGTCGAGCACCGCCATGCGGCGGATCGCCGTTTCGTTGAGATCCTCGCGAACGCAGTGCTCGAGCATGGCCGCGTCGACCACGCTGTCCGCCTTGGCAACGCCGATGCGATCCAGAAAATCGCGAATCGCCGCGGGCGTGTAACCGCGCCGGCGCATGCCGCAGAGCGTTGGCATCCGTGGGTCGTCCCAGCCGGAGACGTACCCTTCCTCGACGAGGCGGCGCAGGTACCGCTTGCTCATGATGGTGTCCGTCAGGTTCAACCGTGAGAACTCAATCTGCCGCGGCTTGGGTGAAAACTCGCACTGATCGATAACCCAGTCGTAGAGCGGGCGATGCGCCTCGTACTCCAGCGAGCAGAGCGAGTGCGTCACGCCCTCGATTGCGTCCTGAATCGGGTGCGCGAAGTCGTACATGGGATAGATGCACCACTTGTCGCCCGTCTGGTGATGGGCAACGTGCTTGATGCGGTATAGCGCGGGATCGCGCATGTTGATGTTCGGGGATGCCATGTCAATCTTGGCGCGGAGGGTTTTTGCGCCGTCCTCAAACTCGCCCGCGCGCATACGTTCGAACAGATCGAGGCTTTCCGAAACCGGACGGTCGCGATAGGGGCTGTTCTTGCCCGGCTGCGTGAGCGTGCCGCGATAGGCGCGCATATCGTCCTTCGTCAGTTCGTCGACATACGCGACGCCCTTTTGGATCAATTTCACGGCGAGGTCGTAGCACTGGTCGAAGTAGGAAGAGCCAAAGAGCACTTTATTCCATTTAAAACCGAGCCACTGGATATCCGCCTGAATCGCGTCGACGTATTCCACGTCCTCCTTGGCGGGGTTCGTGTCGTCGAAGCGCAGGTTGCAGATGCCGCCGTACTGCTCCGCCATGCCAAAATCGATGGCGAGCGCCTTCGCGTGGCCGATGTGCAGGTAACCGTTCGGTTCGGGCGGAAACCGGGTCTGCACGCGCGGCTCTTTTGTGCGCATGTCCTCTTCGATGAACTCCTCAATGAAGTTCTTGGATCGTTTAACCTCTTCCATTGCCGTGTGCCTCCAAATTTGCTTGTTCCATTATCGGGTAAGCGCCCCGAAATGTCAATTTATGTACAAATCTATTTCCTCGTTAGAAATTTAATTTGTTTATAAATTATCTTTTTACACTTGTAGACATTTTCTATGTTAACCCTCAATATAATTCTTTGTGTATTGTGCATTATAATTTTTTATTCTTATTTAGCATTGTTAGAACTAAATAAACTATTCCGACTAAGAATCCGAAAAATGTAATCATAATGCTTAGGACTATACTTGTTGGTAAGTTTTCAAAAACCGATATTTTCTGCCATTTCAATAATATAGGGTCAAGAAAAGACGAATACAACGTTAATATAAATGCTGATATTATAGTTACAAATGAAAACAATTCAAGAAAAATAAGCCTTCTCTTCTTGTCAGTCATAATAATTCTGCCATTGGCTTCTTTTGCAATATCACCCACAGTTGAAAAGGCATTTTGGGACTGCGTTATGATTTCGATAATGCGCGTCTTGTTGTCTGATAACAAAAATGGGCTAGTAACAACTTCGGCTACAATATCTTCTAAAACCTCTGAGACTGAAAATCTAGCTCTCCGTATCTTATGTTCTCTTAGTTTTGAATTATATACTGCCAATACCTCATTTCTAGTCAGAGTTACCTCCTCGCCATATCTATACGATAATGACCGTACTATTTCCTTACATACCCGTTTCTGCTTCTCATCGCTTGCCATAACATATAATATTATTGCCAAGGGAACACTAAAAATGGACGCAAAATTCCCAACAACTTGAATAAACTCGTTCATATTGCCTCCCAGTCGCTTACTTGATTAACTAGATTAAAACCATTCTCAATAATATAAAATATTTCACTATTAATTATCAGTACTAACTGATTGTACTAATACTACATAAGAAGCAGCTTTGAAATTCCGTCTATTTCTTTTTTTCACTTCTTCGCGAGTTGCGTTAAGCGCGGGAGGGTGTTTTCCTTCGGGTGCTTCACGCAGTACAAAAGGAGTTTCTTTTTGAGTTCACCGAGTTCTTTTCCCGCCGGAAGACCGGAAGCGGCCATTAACTGTTCGCCAGAGATCGCGAGCTCGCGCTCGCTAAACGGCGTGCCGTCGCTGAGCATGGTTTCGTAGAGCGCGCGCCAGTCGCGGGCAACATAGTCCGTGTCGTAACCGCAGCCGCGAATGTCCGCCTCGCGCAGCAGAATTTGCTCCAGCGTGCGTTCCCTGCCCCAGGTTGCGAACCGCACACGGAGGGTATCCGTCTTGGCCTGGTGCTGAATGTCGTACATATGCCCGGCGACGAGCGCGCTGACCTCGCTGACCATCCGCGTTGGAAACCTTAGGTCGGTCAGCACGCGTTTGGCAATGCGCTCGCCGTATTTGTCGTGGTCGTACTGCACGCCGGTTTCGCGCTTGCAGTCCGGCTTGCCGACGTCGTGCAGCAGCGCCGCGAGCCGCAGTTTCTCCGTTGGCGGCACGGCGGCGCAAACCTGAAAGCTATGCTCCAGCACGTCGAAGCGGTGGTGATCCGGCCGCTGCGCCATGCCGCGCGCGAGGTCAAACTCCGGCACGAGCACCGCCCAAGCGTCCAGCTCGTCCAGCAGCCGCAGCCCGCGCACCGGCGAGCGCAGCTCGTCCCGCCCCAGCGCGGGGTAGCGCGCGTCCGTCAGCAGAATCTTGACGAACTCCTCCCGCCGCCGCTCCGCCGCAATGTCCCTTAGCTTCGGCGCATTTTGCTTCGCCGCCGCCCAGGTGTCTTCGTCGATGGCAAAGCCCAGCTCGCAGGCAAAACGAACCAAACGCAGCACTCGTAGCGCGTCCGAACGAAGAATATCGTCCGGCTCCTCGCTCGTGGTGCGGATGATCTGCCGTTCCAAATCGGCGAGCCCATGCGTCGGGTCGTCCACCTCGCCGGTGCCGAGGTCGGCATACATGGCGTTGACGGAAAAGTCCCGCCGCCAAGCGTCATCCGTCAGGCTCTCGCCAAGGGCAACGTCGTTCGGGCGGTGCGCGCCGCCGTCTGCATACGATTCACGCCGAAACGTGGTGTGTTCCACGCGGACTGCGCCAAAGTGCAGCTCGACCGTGCCCATTTCGGCGGCCTTCTCGATCACGCGGATACCGTGCTTTGGCATCACCTCCGCAACCTGCTCCGGCGTAAGACGCGAGCACACGTCGATATCCGACGGCGGCAGGTTCAATAGCGCGTTTCGCACCAACCCCCCGACGGCGTAAATCTTCGTATTCTCTTTTCGGAACGCCTCCGCAAGAGGAAGCAGTTCATCTGGAATCAAAATCTTCATAGCTCCCTTACTTTTTCTTAAAAGAAAAAGTAACAAAAAGAACTTTCCTTTGTATCCTTTATTGTACAACAAAGAAAAGTTCTTTTGCTTCTTTTCTTTGAAAGAAAAGAAGAGTATATCTGGATCTTTTGCTTCTTTTCTTTTGAAGAAAAGAAGATTATGCCTTGCTCAGTTCCTCGTGGATGGCCTTTGCCGCAGTCTTGCCCGCGCCCATCGCGAGAATGACGGTCGCGGCTCCCGTGACCGTGTCCCCGCCCGCGTAAACATGCTCGCGGCTGGTCTTGCCGGTGCATTCGTCCACGATGATGCCGCCCCACTTCTCGGTGTTAAGCCCCGGCGTGGTGTTCTTGATCAGCGGGTTCGGGCTGTTGCCGATGGCGATGACGACGGTGTTCACGTCGATGGTATGCTCGCTGCCCGCCTTGACGACCGGACGACGGCGTCCGCTCGCGTCGGGTTCGCCGAGCTCCATCTCCACACAGGTCATGCCCTTGACATAGCCGTTCTCGTCCCCATGGATCTCCGTCGGGTTCGTGAGCATCTTAAAGATGATGCCCTCTTCCTTTGCGTGGTGCACCTCTTCCACTCGCGCGGGCATCTCCTGCTCACCGCGGCGGTAGACGATGTAGACGTGTTCCGCGCCGAGGCGCTTTGCGCTTCGCGCCGCGTCCATCGCGACGTTTCCGCCGCCGACGACCGCAACGTTTTTGCCGACCTGCACGGGCGTATCCGTCTTGGGGAAGGTATACGCCTTCATGAGGTTGATGCGCGTTAAAAACTCGTTGGCGGAATACACGCCGTTGAGGTTTTCGCCGGGAATCCCCTGAAACCGCGGCAAGCCCGCGCCGCTGCCGACGAAGACCGCGCTATACCCCTCTTCGCCGAGCAGTTCGTCGAGCGTAATGCTGCGGCCGATGACCATGTTGGTTTCAATCTTGACGCCCATGTCTTCGAGAATCCGGATTTCGTCCCGCACGAGCTGTTTCGGCAGACGGAATTCCGGAATGCCGTAGACCAGCACGCCGCCGGGGGTATGGAGCGCTTCGAAGATGGTTACTTCGTAGCCAAGCTTTCTCAAATCGCCCGCGCAGGTCAAGCCCGCTGGGCCGCTGCCGACAATGGCAACCTTCTTGCCGTTGTCCGGCAGGGGTTTTGGCGTTTCCATGCCGTGCGCCATGGCGTAGTCCGCGACGAAGCGCTCCAGCCGGCCGATGCCGACCGGTTCGCCCTTGATGCCGCGCACGCACTTTTCCTCGCACTGCGTCTCCTGCGGGCAGACACGTCCGCAAACGGCGGGCAGCGCGTTGGTCGAACGGATGATATCGTTGGCCTCCATGAAATTGCCCGCGATGATGCTTTGAATGAACTCCGGAATGCGGACGTTGACGGGGCAGCCCTCCACGCAGGGCTTATTCTTGCAGTTGAGGCAGCGCGTTGCTTCGTCGATGGCCATCGCCTCGTCGTAGCCCTGGGACACCTCTTCGAAATTGC
>CAZDXW010000054.1:0-21107 GCA_964509485.1 uncultured Christensenella sp.
ATCGGTACGCGGAACGGCGAGCAGGAAACGTAGTTCAGCCCAACCTTGTGGCAGAACTCGATGCTCGACGGATCGCCGCCGTGTTCGCCGCAGATGCCCAGCTTGATGTTCGGGCGAACGCTCTTGCCGAGGTCAACCGCCATCTTGACGAGCTTGCCAACGCCTTCCTGATCGAGGCGGGCGAACGGATCGGACTCGAAGATCTTCTTCTTGTAGTAATCGTCGAGGAACTTGCCCGCGTCGTCGCGGCTGAAGCCGAACGTCATCTGGCTGAGGTCGTTCGTGCCGAAGCTGAAGAACTGCGCATGCTCGGCAATCTTGTCCGCGGTCAGAGCGGCGCGCGGCACTTCAATCATCGTGCCAACCAGGTACGGAATCTCTACGCCGCGCTCTGCCATGACGGCCTTGGCGGTCTCGTCCACGGTGTTCTTCACGTATTCGAGCTCTTTGACTTCGCCAACGAGCGGAATCATGATTTCCGGAACGACCTCGATGCCGGTTTCCTGGCGCACTTCAATCGCCGCTTCAATGACCGCACGGGTCTGCATTTCGGCAATCTCCGGATAGGTAACCGCCAGACGGCAGCCGCGGTGACCGAGCATGGGGTTGAACTCATGCAGGCTCTCTACGGTGTGGCAGAGGTCTTCGTACTTCAGGTTCATCTCCTTGGCGAGCGCGCGGATATCCGCCTCTTCCGTCGGGAGGAACTCATGCAGCGGCGGATCCAGGAAGCGGATGGTGACCGGACGGCCGCCCATCGCCTTGTAGATGCCCTTAAAATCGGCGCGCTGCATCGGCAGGAGCTTGCCCAACGCACGGCGGCGGGAATCCTCGTCCTTGCTGACGATCATCTCGCGCATGGCCGGAATACGGCTCTCGTCAAAGAACATATGCTCGGTGCGGCAGAGGCCAATGCCCTCCGCGCCAAACTTGACCGCGACTTCCGCATCATGCGGCGTGTCGGCGTTCGTGCGAACCTTGAGCGTACGGATTTCGTCCGCCCATTCCATGATGGTTGCGAAATTGCCGGAAACCTGCGCGTCGATGGTCGGCAGCGCTTCGCCGTAAACGTTGCCCGTCGAACCGTCGAGGGAGAGCCAGTCGCCTTCTTTGAAGGTCTTGCCGCCCGCGATTACGAGGGTCTTGTTCTTTTCGGAAATATTCGCTTCCGAGCAGCCCGCCACGCAGCAGGTGCCCATGCCGCGGGCAACGACCGCCGCGTGGGAGGTCATACCGCCGCGCGCGGTGAGAATGCCCTTGGAGGCGTACATGCCTTCGATGTCCTCCGGCGAGGTCTCCTGGCGAACGAGAATGATGTCTTCGCCGCGCTTGGCCGCTTCCATCGCGTCCGCAGCGGTAAAGTAGATGCGTCCGCAAGCAGCGCCCGGGGAAGCGGGCAGACCGCTCGCAATCGGCTTGGCGCTCTTCAGTGCCTTGGGTTCAAAGGTCGGGTGCAGCAGCGCGTCCAGCGAACGCGGGTCGATCTTGGCAATGGCTTCCCGCTTGGTAAGCATGCCCTCGGCCACGAGATCCACCGCGATCTGAAGCGCAGCGGCGGCGGTACGCTTACCGTTGCGAGTCTGGAGCATGAACAGGCGTCCGCGCTCAATCGTGAACTCCATGTCCTGCATGTCGCGATAATGGCGTTCAAGCTTGTCCGCAATCTGCGTGAACTGCAGGTAGACTTCCGGCTGCGTGTTCTTGAGTTCGTCGATGGGGCTCGGCGTACGAATGCCGGCAACGACGTCCTCGCCCTGCGCGTTCATCAGGAATTCGCCATAGAGCTTCTTCTCGCCGGTGCTGGGATTGCGCGTAAACGCAACGCCGGTGCCGCAGTCGTTGCCCATGTTGCCAAAGACCATGCTCTGGACGTTAACGGCGGTGCCCCAGTCGTAGGGAATGTCATTTTTCATGCGGTAGACGTTGGCGCGGGGATTGTCCCAGCTGCGGAAGACGGCCTTGATGGCCTCCATGAGTTGCTCGCGGGGATTCTGCGGGAATTCCACGCCTTTTTCCTCGCGATAGAGCTTCTTAAAACGAATGACGATTTCTTTCAGGTTCTCGGCGGAAAGCTCGGTGTCCAGCTTGCAGTTGTTCTTTTGCTTCACCTCGTCAAAGATCTCGTCGAACTTCGCTTTTTCGATCTCCATGACGACATCCGAAAACATATGAATGAAGCGGCGGTAGCTGTCGAACGCAAAGCGCTCGTTGTTCGTGAGTTTCGCCATGCCGACAACGGTTTCATCGTTGAGGCCAAGGTTCAGGATGGTATCCATCATGCCCGGCATAGAGGCGCGGGCGCCGGAACGAACGGAAACAAGGAACGGATTGGACGGATCGCCGAACTTTTTGCCCGCGTTCTTTTCGGTAACGGCGAGCGCGGCCTCGATCTGATCGATGATCTCCTGCGCAATCGTCTTCTTGTCCTGATAATAACGGGTGCATGCTTCGGTCGAAACGGTAAAGCCAAATGGAACCGGCAAACCCAGATTGGTCATCTCCGCCAGGTTCGCGCCCTTACCGCCGAGCAACGCGCGCATATCCGCGCTGCCCTCACTGAATAGATAAACGTATTTGTTTGACAAAACCTCTTCCTCCTTCTCTGATCTGACAACTTCATATTATACCGACCCGCCTGATCTTGTGCAAGAAAAATCGCAAATCTGAGTTACTTTGCGACAGAAATAATACCCGTAGCGCAAAGGCACTCGCGTATGTATGCAAAAGACGAATATTTTGGTGATAAAACGGATATTGAGTAGGATATGATTCATCTGTCGCGCAGGATTTCCTGCAAATCTCAAAAAACAGAAGTCGCTTCCGGCTCTGCCATCCTGCGACTGTCAAAACATCAAATCCACGCTTGAAGGCTGTTATTTCGTTCTGTTTGTCGCTGATTCCGGTTCGTCTATCGTGGACTCCTGGTCAACCATCAGTAATAAATAAGAAGGCACACCGTTCTGAACATCCAGCTTGACGCCCCATAGATGCGTCGAATGCGCGCTTCTCCCCACGAATCCATGTGATTCGTAGACAAAATCCACCATTCTGTTTTCCGCGTTCGCCGCACTTACCTCTGCGCGAAAGCGCTTTAGATTATCCCCGCGGAAAAACGCGGAAGCATCCCGCGAGAACAGGCGCATCTGCTCGTAAGTAAACCCGGTGATCTCCAGCGCGCCGTCGTTGAAAAATGTGATCTCCAGCCGCTCGCCAACGCGCATGATGAACACGCCGGTTTTCGCCTGCCCGGCAATCTCCTTGAGATGCTCCGACGCGGTGTGCAGCTCGGTGATATCCGAAATCACCGCCAGAATCACCGGTTTTCCCTCAGCCATGCTCGGCGCGCGCACGGCATTCATGTGCCGCCAGCCATAGCCGCCGTCTGCCAACACATTTCGATAGCTGATCTGAACCGGTTCGCCCTCCCAGGCGCAAGAGCGCACCGCGTGCTCGACCATTGGAAAATCGTGCGGATGAATGGTCGATTCCGGGAATGTACCGTTTGCAATCGCTTCCGCCATGATGCCACGCAGCAGAAAATACCCGTCGCTGATGAACAGCGGCTGAATTCGATCTCCAACTTCAAATAGAACGACGCCGCCATCCAGATGCTTGAGCAACGGCTGCAATTGCAGTTCGTATTCGACGGCATGCGACTGTCTCGGCGCCGGTGCTTCGGTTTGATTTGGCGTATGAATGCAATACCGGTTCTTTCCGGCATTCTTCGCTTCGTACAGCGCGCGATCCGCCTCGGCATAGAGCGCTTCGTAATCCACCTGATCCCGGGCGGCGACCACCACGCCGATGCTTGCGGTCAACGCAATGCCGGCATTGTTGCCCGCCGAATAGGTCATTTGAAGCGCCTTATTAAGCGCCGCGGCCTTGCTCTCGGCAAACTCCTCGCCCGGCACCTCCGGTAAAAAGACAAAGAACTCGTCCCCGCCGATGCGCGCGAGAATGTCCGAAGCGCGAAACACGCTCTGAATCGCCTGACTGATCTGAATCAGCGCCAAGTCGCCGTGCTGGTGCCCCAGCGTATCGTTGACAAGCTTGAAATTATCCGCGTCAATCATGAACAGCGCCACGCGCTCGCCCGTGCCGAACCGAAGCGCTTCCTCAATCGCGTTTCGCGCGGCGGTTCGATTCAACAGCCCGCTGAGTTCGTCGTAAAGCGCCAGATTGCTGAGGCGCTCAATCTCCAGATTGATGTCGTCGAGCTCCTGCAACGAGAGAAACGCCTTGACCTCGTTGTTTTTCGGCGAAAGAGCCATTTGCGCGGTCAGCAGACAGAGGCGCTCGGTTCCGTCCTTTCGTATAAGCCCGATCTCCGCCTCGTCCTTCAGAATTCCGCGGGAGGTCAGCTCGCGCAGCCGCTCCAGAGATACAAACGTCTGAAACCGCCGTCGATCTCCGTCGCCCACCATCTGCTCCGAGAAGCGAGTTAGCAGTGGCTCCGCATGGCAGCCGGTGTCTCCCGACTCGACGCAGTCCAGAAACTCCCCTTCAAGCCGCTCGTAAACGCCCGTCGTCAAACTCACTTCCATCAAGGCGGCATACTTCCCCAGCGAGGTCAGAATTCGATTCTGCCAGTGCCGGTAGGAAGTCATTCGCTCGTGCAGTTCGTTGATGTCCCGAATGGTCACGATCACCTGCACGTTCGTTCCTCCGCCGTCGCCAATCGCGGCGAACTCAAAGCTGTACCAGCGCTGCGTTCCGCCATCGCCGCTCAGGCAGATTTCGGCCTGCCCGTTCGCGTTTCCGTCGCGAATCAGCGCCCAGAACGCGCGGTAATCCTCCGCGCTTTCGGCGACAACTAGCTTCTCCAGCGCGGCATAAGAGGTAAACCCAATGGTGTCGAGCTGCAGCTGAATGTGGTCAATCGTACCCTGACTGGAGAGCAGCGCGCCGCTCTCAATGTCAAACCGGGCAACCATGATGCCGCCCTGCTTGGCGGAGATGCGATACTCCTCCTCCGCGTTGAGCAGGCGTTCGCGTTCCCGGAGCGATTTCGTTGTTTCCGAACGGAAGAACAGCACGACAAACAGCGTCAGCAGCAGCGCGCTGAGCATGATGACGGCCACGAGCTCGTAACTCCTCGTACTTTGAACCTGTAACGCCGTCTCTGCTTTGTCCGCAGAAAGCACCATGCCAATGGACCATTTGTTGACGCCGAGCGGCATATACACCAGATACCATCGCCCGCCCGCATACCGGAACGAGCCCGTTCCCTCCCGCCCGTTTCGCAGATTGGTTCTCAGTTGATCGGCAACGCTCCGGTTATCGGCGAACTTGTTCCCCAGCGAATCAAAGAGAGTATCCCCCGTCTTGCCAATGGACAGCCCGTCTTCGGTATAGATCAGAGTTCCTTTTGAGTCGAATATCACCGTTTTGAAGCACTTAACTGTACTGCGATGGAACAGATCACTCAGCGCCGTTTCATCCAGCAAGCCTGCCACAGCTCCGTCGACCGCGCCGTCCTTCCACACAGGAACCGCAAACAGCAAACAAATGTTGTCCTCTTCCTCGTCGGACAGGTTGAGCATCGACAGCGTTCGTTCGCCCAGCAGCGCATGGCCAACATACGCCGACGGGTCCGCCAAGACCAGCGTTCCCGCCTGCAGTTGAGCCTCTCCCGCCCGGTTCACGAGCAGGATCTCCTGAAATCCCGACGGCCCAACCAGATGCTGCGCCTGCTCAAGTGTATTCTCCGTTAAGACCGTGTCAGAAGAACCGACCACATCCGATAACACATCCAGCGCCGTAAAACTACCGTCCAGCATCTGTGTAAACTGCGATTTTTGCTCCGCAGCAGTCGTTAAAAGCGCGTCCTTGCGCATGGTTTCAATCTGTGTGTTCCGGCCGACGATATACAGAAACAAAACAATCACAAAAACCACAACCAAAATAATCGGTACGATCAGCGTCATGACAATGCGCGCGTTCTTTTTCATTTCGCCGCTCCTCCAAACCGTTTTGTCGGGGATCGTTGTGTTGCTCTCGCTTGCATTATGAGATTGTTTCGAGTGAAAAAAGAATATTTATGATATGGTTAATTGCATTATAGCGAACTTCGACTGGCTCTACAAGAATTGTACCACACTTCCAGGTCTTCTCGTTACATAGCAACGTAGAAAGGTGAAAAACGGAGCCGGATACAATCCGGCTCCGTTGACTCCGTATACGTTTCTTACAGCAGTGCGAAGACAATCGACGCCAGCGTTGCCAGCACCATTACGATTGCTACGATCAGGCTGAAAATCCGCAGTGCTTTACTCATGTTCTCTCGCCTCGCGATTATTGACCGATCGACGCGTAGTTATCCGGGTATTTCGTGACAAGCGTTTTGTCCGCTACCCAACCGGCGACGAGGTCGGAATAATACTGGTTCTGGTAGAGCGTCTGCTCATAGGCGTCCAGCTGCCCCTTCACGTCCGCATAGGGAATCTCGTGCGACGCTTCGGTGGAAACGCGCTTGATGATGTGCCAGCCGTAGTCGGACTGCACCGGCGCGGACACGTCGCCATCCTTGGCGAGTGCAAGCGCGGCGTTCAGGAACGATTCCACATAGCTCGCGCCCGTGCCAACGAGGTAGCCCGCGGCGTTCGCTTCGTCCTGCATGCCGGGATCGGTGTTATACTCCTTGAGCAGCGTTTCAAAGTCCTCGCCCGCGTCGATCTTCTGCTTGACCAAGGCCGCGGTGGCTTCGTCCGCAACCAGGATCTGGCGAACGCGGAAGAATCCTTCCGGCACAAACAGCGGAATTGCGGAGTAGCCGTAGGTCGAATACGACTCATAGCTGAAGTACTTCGACGGGTCGGTGGTGAACTCAGCCTTCTGGGCAGCAAGCTCGTCTGCATACTTCTGGGCGAGTTCGTCTTCGCTCAGCGAAATCCCCTGCAGGAGCGCTTCCTTATGCTTGGAGATCAGCGTGTTCTCCTCCGCGTCTGTGAGCATGGTGGCCTTAAGCTTGGAAACGGTGGTCTTGTTGGAGACCAGCGCTTTCGTAAAGAGCGTCTTGGCATATGCTTCCGGATTGCTGGCGCCCGCTTGGGTCGCCTGGTCGACAAACGACTGGAAGGTATCGTCGTAGTTCTTCTGTGCCGTTTGCTCGGCGGCGGTCTGTTCATCCGCCGTGAGGGTGATGCCGGCGAGCTTCGCCTGATAGACCTTCATGCTCGTGGCAATCAGGCTGTCGAGCATATAATCACGATAGGAGGTTTTGCCCTCCGCGGTGCTCGTGTCATATCCATAATAGGAAGCGTAATCAAGCCCGCTCGCATATGCGGTCTTGAGCTGCTGCACCGTAATCTCACGGTCGCCAACCGTCGCGGCGGGAAGGTCCTTACTCTGGCATCCGCCAAGCAGGGCGGACATCGCCAGCGTGAGAACGAGGAGTACCGTGACCAATGTCTTGTGTTTCATGAATATCTGTCTCCCTATGTAAAATCGTGAATCGGATATCGATGGAGCGTCGTTCCGCCAAACGCGGTGAAACGAGTGAATTATACTCTTGCGCGGGTGTCTTGTCAATGAAACCGGCAGATCGAAGCCCGCGCTTATGCGGCAAAACCGGGCAATTTCTTTGCTGTTTCAGGTAAGGCGCAGATACGCCGCCATACCGCCGGTGTTTCCCTGATCCCGCCGGTGCGAATACAGCCGCGGCGTCTCAGCCGTACAAACGCCAAACAGCGAGATGTGCTCGGGCAGCGCGCCCGCTTCGAGGCACTGCGAAACGGCAACCATCCAGAGATCGACGTGCGGCCGCTGACCGGGAAGCTCAAGCACGCAGGGCAGACCGGGGAATGCGTCCGCAAACGCCTGCGCAACGTTTTGCCCAACCTCAAAGCAGTCCGGGCAGATGGAAGGCCCTATGCCGACGATCAGATCGGTCGGGTTTGAGCCGTAGTGTTTTGTCAGTTCGGCGATAACGCCCGCGCCAATACGCCCCAGCGCACCGCGCCAACCCGCGTGCGCAAGACCGATGCAGCGCTTTACGGGGTCGGCCACGTAAAACGCCATGCAGTCCGCGTGCCCGGTAATCAGCGTAATCGAAGGATCGTTCGTCACGAGCCCGTCGCAGCTTGGCAGCGGGTCCAGTAGATACCCCTTGCCCGCGTCCGCCGCGTCTACGCGAAGAACGGTGGTTTCGTGCGCGTAGTTGTCCATCACCATGCGGTCAAATGGAATCTCCGCCGCGCGGCAAAACCTGCGGTAGTTTTCCATCACGTTTTCGCGCTGCTCCGGACGCGTAAAGCTCAGGTTCAGCGAGGAAAATCCGCCTTCGCTGACGCCGCCGCTGCGCGCGGAAAAGCCGTGGTCAAATCCCTTGAGCCGCTCCAACGCAGGCAGGGTATAAATCCCCACCCCGTTGACGTATCGAAATTTGGACCCCATAGCTATGGCAGACATGATTTCGTTCATGTTTTGGTATTTCGTTTCTTGCATGATACCGTTTTCTGGAATGATGAAATCCGTTCATCCTGCTTCTCGTCCAGCAGGCGCTGAAGTTCGTTTTAAAATGTTAATCCTGCTTCTCATCCAGCAGGCGCTGAAGTTCCTTCATAAATGTCTGCGTATCCTTGAATTCGCGATAGACGGAGGCAAAGCGGACGTACGCAACCTCGTCGACGTCCTTGAGCTTTCGCATGACGATCTCGCCGACGTCCCGCGTGGTGACCTCCGAGGCGAGCGTGTTGAACACCTCTCTGGTCACATCCTCCACCAGCTTATCCTGAACATCCGCCGCGACCGGGCGCTTTTCGCAGGCCTTGCGAATCCCGTTTCGAATCTTTTCGGAGTCAAAGGGTTCCCGCCTGCCGTCGCGTTTGACCACCATGATCGGAATTTCTTCAATCTTCTCGTACGTGGTAAAACGCTTGCCGCAGTTCATGCACTCGCGCCTGCGCCGGATGGCGCTTCCGTCTTCGGTTGGCCGCGAGTCGATTACCTTGCTCTCGATGCTGGCGCAATATCTGCATTTCATAATGGAAAGCTCCTTATTTTGTGCACTATACCTTATTATACTACCAGATCTATTGTGTTTTTGCCAGTGGGATTTCAGCAGAGCGCCATTTGATCGAGCTTTCATGTTCGCAAGCATGTGAAACGGCGTCAAGAAGCGCGCGCACGAAAAAACGAACCGTTTCCGGTTCGTTTTTTTAGCATACTTGCGCCGAGCGATTAATACTTGCGCTTTCTGGCCGCTTCGGCCTTCTTCTTGCGCTTCACGCTGGGCTTTTCATAGTGCTCGCGACGACGGACCTCTGCCAGGACGCCGCTACGCGCGCACTTGCGTTTGAATCGTTTCAGAGCGCTCTCCAGGGACTCGTTTTCACCTACGCGAATTTCCATGCTTCTCCCCTCCCCTCCTAGACGACTCTTCCTTTAAGAAGACGCTAAAAGACATTATACGTGAGGCATATCTTGAAGTCAACAGGTTTTTCGATGTTGAAACACCTGAAAAATATAAGTTTTAGGTCGGCAGAAATTCATTGTTTCCAATTTTTCGCTGTGGTATACTAACGTTAGATTCTGCGTTTTATGCAAACGCAAATTAATTGAGGAGGAAGATTCATGAAAAAAGCAATCGCGATTCTTTTGACGCTTTGCCTGGCCCTTTCGGTTGTGGCATGCGCGCCGGCCGCTGCCCCCGCTGCCGAAGCGACGGAAGCTCCTGTTGCGGAAGCAACGGAAGCCCCTGTTGTTGAAGCAACCGAGGCGCCTCTGGCCCTGAACATCGCCATGGTTACCGACGTCGGCAACATCGACGACAAGTCCTTCAACGAATTCACCTGGATGGGCTGCAAGAACTGGGCAGAAGAGAATGGCATGGTTGCCAACTACTATCGTCCGTCGGAAGACAGCGACGAAGCCCGCATTGAGACCATCAAGACCGCCATCGAAAAGGGTGCCAACGTCATCGTCTGCCCCGGTTACCTCTTCGGCGCTACCTATCAGCAGCTGCCGCAGCAGTATCCCGACGTGATGTTCCTCGGTATCGACCTTGGCCTCGGCGATGTGCCGGCGCCCCAGCCGAACACCGCGCTGATCACCTATCAGGAAGAACAGTCCGGTTTCCTTGCCGGCTATGCGGCCGTCATGGATGGCTACACGAAGCTCGCATTCCTCGGCGGCATTGACGTGCCCGCGGTCGTTCGTTACGGCTTCGGCTTCGTCCAGGGTGCCGACGCTGCGGCCGCCGTTCTCGGCAACACCGCGGATGTCTCCATCAAGTACTGGTACTCCGGCACGTTCGGCCCGAACGACGAAATCAAGACCAAGACCGCCGGCTGGTACACCGAAGGCACGCAGATCATCTTTGCCTGCGGCGGCGGTATCCTCTACTCGGCAATCGCCTCTGCTGACGAAGCGGATGGCAAGCTGATCGGCGTCGACGTCGACCAGTCCAGCGTCTCCGAGCGCATCATCACCTCCGCGAAGAAAGAGCTTGAAACCTCCGTCAAAGTCGCTCTGAACGACCTGCTCGCCAACAACGGCGTGTGGTCCGCAGCGTATGCCGGAACCGAAAACAAGCTCGGCGCCGCGCAGGATTGCGTTGGTCTGCCGACCGATGCAGCAGCCTGGAGATTCAGCACCTTCACCGTTGATCAGTACAACGAACTGTATGCCAAGGTTAAGAGCGGCGAAATCGCCATCGCATCCGCAATCGACGTGCAGCCGACCGTTGCAATCGCCGTCGATTATCAGAACTAACTTCTGATTCAAACCGCATACTTGCCACAGAGGGGCTGGGCTGATGCCCAGCCCCTCTTGCACAATTCATTCATTCCGATTATTCTTAAAAAAAGAACGTTTCATCCGTGCATCGCCCGTCTATCTTATTTGGGAAGGGATACCGCTTATGAACGATTATGTAATAGAAATGCTGAACATCACAAAGGAGTTTCCCGGCATCCGCGCGAATGACGACATTACGCTCTGTCTCAAGCGCGGCGAAATTCACGCCTTGCTCGGCGAAAACGGCGCGGGAAAATCCACGCTCATGAGCGTGTTGTTCGGCCTGTATCAGCCGGAAAAAGGCACGATTAAAAAGGACGGCAAGGTCGTTCGCATCAAAGATCCAAACGACGCCAACGCCCTGAACATCGGCATGGTACATCAGCACTTCAAGCTCGTTGAAATCTTTACCGTGCTCGATAACATTATTCTCGGTGTGGAACCCAGCAAGCTTGGGTTTTTAAAGAAGAAAGAAGCGCGCAAAAAGGTCGTTGATCTCAGCGAGCGCTACGGCCTCAAGATCGACCCGGACGCCTTGATCGAGGATATCTCGGTCGGCATGCAGCAGCGCGTCGAAATATTGAAGATGCTCTATCGCGACAACGATATTCTGATCTTCGACGAGCCCACCGCGGTACTCACGCCGCAGGAGATCGACGAACTCATGAACATCATGCGCTCGTTCGCCAACGAGGGCAAATCGATTCTGTTTATCACACACAAGCTCAACGAAATCATGGCCGTTGCCGACCGCTGCACCGTGCTCCGCAAAGGCAAGTGCATCGGCACCGTGGACGTGAAGGACACGGACAAGGTCAAGCTCAGCCGCATGATGGTTGGTCGCGACGTGGATTTTATCGTCACCAAAGGCGACGCAACGCCCGGCAAGACCGTGCTGGAGGTCGAACATCTGACCGTTCCCAGCAAGGCGCATAAGAACAACGCGGTCAAGGACGTTTCCTTCAACGTGCGCGCGGGCGAAATCGTCTGCCTCGCGGGCATCGAAGGCAATGGACAGACCGAGTTCGTCTACGCGCTCACCGGATTGGAAAAGCCGTCCGCCGGTCGCGTAACGCTCAAGGGCGAGCCAATTCTGCAGGTTGGCCGCAAGCGCGACAAGCAGGCCGCCTCCACGCTCGGCAAGGTGAAGGCAATACATATGCCGATTCGCCAGCGCAGCAAGGCCGGCATGAGCCATATTCCGGAGGATCGCCAGAAATACGGCCTCGTACTGGACTATACGCTGGAGGAGAACCTCGTGTTGCAGCGTTACTGGGAGCCAACCTTCCAGCGCGGTGGCTTCATCCGCAAGGATCAGGTTCGGCAGTACGCCGAAAAGCTGATCAAGCAGTACGATATTCGCAGCGGTCAGGGCCCCGTTACCCCGGCGCGCAGCATGTCCGGCGGCAACCAGCAAAAGGCGATTGTCGCGCGCGAAATCGACAAGGATCCGGAACTTCTCGTTGCGGTTCAGCCGACGCGCGGACTCGACGTTGGCGCGATTGAATACATCCATCATCAGCTCGTTTCCGCGCGGGATCACGGCAAGGCGGTGTTGCTCGTCTCCCTTGAGCTGGACGAGGTAATGAACGTTTCCGACCGGATACTCGTGATGTACGAAGGCGAAATCGTCGGTGAGTTTGATCCGAAGGTCACAACCGTCGGCGAACTCGGGCTCTATATGGCGGGCGCAAAACGGCAGTCCGCTGAAAGGACGGTGCACTGAAATGCAGCAAATCAAGAAACGCGCTCTGCACTTCCCCGGCTCCACCAGCATCCTGGCCTCGCTGATCTCCATCTGCGTCGGTCTGATCGTTGGTTTGATCCTGCTGTTTGTCCTGAATTCCAAAGCGGCGGGCGGCGCCTTTGTCAGTCTGATCTCAACGGGATTTCGTTCCAGCGATAAGTTTGCCAAGGTGCTCTATCAGGCGGCTCCGCTGATTATGACGGGTCTTTCCGTCGGTTTCGCGTTTAAGACGGGACTATTCAACATTGGCGCAACCGGTCAGTACACCGTCGGCGCGGCAATGGCGCTGATCGGCGCGATTCAGTTCCAGCTTCCCTGGTATGTCTGCCTGCTGCTCGCGCTCATCGGCGGCGCGATCTGGGGCATTTTCCCCGGTTTGTTTAAAGCGCATTTTAATGTAAACGAGGTCATTACCTCGATTATGTTCAACTGGATCGCCATGTTTGCGGTCAATCTGACCATCAACAACCTTCCCATGATGCTCGCGAAGTATTGGGGCGGCGCGCAGATGGATCGCACGGCGAACCTCGCGCAGGCGAACCCGAGCGCGCTGATTCCGCGGTTGGGACTCGACGTTCTCATGAAGAGCAACTACATGAACATCAGCATCTTTATTGCGCTGATCTTCGCCGTCATCTCCTGGATTATTCTCAGCAAGACGACGTTCGGCTATGAGCTCAAAGCTTGCGGCTACAACCGCAACGCCAGCATCTACGCGGGTATCAACGCCAAACGCAACATTGTGCTTTCCATGGTGATTGCGGGCGCATTCGCCGGCATGGGCGGCGGGCTCTACTTCCTCGCCGGAACGGGTCAGTACACGCTGCTCAAGCAGCTTCTGGCGGCCGGCTTCAACGGCATTCCCGTTGCGCTGCTTGCAACGTCTAACCCCATCGGCACAATCTTCTCGGCGTTCTTCGTTTCCTATATTCAGGTCGGCGGCGACGCGATGCAACCGGACTTCGTCAAGGAGATCATCGATATCATCATATCGGTCATCATTTACCTTGCCGCGTTTGCGTTGCTCACGCGGGACCTGCTCTCGCGCCGCAATACGCGCCGCGAGGAAGAACCCGCTGCGATTCCGGCTTCCGTTTCCAACGCATCCGATGAGAAAGACGAGGTGAGATAATCATGAGTATACTGGCGGATATCATCAGCGCAACCATTCTCTTCATGGTTCCACTTCTGCTGGTTGCACTCGGCGGCATGTTCTCCGAGCGCAGCGGTATTGTCAACATCGCGCTGGAAGGCATTATGATCATCGGCGCGCTGTGCTCCTGCCTGTTTCTCCGCGTCATGGACAGCAGCGGGTTCGGCCCGGCGCATCCCCAGCTCGCGATGTTCTATTCGGTGCTCGTTGCCGCGGCAACCGGCGCGGTCTTCGCGCTGCTGCTCGCGTTTGCCTCGGTCAACCTCAAGGCGGATCAAACCATCGGCGGCACGGCGCTCAACATGTTTGCGCCCGCGTTTGCAATCGTTCTGACCTGGGCCATTCAGGGTCAGGGTCAAACGACGATTCTGATTCCGACCTGGTCGCGCATTACGCAGGAAACGCTCGGCATTGCCGCGAAGGACACCTTCTGGCAGAATCTGGTATTTAAGAGCTTCTATCAGACCACGCTCTGGGCGGTTGTGCTCTTTATCATTGCGGCGGTCGTGCTGTACAAAACGCGGTTCGGCCTTCGCCTTCGCGCCTGCGGCGAGCATCCGCAAGCGGCGGACTCCGTCGGCATCAACGTCTATCGCATGCGCTACGCGGGTGTGTTCATCTCCGGCGTGCTCGGCGGAATTGGCGGCCTTGCCTATACGCTTGCCGCCGGAAGCGCATTCCAGTCCACGGTTGCCGGCTATGGCTTCCTCGCACTGGCCGTTATGATCTTTGGTAACTGGAAACCGCTCAACATCCTCGGCGCTTCGCTGTTCTTTGCGCTGTTCAAGATTCTCGGCTCCTACAGCGGCAGCATTCCGTTTTTGCCGAAATTTGACAACATCAAGGGCAGCGAATACATCTACCTGATGCTGCCGTATATCGTTACGATGATCGTACTGATCCTGACGAGCAAGAAGTCCCGCGCGCCGAAGGCCGAGGGCATCCCCTACGACAAGGGTCGCCGTTAATCGTTCCCTTTCCCCGAAATCGATCGTGCCTGACCGGCGCCGCGTCGAAGCGCATTCGCCGCGGCGCCGCATTCTTCCCCCCTGTTCCCTACAAAACGGATTCAAAACGGAGGCAATATGGCAAAGCTTTACTTCCGCTACGGCGCAATGGGTTCCAGCAAAACTGCAAACGCCATCATGGTTTGGTACAACTATCAGGAACGCTGCAAGAAGGCGCTGCTCGTCAAGCCCGGCGTGGACACACGGGACGGCGTGTACACCATTCGCTCGCGCAGCGGCCTCGTCGCGGACTGCATCCTCTTTGACCAGATCGACTGGGACGCAGTGCGCGCGCATGCATACGACTGCATCATCATTGACGAGGCGCAGTTCCTCTCCACCGAGCAGGTGGATATGCTGCTGCCCATCGTGGACGAGTTCGACGTGCCCGTCATCTGCTACGGCCTCAAGACGGACTTTCGCGGCGAGTTCTTTCCCGGCAGCGCGCGGCTGCTTGCCCGTGCGGATACGATTGAAGAGGTCAAAACGATCTGCTGGTGCGGCAAGAAGGCGACGAACAACGCGCGCCTTGACGGCAAGGGCGGCATCACAAAGGTCGGCGAACAGGTTGTGCTCGGCGCGAGCGACAAATACATCGGCCTCTGCCGCAAGCACTGGCTGATTGGCGACCCCGGCCCGGGCCTACGCGCGGAGGATCTCGCCAAGGGCGCGGTGCCCGGCGTTTGCGGTTTTGCCATGGGCGACGACGAGGAAGACGAAGAAATCTAGAGAGAGTTCGATTACGATATGAAGTTTTACGTGGCAAGTGGCGTACCAAACGCTGAACGGGTGAATCAGGCGGCGCAGGTTCTCACGGCGAACGGACACCAGCGCACCTACGACTGGACGAAGCATGGCGACGTTTCCGCCGAATCGCCGGAGCGAAAGCGCGAAGTCGCCCGAACGGAAGCGCAGGCTGTGATCGACGCGGAGCTCGTTGCGCTGCTGCTGCCGGGGCGTTTCGGCACGCACGCGGAGCTCGGCATAGCAATTGCCTCCTCGGCGAACAAGCGGATTCTGCTCTGGTCGGAATCGAGCGCGCCGTTCGACGGTGAACAGGGGTTCTGCGTGTTCTATCATCATCCGGCGGTGGAGCGGTTCACCGGTTCGTTTGAGTCGTTCTTAAGCTATCTTTCCACGCTGTAAGGAGCATCGATTGAGCAATTCGCAGCAATACAACACCGTTTTGCACCTGACCGACTACGGCGCGCCGTATGAGGGTAACTTTGTCGCGTCTTTGCGCGCGCTGGAGCAGCGGCTTGGTGCGGACGGCATGCGCATGCTCTATGTCTTTCCCAAGCGCGCGGGGGATATGCCCTGGGCACAAGCCATGCGCCGAGAAAAGCCCAATGTGTTTTTAATTGAGCGCAACGGGTTCTTCGCCTACGCGCGCCAGATTCGCAAGCTGCTGCGTGAAAACGACGTGGCAATTCTGCACGCGCACTTCATTCATTATAAAGAAAAGCTCGCAGCGCTCTTTGCAGCAAAGACCTGCGGACACCGCGTGGACACCGTGCTGCACCTGCATAACCACCTCGCGATTCCGAAGTCTCCCCTGCACGCGCTGCCGCAGCGGTTTTACCTCTCTTTCATTTCGCGCTTTGTCTGCTGCAGCCGTTCGGTTGCGCAGCGATTGATTGCGGATGGAATCGCCCCTTCCCGCGTTGCCGTAGCGGAAAACGCCATCGCGTTCGAGCGTCTGGATTCGTATGAGCCTCTCTCAAAGGAGGTGCTCGGCATTTCTTCGGGTGAACAGATTGCGCTGATGTTCGGGTTCAACTATCTGCGCAAGGGCGTCGACCTTGCGGTGGAGGCCGTTCGCTCCCTGCGGGAAGCAGGCGAACCGGTTACACTCGCCGTCGTGCTCTCCTCCCGTAAGGAAGAGGTCGAGACGTCGATCCTGCGTCAATTGCAGGCTCAGGAACTGCCTGCGTGGATCAAATTGCTCCCCGCGCGAAGCGATGTTGCGGCCTATTATCATCTGGCGGACGTGTTTCTTTCGCCCAGCCGCGAGGAGGGCTTTTGCTACGCGCTCGTCGAGGCGGTTTATTGCGAAACGCCGGTGCTCGCCAGCGCGATCGACGCGCAAAAGGACCTCGCTCTCCCGCCGGAAGCCTTCGTTCCGCCGGAGGACGCGGCTGCACTTTCGAGCGCAATCCAGCGTGTTTTTCATGCGCCAGACACGCCGGAACGCGCGCAAGCGCTGGAGGCGGCAAAACGCCGCGTGGTGGATTCTTACGCGCTAAACATCTGGTCTGAGAGCGTTATTCGTGTGTATTCCGAAATACATGCCTGATTCTCGAAAATAAGCGTCCGATTCCCCGGATTCAGGGTTGACACATGCGGGCGCGTTTGTTAAACTAATCGATGTGCCATTGGGTCGAGAACTGCCACAGCCCCGGGAGTGAGCGCTCAATCACACGAAGGACAATCCCAAATTCGAATTCATGTAATGGAGGAATCGCCATGAAATCCTATATGGCAAAGGGCGAAACCGTTGAGCGCAGCTGGTACGTTGTGGATGCGAAGGATATGGTTCTCGGCCGTCTTTCTTCGCAAGTGGCAGCCATTCTCAGGGGTAAGCATAAGCCCATATACACCCCGCATGTCGACACCGGCGACCACGTGATCATCATCAACGCCGCCAAGGTGCGCCTGACGGGCAAAAAGCTCGATCAGAAAAAGTACATTCACCACACCGGTTATCCGGGCGGCATCCGCGAGGTCAGCTATCGCACGCTGCTCGCGACCAAACCGGAATTCGCGGTTTACGAAGCTATTCGCCGCATGATGCCCAAGGGCCCGCTGGGCGATCAAATGCTCAAGAAGGTTCGCATCTATGCCGGACCCGAGCACAAGAACGCCGCACAGCAGCCCCAGCCCCTCACGCTGAAATAACGAAAGGAGAAACAGAACATGGCAAGTACGCAATATCTTGGCACCGGCAGACGGAAAAAGTCCATTGCCCGCGTTCGGTTGCTCCCGGGCAGCGGCAACATCACGATTAACAAGCGCGAGCTGGACAACTACTTTGGCCTCGAAACGCTGAAGATGATCGTCCGCGCTCCGCTGACCCTGACCGACACGCTTTCGAAGTTCGACGTGTTCGTCAACGTCTATGGCGGCGGCACCACCGGCCAGGCCGGCGCGATCCGTCATGGCATCGCCCGCGCACTGCTCGTTGCGGAGCCCGCGCTGCGTCCCGCCCTCAAGAAGGCCGGATACCTCACGCGCGATCCGCGCATGAAAGAGCGCAAAAAGTACGGTCTGCATGCAGCCCGCAGAGCGCCCCAGTTCAGCAAGAGATAATCTCTCCTGCACAAGTTCCACGGCAAATCAGTATCCCGTCGCAAGACGGGATACTTTTTTTACACTTTCGTACAGTTGCCGGAGGGCGGCTAAGCGGTGTATAATGCGCCCATGAATCTATCGAGAGAACAATTGAAAAAGGCTGGCAAGAAAACGCTCGCCGTCTGCGCAGGCGTCGTCGCCGCGTGTTCCATGGCGCTCGGCTCGCTCGCGAGCACGCCGGACGAGCTGTTCTCCGGTGTTCCGTCGTCAGCAGCGGTCATCGTCGCGCAATCGGCAAACGAGGCGAATTCGTCCGGTTCCGCTCAGCGAACGGAATCCAAAAAAGAGAGCCGCTTACGCAGTTGGCTCAAGAGCGTGTTCTTCTCGCAGCCTTCCGTTGTTCGCGGCATTGTCCTTCTGCCCTTCTGGGCGGTTGGAAAGGTGCTTTTATCGTTGCTGTCCCTCTTGTTCACCGCGCTCAGTCCCTTTTTGCAAGTGATATTCGGAGTGCTGCTCAACGCAGCGTTGCTCTTCGGGTTGTTTGCAATCCTGCTGAAATTACTATTTCCGAATCTGCGTCTTCGGGATCTGTTTACGAAGCGAAACATCCTGCTCCTTACGATTGGCTCCATTCTGTTTTCGGTTGCGGACGCCGTGCTCCGCCAATACTGGGAGGACTACCGCCCGATCAGCATCGCCATCAAATTAAGCTTTGCGCTCGTGATTCTCTCCCTTCTCTGCTGGCGAATTCTGGGCAAACGCAGAAAAATCAGCGCTATCGCGGCATAAAAAAGGAGGCTTCCGCCTCCAAGTGAGCTTGTATTCGAAACGGAGACTTGTGCCTCCGTTTTTTGTTTACCGATTGTCCGGCAACATCGCCAGTAGCGCATCCACCATCTCCGGCGGCGTCGCCCAGGAGGTGCAGAAGCGAATCGCGTCGCTCTCGTCGTCCACCGCGCACCAGTAAGCGTAGCCAAACGACTTGGCGAGCTCGCGCTGAATCGCCTTTGGCACGACCGGGAATACCTGATTCGTCGGCGACTCCGCGAGCAGCCGGTAGCCGCGCGCGCGGAAGCCCTCCGCAATTCTCTTTGCCTGCGTCACGGCGTGCCGCCCGATTTCGAAATAAAGTCCGTCCGTAAACAGCGTCTCAAACTGAATGCCAAGGAGCCGCCCCTTGCCGAGCATACCGCCGCGCTGCTTGATGTAGTAGCGAAAATCCTTCTGCAGCGCTTTGTCGTTGAGTACGAGCGCCTCGCCAAACAGCGCGCCGAGCTTCGTTCCGCCGATGGAGAACGCGCTCGTGTACCGCGCAAGGTCGGGCAACGTAATATCGGCCCCCTCCGCCGCAAACGAGGTGCCGAGCCGCGCGCCGTCGATGTAGAGCGGCATATCGTATTTTTGGCAGACGTTCCAGATGGCGATCAGCTCGTTTTTGAAGTAGATCGTGCCCAGTTCGGTCGGCTGCGAGAGATAGACCATACCCGGTTGGACGATGTGCTCGGCGTTCACGTCCGCATAGTGCCCGGCAACGCAGCGCTCCACCTGCTCGGCAGTGATTTTTCCGTCCGTGCTCGGCAGCGCGAGCACCTTATGCCCCGTCGCTTCAATTGCGCCCGTTTCGTGCTCGTTGATGTGTCCGGTGACGGCGGAGATCACGCCCTGATAGGGCTTGATGCAGGCGGAGATGACCGTCAGGTTTGTCTGCGTGCCGCCGACGAGAAAATGCACGGCGCTGTCCGCCCCGCCGAGTTCGGCGCGGATGAGTTCGCGCGCGCGTTCGCAGCGGGAGTCGAGCCCGTAGGAGTTGTCCTGTTCGCGGTTGGCTTTCACAATCGCTTCCAGAATGCGCTCGTGCGCGCATTCGTTGTAGTCGTTCATAAAGTTGTAGAGCATGGCGTCCTCCGGCAAAGTTATCCGCGGTTCTATCGACCGCTCATTGGCGAGTATAGCACAAATTTCATGTTTTTGTGATTGAATCAGCACAATAATTTCTTGCCAATTGTCACCTTGCCAATCTGAAAGTTTCCGCCTTGTTCACGCCAATCTTACACGCGCGTCACTCAAACTCACGTTATAAATTTGCAAACAGCGGTTGCTTTCACTATAATCGAGCCATGAAGATTTATTCTCACAAATCTGTTTTTCGAACGCTTCGGGCTTTGCTGGCAATGCTGCTCGTTGTATTCACCCTCTTTGGTTGCACCGCGAACGAATCCATTGTGGAAGACTCCCCTTCGGAGCAGTCGGCGCCCGCCGCAGCCGCGCCAGTCAACGTTCCGAATACAGCCCGGCTATTACCCGGCTCTCTGGAGGAAGTTCTGCCGAGTAAAGGCGGCTTCGCGCTTCTCTATGTCAACGTTGGCAAAGCCGATGCGACGATTCTACGCATTGGCGACAAAACCGTGCTGATCGACACCGGCTCCGCCGAATCCGCGCCGCAGTTGATCGCCGGGCTCAACGCGCTGGGCGTCTCTTCCATCGACGCGGTGTTCATCACCCATAGCCACAGCGACCATCTGGGCGGCTTGGACGCGCTCGCCGCGAACTATAACGTCTCGATCGTCTACTCCCCCTTCTACTCCGAGCCGGACAAGAACGGCGCGAGCAAGATCGTCAAGCGCGCGGAGAAGCTCCATTTGGCGCATCAGGAGCTTCAGGCGGGCGAGAGTATTCCCGTTGCCGACGGCGTGTCGTTCGACGTACTCGGCCCGCTCTCGCTCAACAAGGAGGACGACAACGACAATTCGCTCGTGCTGCGCTTCTCCTATTACAACCAGACATTCCTGTTTGCGGGCGACATGCAGTTTGCCGAGGAGCAGGAAGTGATCGATTCCGGCGCGAACTTGCGGGCGGACGTGCTCAAGGTTGCCAACCATGGCAATCCCGACGCAACGGGCGACGATTTTGCCACTCTCGTCTCCCCCTCGTATGCCGTTATCTCGACCGACACGCGGGAGGACACGGACAGCGCAAACGCCCGCGTAACCACCGCGCTTGCCAGCTCAATGGTCTTCCTGACGCAGGATTTCCCAATTGGCCTGCTGGTGACGTTCGACAGCCCGGATACCATGCTGTTGTCCAATCCCGCGCGAAAGGACAGCGCACTCGACGTCTCGATCCAGAGCGTCGATGTCGAAGCGCAAACGGTCACGCTGGAGAACAATGGCTC